>NZ_KZ627135.1:102295-114342 GCF_001811075.1 Rothia sp. HMSC069C03
GGGGGGGGGGGTACATGTCTGGGGGGTGGTGTTTGGAGTTTAAAAGGCGATGCCCCCGACCCGTACTATCGGGGGCATCGTGGAGTGACGGTGCGGGGTGCCGCATTCCGCGCACTCTCTTCACCGCGGGTAGATGCGGTCGTCCTTTGCCGGAATTAGGACGGCCGGCGGTGAAATCTGGTGAACCTATCGGTGATTGCCTGCCTTCAGGAATCATGTGTGTGAGGCAGGAGGCGGTTCAAAGCTTACTTGCGGCGCGCGGTGATTAGCGCGTCGATGGAGAACTTGCCTGCGCCGGTGAGGGTGAGGGCTGCCGCTACTGCGGCGAGGGTGAGGACGTATTCGTAGCCGCCCTTGGATGCGGAGAAACCTGCTGCGAGGTGGACGAAGAAGAGCGCGCCGCTCATGGATACGACGGATGCGGCTGCCGCGATGCGGGTGCCTGCACCCAGGATGATCATGATGCCGCCGACTAGCTCGGTTGCCATGGCGAAGTATGCTGCTGTAGCTGCCATGGGGATGCCCATCTGTTCGAAGGAGGCGGTGGTGCCCGCGGGGGTCCATTCGAATGCTTTCTGGGATCCGTGCATGATCATGACGAAGCCGAAGACGAGTCGGAGGATGAGCAAACCGGTGGATTTCATGGTGTCGTTGTTCATGCCTTCAAGCTTGACAGGTAAAGTTTTACACTTCAAGTAAATTCAGTTCGTAGAGGAAAAGGGCGCAAAAAAGCAGTGAAAATGGGACTAAAAAGTGACCTGTGCCCTAAAATGGGGGTTTTAGATGACGTTTTGTGACGGCGCTCCATACTCCAAAAACACCCGCATACCGTCTTCTGGAGCTCAAAACGTGAGACCCTAGAGGAGACACAGGCACAGACGCACCCCCGCCTGAATGGGGTAGCAGGGCCAGAAAGGCACAGCATGCAGACTAAACCCTCCATCATTGCCGTCGATATGGATGGCACCTTCCTCACCGACTCCAAAACTTTCGACACCGAACGTTTCTCGCGCATCCTGCCTCGCCTGCGGGTGCTGGGCATTCACTTTGTTGTGGCGAGCGGAAACACCTACGCCAAGCTGCAGGACTATATGCGCGGCTTCGAGAATCAGGGTCTTATCTATATCGCTGAAAATGGTGCGTACCTTGCTGATGAGAGCGGTCAGCTTGCCGTGCATCCCTTTGAAGAAGAGGACGTGCCGCGCATTATTGAGGTAGTGCAGGGATTGGATCAGATTGGTCTGCTGGTCTGCACCACCGAAGGTATCTACCTGCCCAAGGACCGTTGCGATCAGATTGTTCACATGATTCGCGGCTATTTTGAAGACACCGGTCAGGAGCTTCCCGAAACCCTCACGCTGGAGGATTTTGCGGCGTTCTTCTTCCCCGGCTCGGTCATGGTTGACTCTATTGAAGATTTTGAGGGTGCACCCATTAAGTTCCCGCTGCTGACCCCGCCTAAGCAGACGCAGCAGTTGAGCGTTTACCTGCGTGAGGCTCTTCAGCAGACCGTTACCCCGATGGTTAGCGGCTTCGGTGCCATTGATCTGGTGCGTACCGGTGTCAATAAGGCGACCGGACTGAAGGACCTGTGCGAGCGTCTGGATGCTGACCCGGCGGGCATTCTTGCCTTCGGTGACGGCGAGAACGACATGGAGATGCTCCGCTACGCGGGCTGGGGTGTTGCCATGTCTAATGCCCCGGAGGTTGTGCGAAATGCTGCCGATGAGGTGATTGGCTCGAACGAGGAACAGGCAGTTCTAGGGTATCTGGAGCAACTCCTGGATTGTTTGGAAGCTTCGCACTAGACGCTTCACAAAGAGGCGCGCAGGAGGGTCTGCGTGCGGGGCGGCGCGGGCCTGGGTGAACCTCAGGTAAACACCGCCCTGAAATATTCTGGCAAGGTCGCTAGAAGCCCATGCTGGTAACGAACAGCGCCCGTGAGCACAGAATCTATCCGATATAATTAACAGAATTAGTTTTGTACCCGTTTAAGGAGAGAAAGATGGCGGGAAACCCGCTTCTGAATTCAATGACGAAGAATGTCACTCAGGGTGACTCTCGTTTCGGTCGTTTTGGTGCGCAGCCGCAGCAGACCAGCCAGCAGGCGCAGTACGGTCAGCAGGCACAGTACGGTCAGCAGCAGACCTATGGCCAGTACGGTCAGCAGTATGATCAGCAGGGCTACGGCCAGAACACCTACGGCCAGCAGCCCTATGGCCAGCAGTATGGTCAGCAGGCACAGTACGGCCAGCAGGCACAGTACGGCCAGCCGTACGGTGAGGCTGACTACGGCGTAGCAGCCCCCACCTACTCGGAGCCCATCCCCGCCGGTGAGCGCCTGACCATGAACGATGTCTTGGTTAAGACCGGTATCAACCTGGGCCTGGTCGCTGTCGGTGCCGCTGTTGCATGGAATGCACCGGTGCTGCTGCTCCTGGGCATGGTTGGCGGTCTGGTCCTGGGTCTGGTGAACTCCTTCAAGAAGAAGGTTTCCCCGATTCTGGTCATGACCTACGCGCTCATGGAAGGTCTGCTACTCGGTGGTCTGTCCGCTGTTGTGGATATGCGCTACCCCGGCGTGGCAGTTCAGGCGGTTCTGGCAACCCTCGTGGTTGCGGGTGTGACCCTGGCTCTCTTCGCCAACGGCAAGATTCGCACCACCCCCAAGCTGAATAAGATTTTCATGATTGGTGCGCTCAGCTACCTGGGTTACGGCCTGGTGTCCATGCTGACCGCGGGTATCTTCGGTTCCTCGCTGAACAGCTTCTCTATTGGTGGTATTCCGCTGGGCCTGGTGGTTGGTCTGTTCGCTGTTGCGCTGGCAACCTACTCGCTGCTGCTGGACTTCACCACCACCTCCGAGGCTGTGGAGGCTGGCCTGCCCGAGCGTGAGTCTTGGCGCCTTGCTTTCGGCCTGACCGCTTCTCTGGTCTGGCTGTATGTTGAGATCCTGCGTGTTCTCATGTACCTGGCAAGCATCTTTAGCAACGACTAAAGCTCACTTTGAGGCGGCGGTACCGTGATGGTGCCGCCGCTTTCGCCGCTTTACTTCCCCGATGTATCGAGGCGCAGGGGAGGGGCGCAACAACATCACCACATACCGCCTCCGCTGGGGCAGCCGAAGCTGCCCCGCGCGGGCGCGACACCGATAACGAGTTGGAGACACCGTGAAAATTACACCTGTTGCAGAAGAGCATGTAGCCGAGGAGGAGCGCGGCTACCGGGTGCCTTTTGCTATGGAAGTTGCTGGTGCTTGGGCGTGGCGCATCATTATGATTGCCGGTGCCGGTTGGATCCTTTGGAAGGGCCTGGGGCACGTCTCCCTGCTGGTTATTTCTCTTCTGGTGGCTCTGCTGCTGGCGGCTCTGCTGAGCCCCGCCGTGATGCTTCTGCGTAAGAAGGGCGTTCGTGCCGGTAGCGCCGCGGCTATTGCCGAAATCGGTATGATTCTGGTGCTCGCCGGTATTATTTCGCTGACCGGTCAGCAGATTCTGCGCGGTTTTGTGTCCATGGCGGATAAGGCGATGCAGGGCTACCAGCAGCTGATTGGTTGGCTGAAGAACCTCGGCTACGAGTTCGGCGCCGACCAGATGAACCAGCTGTTGGATCAGATGGAGAGCGCTGTAACCAATAACCCCAGCTCCGTGCTGCACGGTGTGTCTCAGGTAGGTTCGACTGCGGCTGAGGTTGCGACCGGTACCCTGCTGACCTTGTTTACCCTGGTCTTCTTCCTGATGGAGGGTGAGCGTATCTGGCTGTTCGTCACTCGCCTCTTCCCGAAGGATGCGCGTGCCGCAGTCAACGGTGCGGGTCGCGCGGGTTGGAAGTCCCTGGGTGCGTACGTGCGCGTTCAGATTCTGGTGGCGGCTATTGACGCTATCGGCATCGGTATTGGTGCCGCAATTCTGGGTGTTCCGCTGGCTATCCCGCTGGGTGTGCTGGTCTTCCTCGGCTCCTTCGTTCCGGTGATTGGTGCCCTCATTTCCGGTGCTGTGGCTGTGCTGCTGGCGCTGGTTGCTCTGGGCCCGGTGCAGGCGCTGATTATGCTCGGTATTGTTCTGCTGGTTCAGCAGCTCGAATCCAACATTCTGCAGCCGCTCATTATGGGTAAGGCTGTCTCCCTGCACCCGCTGGCGGTTATTTTCTCGGTGGCTGGTGGATCCATGATTTTTGGTGCGGTGGGTGCTCTGTTCGCTGTGCCGACTCTGGCTGTGGTCAACGCGGTGGTGCGTTACCTGGCGAACCGTGACTGGGAGAAGGAAGCACCTCGTGAGGAGGAGTTCCTCTTCCCGCACGAGGTGGCTCGCCGCGAGCAGGCTGAGGAGAAGGCCCAGGAACGGCAGGAGAGCGTCAAGAATCTGGCCTCCCGGGTGCCGAGCCGTCAGAAGGCTGAGGAGCCTGAGAACCAGGCTTCCGAGGCTTCGGACTCCTCCGAAGACTAGGGGCCTGCATCGAGCGGGAGGTTTTGGCGTAGGGCACCCCGCCACCCTCGATAACGCACCGCTAACTCGTCCCGGCGATACCGCCGGCCGCGATGCCGTCTACGGCGGTGTCTCGCCAGGGGGCTACTTGCGACCGGGTAGCCCCCTTCGCTGTACCCATCCTCTAAAATGGGATGAGCAATACATCACCATCCCGCGCCCGCGGGACAACGCACCGTCAGAATGGAAAACCCGTGAGCGTAGATCTCGACTCCCTGCCCGTGACCATTACCGATATTGAACGTGCCGCAGAGCTGCTCGAAGGCGTTATTGAACGCACCCCGGTCGCCCATTCGCGTGCCCTGAGCCAGCGCCTGGGTTCCGAGGTGTTCTTCAAGTGTGAGAACCTGCAACGCGCCGGTTCGTTCAAGGTGCGCGGCGCGTATGTGCGCATGGCAAAGCTCTCCGAGGAGGAGAAGAAGCGCGGCGTCGTGGCGGCGAGTGCAGGTAACCACGCTCAGGGTGTGGCTCTGGCTGCTGACCGTCTGGGCATTAAGGCTCGCATTTACATGCCGCTGGGTGCGGCACTGCCTAAGATTACCGCAACCCGCGATCACGGCGCTGAGGTTGAGTTGCACGGTGTGACCGTGGATGAGGCTCTGGCGGAGGCGAAGCGCTACGCCGAAGAGACCGGCGCGGTGTTCGTGCACCCCTTCGACAATGAAGACATTATTGCCGGCCAGGGAACGATCGGTCTGGAAATCCTGGAGCAGGTTCCGGACGTTGACACCGTGATTGTGGGTGTTGGCGGCGGCGGTCTGCTGGCTGGTCTGTCCGCTGCTATCCGCGCGAAGGAGCAGAAGCTCGGTAAGAAGATCAAGATTATTGGTGTTCAGGCGGAGCACGCGGCGGCGTACCCGCTGTCGCTGGCTGCGGATGCTCTGGTGCCGCTAAAGAAGGTTTCCACCATTGCTGATGGTATTGCGGTGGGTCGCCCCGGCCAGATGCCTTTCTCCATCATCAAGGAGCTGGTAGACGATGTGGCGACCGTGAGTGAAGACGATATCGCTCGCGCCCTGATCTTCCTGATGGAACGTAACAAGCTTGTGGTGGAGCCTGCCGGTTCGGTGCCCGTGGCTGCGCTGATGAACGGCAAGCTGAAGGAAGAGTACGGCGACCTGGGTACCGTCGTGTGCGTGCTTTCCGGCGGCAATATTGACCCGATGCTGATGCTGAAGGTGATTCAGCGCGGTCTGTCTGCGGCTGGCCGCTACATGACCGTGAAGATGATGCTGTCTGACCGTCCGGGTGAGCTGGCGACCATTTCCCGCATTATTTCTGAGAATGATGCGAACGTGACCGGTGTGGATCACACCCGTGTGGGTGGTTCGCTGTCCATGGGCGATGTGTCGATTACGATCGACATGGAAACCAAGGGTGTGGAGCATTGCCGCCAGGTGATTTCTGCCCTGGAGGACGCGGGTTTCAAGCCCATCATCGTCTACTAAGCCGATATATTTATTAGCCGACGAGCTGTAATAGGTGCGCCTGCGACTTATAGGCAGAACGCAAGAATAGACACAAACAGTGCGGGGCACTGACCGTTGATGGTCAGCACCCCGCACTGTTTGTTTTATATCTAGCGCTGTCTCTTAGCTCTAACTTCTTAGCCCTGGTAAGGGGTTGCGGAGATAATCTTGGCGCTCAGTTCCTTACCGTTCGGAGCGGTGTAGGTGACCTCGTCGCCCTGCTTAGCGCCCATAATTGCTGCGCCGAGGGGGGACTTCTCGGAGAAGACCTTCAGGTCGCTACCTGCCGGCAGAGTGTCCTCAATTTCGCGGGAGCCGAGTAGGAACTTCAGGGTGCGGCCGGCAACCTCAGCTTCGATAACCATGCCGTGTTCTACTACGCCGTCGTCAGCGGGAGTGTCGCCGATGTGTGCGGTTTCCAGCAGGTGCTTGAGCTGCTTGATGCGCGCTTCGTTCTTCGCCTGCTCGTCGCGTGCTGCGTGGTAGCCGCCGTTCTCGCGGAGGTCACCCTCATCGCGTGCCTGCGCGATGCGGTCAACGATTTCCTGGCGGTACGGGCCGGAGAGGTACTCCAGCTCCTGGGTGAGGCGGTCGAAGGCGTCCTGAGTGAGCCATGCACCGGTGTTTTCAGCCATGCGTGTCCTTTGCTTATGCGCCGGCTCTGCCGGTGCGAAACGAATAAACCCGCTACCGCGTGCCGCGTTCAATGCGCGGCGGTACCGGTAACGGAATGAATCAACAGACCTATTCTAGAGCACCGGAGGATTTTCGGCTGTTATGCCGGTCGTATCTTCCCCTCTGGGCACATCTTCGCCGGTACGCACGCCGGTAGCTGAACACTCCGCCAGCATCATCCTGTTTCTTGCCAGTGAATCTGCTGATATGACGGCACGTTTCACGACGTCACACGGCGTCATCTGCGCTAGTGCACCGGCGCTATCCTTGGGTATCATACGAGAAGCTACAACCGTAAAATTTCTGCCGTGTAGCGCTCGTATTCGCGAATCACAGACACATCATCGACCCCTGGCGCATCACCTAAAGGAGACCACCGTGAGCGAAGCCATTGAACAGCTGAAGGCAAACCTGCCGACTCACCCTCCCGTGGACTCCCTCAAACCGCTGGAGGAGGACTACACCGGTCTGCGCATCCTCGCGGTGCACGCCCACCCGGACGATGAGTCCTCCAAGGGCGCCGGTACCGCCTCGGCGTATATTGCCCGTGGTGCCCGCTTCATGGTGGCGACGATGACCGGCGGCGAGCGCGGTGACATCCTGAACGAGGAGGTCGATAAGAGCCCGCGTGCGCACCGTGACCTGCCGGGTCTGCGCCGCGCTGAGATGGCGGCTGCCCGCGAGATTATGGGTATTGAACACCGCTGGATTGGCTTCTTCGACTCTGGTCTGCCCGAGGGTGACCCCATGCCGCCGCTTCCCTTCGGTAGCTTTGGCACCATGCCCCTGGACCGTGCCGCCGCGCCGCTCGTGCGTCTGGTGCGTGAGTACCGCCCGCACATCATCATCACCTATGACGAAATTGGCGGCTACCCGCACCCCGACCACATCATGACCCACAAGGTTGCCGTGGAAGCATTCGAGAAGGCGGGCGACCCGGATGCCTACGTGGGTGAGGGTGAGCCTTGGACCCCGCTGAAGCTCTACTACGACCGCGCATTCAACCCCGAACGCACCCTCGCCCTGCACGAGCATCTGCTCGATACGCACGGTGAGAGCCTGCTGAGCGGCTGGATTGAGAACCTCGCGCACCGCGCCTCCTCGGGGGAGGCACCTCGCCACGAGACTACGACCCGCATCCTGGTTCACGAGCACTTTGAGCAGCGCGATCAGGCTTTGCGCGCGCACGCCTCGCAGGTGGACCCGAACGGCGTGTTCTTCGCCGTGCCCAGCGAACAGCTGAAGGACATTTGGCCCTGGGAGGACTACACGCTGGCCGCCTCGCACACTGAGGTTCAGCTGCCCGAATCTAGCCTGGACGAGGGCCTGAGCGACTACTACGTTATCTAGGCTGGGGCGCATCGCCCCGCGCGTTACAATGATGCCCTTCACCCACGATATGAGTCGTAGGTGAAGGGCATCAACTATTATTAGGCGCGCGATGTCTGCACCCCCGCACGCAACTCCGAATGCCACAAATTTTGAGCCGATTCTCAGCCCAACCGCGATGCTGATTGCCGCGAAGGTACGGCGCGGCGGCGTAGAATAAGAGCTTGGACTCTTTCGTTATGAGCCCGCTGAATTATCTGCCACGACAGCCGAATGAGGTATGAGCCATGAGCGCCAACGCCCTGCCCGTGATTACTGTGCACGGCCACGCCAGCAACCCCGGCACTGTCACTGAGCCTACCGTCTATGAGCAGGCTCTGGCGCGCTCGCTGAGCCCCGAATCCCTGCCGGCACATATTGGAGTGCTGGTGGACGGTAACCGCCGCTGGGCGGCTCAGCGCGGCTTGAGCACCCGTGAGGGCCACGCCGCCGGTGCGGAGCGAATTATTGATTTTCTTGCGTGGTGTACTGAGCTGTCGATTCCGCAGGTGAGCCTGTACATGCTCTCCACTGAGAACCTGAAACGCCCCGAGAAGGAACTGACCGGTCTGGTCGCTGTGATTGATGCGTTTCTGGTGCGTCTGGTGGAATCCGCCTGCGGTCCGGTGCGCGCTATCGGCAATATTGACCTAATTCCTCCTCAGCTGCACGAGCGCCTGGATTGGGCGATTGAGCAGACTGCGCACCTGCCCGGTGTTCGCGTGAACATTGCGGTCGGTTACGGCGGACGCCAGGAGATTGTGGACGCGGTCCGCTCGGTTCTGCGTGAGGCCGCCGCTGAGGGCGCATCCTTGGACTCGCTTGCTGAACAGCTGAGCGTGGAGGATATTTCTTCGCACCTGTACACTGCCGATATGCCCGACCCGGACCTGCTGATTCGCACTTCGGGTGAGCAGCGCCTGTCCGGTTTCATGACCTGGCAGAGCGCGTATTCTGAGTTTTATTTCTGCCGTGCCCTGTGGCCGGATTTCACGCGCGTTGATTTTCTGCGTGCTCTGCGGGATTACGCGAATCGTTCCCGCCGATTCGGTTCCTAGACCTTAGATGCTCTAGCGCCGCTGGCTAGCAGTCTCTGGTAGTACAGCCTCCAGCAATACAGAATGGACGTTCTATGCTCGCTGAGCTTTCCCGCCTCTACAACGCTGGAGGCGCCTCCGTTATTGCCGCTTTGGTGCTCGGCAGCTACCTGCTGTATTTTCTGTGGTGTGCCCTGCGGCTGTGGCGTATTGACATGCGGGAGCACCGTCTGCCGCACCGCATCCTGATTCCTCTGGCTATTGCCACCTACACGGCGTTGCCGGTGTCTTTGCTTTTTGCCGGTCGCCCCGCCGATATTTGGCGTGTGATTGGTGCCGGTCTGGCACTGTGGTTCTGCTACCTGCTTCTGCGTATCCTGTCTTTTGGTACGCTGGGCCGCGGGGATGTGAAGCTTGCCGGTATTCTGGGCGGTGTGCTCGGGTACCTGTCTTGGGCGAATCTGGGGTGGGCGTCGCTGGTGACGTTCCTTGCCGGTGGTCTGGTGTCTTTGGCTCTGGTGTTGTTCACGAAGGTGCGTGGTAGCACCCGCATTGCCTTCGGTCCGTTTATGCTTCTGGGGGCGCTGGTGGCGTTGGCTGCTCCGGCGTATTCTCTGTGGTAGATTCCGAAGTAGGGTGACCGTCCGGCTAAATGGCGGGCTTGTTCTGTGTGCGGCTCGGGGCTGTTTGCTCTGCTCTCTGGCACCTATTCCCGGTAGATTTGCCGGGGCTTTTGAAAGGTTGATGTTATGCCTACTCCTCCCTATATCCGTAAGCTGCGTGAGCGGATTGGTTCGGATTACCTGTGGCTGTCCGGTGCGACGGCTGTGGTGTACCGTGAGCAGGATTCTAAGGTGCTGCTGGTGCGCCGTAGCGATAACGGGGCGTGGACCCCGATCACGGGCATTGTGGACCCGGGGGAGAGCCCCGCACTGACCTGCCTGCGTGAGGCGCAGGAGGAGGCGAACGTGCAGATTGAGGTGCTGGAGCTGGCGCAGGTGAAGGCTGACCCGCCGATGCAGTTCGGTAATGGTGACCGCTGCCAGTTCTTGGATCATACGTTCTTGTGCCGCTGGGTTTCTGGTGAGGCGAAGGTGAATGATGAGGAGTCTTCGCAGGTGCGTTGGGTGGATGTGTCTGACCCGGCGGAGCGTGCGTTGCTTTCGGAGCGGATGCTGGACCGTATTGATGCGGCGCTGAACTATGACGGCCACTGCCGTTTTGGTTTGGAGTCGGTGCCGCCGGAAGAGTACTAGACCGGCTGCTGGGGCTGAGTAAAAGCGACGAATGAGGCGTGTAGATACAGAGGGAGGGGCGACCCGCCGTCATGGCGAGTCGCCCCTCCCAGTATTTTTATGACAGTTTGTTACATGTTATTGGGTGGTTCTTCCTGTTTTTCTGTGGGAGTGGGGGACTGGAAGCCTGAATTTTGCCATGGTTTTATTTTGTTTTTGTCTTTTTTACCTTAATTTGCGTCTGTGTATCGAGTTATGAGTGGTTTGCATGAGATGCTTTATATATGACACGGGTTACATTGGGAGTGACGGCCCGTATTAGTCAGTAACCCGAGAAAGATTCGTTCACGTGATGTTCTGGTGAGCGTAGTCGCTTTCCTTTTACTCTGCCTATAAATCTTTAAGGCATGCCATTTTCTGTGAACTAGGATCATCGTGTTCATCACAATTGTTAGCAGCTATTTTGATGCGTGCTGGGAAGAGGAAAGCATGACAACACATAAAATACCCTGGAGAATCTACGTAGCCCTTATTGGCTCTCTGGTGGGTACAGGAATATATTCCTTCGCCCTACCCATTGCGATTCTCGCTAGTACAGGCGAAATTGGGCTGGCTGGCGTAATGGCGGTAGCCATGCAAATCCCCAATATCGCCTTGGCATATCCACTAGCAACCCTATCTGATAGTCTGCCTCGAAAACCTATGATTGTGATTGCCGGGGCAGTAAACATCCTCAGCATCCTTACCTTGGCGTTGATGATTGAGCAGCATATGCTGTCATGGTTCGCCATCGCCGCACTAGGATTTGTGAGCGGTGTCTTCTCTGAGCTGGCTGCTGCCTCAGAAGCAGGATATATTCCGCAGCTTCTCGGACGAGAAAACCTTCTTTCGTACAATGCACGTCGTGAAATTTGCGAGGGAATATCCGCAATCATTGCGCCCCCTACGGCAGGATTTATTGTTCTTGTCGCGGGTGCAACGGTCGGTCTTATCGTCCCGGTGCTCCTTTTCGGAGCGGCAACTATTTCATACGCAACGTTGCCATCCGTAGAGATGGAAACTAAAACTGAGCAACGCGAAACCGCACAACATGGGTTTATTCACCGCATGTTTGACGGTATCCAATACATGTTCTCCGGTGCTCCGCAGAGACTTATCCTTGTCTACACGTTCTTCTTGGCGGCAGCTACGGCATCGTATTCACTCATCATTATTTACCGCCTGTATGAGGAGCTCACTTTTGAAGCCTCAGTGGTAGGCATGATTATGGCCTGCAGCGGTATCGGTGGTATCGTCGCGGCGCTCATCATCGATCGTTTCCTCTCTTTCGAGAACACACGAGGAATGCTGCTGGTCGCCAACGTCGTATCCCTGCTCGGAATACCGCTGGTCACCATCAGCAATAACCCCGTAGTGCTCGGCGCCCTGCTCTTCATTCTGGACGTAGGATGGGCATCAGCTTTCATCTTCTCCAACAATCTGCGTGACTGCATTACACCGAATGAGCTACTGGGGCGAGCCAGCTCCCTTGACGGCGCCGTGTTTGGATTAGGAACGCTGTACTCGATGGGCGCGGTAGCACTGATGCTTGACCATCTCGGCTCCTTCAACGCTGCGCTTGTCGTCAGCATCCCGGCTGTACTCTGCCTCATCTACACGCTGGTCCACTATAAACAGTTCAAAGTGTTCAATATTGTTGAACAATAGCGAGGACCCGCTACCACCTTAATGACGGAGCAGAGAACACATACAGAGGGAGGGGCGACCCGCCGTCATGGC
>NZ_KZ627135.1:114442-224552 GCF_001811075.1 Rothia sp. HMSC069C03
GCGACCCGCCGTCATGGCGAGTCGCCCCTCCCTCTATGGTTAAGCCGCGAACCTCAGGCGAGGTTCAGGCGGGTGAGATTAGAAGTTGCCCAGCATCTTGGTGACGTCCAGAGCCGCATCCAGCTGCTCCTCAGTCACTTCGCCGCGCTCCACATAGCCCAGAGCCACAACTGCCTCGCGGACAGTCACCTTGTGAGCCACCGAGTACTTAGCGATCTTCGCAGCAGCCTCGTAACCAATCAGCTTGTTCAGCGGGGTCACGGTCGACGGCGAAGCCTCAGCCAGGAAGCGGCAACGGTCAACATTAGCGGTCAGACCGTCAATCATCTTCTCAGCCGAAACGCGAGAAACATTAGCGAGCAGGCGAATCGACTGCAGCAGGTTAGCAGCCATCACCGGAATACCCACGTTCAGCTCAAACGCGCCGTTAGTGGAAGACAGAGCAATGGTTGCGTCATTACCGATGACCTGAGCGGCAACCATGATGGTAGCCTCACAAATCACGGGGTTGACCTTACCGGGCATAATCGAGGAGCCGGGCTGCAGATCGGGGATGTGCAGCTCGCCCAGACCGGTGTTCGGGCCCGAACCCATCCAGCGGATGTCGTTGCTGATCTTCATCAGGCCGTACGCCAGGGTGCGCAGCTGACCGGAAACCTCAATCAGGCCGTCGCGGTTAGCCTGAGCCTCGAAGTGGTTACGAGCCTCGGTCAGGGGCAGGCCGGTCTCCTCAGCGAGCAGCTCAATCACGCGAGCGGAGAAGCCGTCCGGGGTGTTAATGCCGGTACCCACAGCGGTACCGCCCAGGGGAACCTCAGCCACGCGGGGCAGGGAAGCGTTCACACGCTCAATGCCGTAACGCACGGTTGCGGCGTAGCCGGAGAACTCCTGGCCCAGGGTGATGGGGGTTGCGTCCATCAGGTGGGTACGACCGGACTTCACAACGTCCTTGAATTCAACGGACTTGCGCTCCAGGGACTCAGCGAGCACCTCGAGAGCGGGAATCAGGTCCTTCACCAGAGCCTCGGTCACAGCAACGTGCACGGAGGTGGGGAAGACATCGTTGGAGGACTGGGAAGCGTTCACGTGGTCATTGGGGTGAACCTCAATGCCCTTGGACTCCAGGGAACGGGATGCCAGAGTTGCCAGAACCTCGTTCGTGTTCATGTTCGAGGAGGTACCGGAACCGGTCTGGAAAACGTCAATGGGGAAGTGGGCGTCGTACTTACCGGTTGCTACCAGATCCGCTGCGTCGCGGATAGCCTGGGCGCGCTCAGCGTCGAGCACCTTGAGTTCCTCATTGGCGGTCGCGGCTGCCTTCTTCACGAGGGCGAGCGCACGAATATGGGCGGATTCGAGGGTCTGACCCGAAATCGGGAAGTTCTCGACTGCGCGCTGGGTCTGTGCACGGTAGAGTGCATCAGCCGGAACGCGAACTTCGCCCATGGTGTCATGTTCAATGCGGTATTCAATGTTTTCAGCCATATCTCTAGGATAGGCGTTCAAAGTGGCTTACGTCGCCTCGAAAAGGTGTCAAAAGAGGAAAAACGCTCATAAATTTTGAGGCGTGAGAAGGCGTGTAAAAACCCCGCCCCGGTAGATGTGCGAACACGCTACCGTGGCGGGGGTATCCCATAGAAAAATCTGTTGTTAAGTGCGAGCATGTGGGTTCTCGCGCTAAGGCTCGTAATAAGCGGAGAAGAGGAAACCTAGTCCAGGTTCTCAGCAACCACAACGCGCGGGGGAGTCTTCACGACCACCGGAAGCGTCTGAGTCGGCGGGTTCTGCGCGTCGTTCTTCTCCTCCGGCAGGGTCAGGTCCTGCGAGCTGAACACCAGCTCCGCCTTACCCTCCTTCAGATGGTAGAAGACACCAATCACGGCGACCTTGCCCTCAACCACCGCATCCGAAATGATGTGGGACTGCTCAATAATGCGGATGGCGGTCTGGCGGGTGTGCTCACGCACCATGTCGTTAACGACCGGGTTCTCCGGCAGCTTCGGGGACATCACCGAAGGCAGGATGTGCTGCACCAGGTTACGGATGAAGCCGTGCGGCATCTCACCGGACTCCAGGGACTTGCTGGCCGCAGTCACAGCACCGCAGGAGTCGTGACCGAGAACCATCACAATGGGGGTCTCAAACTCATCAACCGCGTACTCCAACGAACCGAGCGCCGCGTTCTCCAGGACGTGGCCGGCGGTACGCACCACGAACGCGTCGCCCAGGCCCAGGTCAAAAATAATCTCTGCCGCGAGGCGAGAGTCACCGCAACCGAAAATCGAGGCGAACGGGAACTGACCCGATGCCAGGTCGGTACGGCGAATCGTGTCCTGGTTGGGGTGCTCATTGCTACCCTCAACAAAACGGCGGTTACCGTCCTTCAGACGCTTCCATGCTTCTGCGGGAGTCGGTTGGATGCCAGCCATGTGATGCTCCTTAGCGGACAAATACAGATAACGCGTGCCGTCGGAGCCAGCGAATCTGCGAACGGGTATGTGGGGCTTCAGGCGCTCGCGCTGAAGCTGAGTTTCTCGCCGGGAGCCTCCCGGAGAAAGAACCTACCTCAAATATGCCTTAAATATGCGAAAAATAGCTAGTTTGGCGCGCCTTCACAACACCCAAAATCAGTGCCTCAGAGTGTATGAAGTGCCGAAGAGAGATGAAGCCCTCACAGATTTGCCGCATCTGCTCACCTTAAAGTCAACACGCACGCAAACTCGTTCAGAACAAGAAAAACGAAGCGCTCGCGCGCTATCCTGAAAGGAGCACTACTGCGTCGGCGACTTCGTGCTGGAAAGAACCAGCCAGCCGACGGTGTATTCAGAAATCTCGAAGGTGAGTCTATGACTACGAACAACAACCACGGCGATCGCAACCTCGCAATGGAACTGGTCCGCGCGACTGAAGCTGCAGCAATTGCTGCAGGCCCCTGGGTCGGCGCAGGCGAAAAGAACCTCGCAGATGGTGCAGCCGTAGACGCAATGCGTTACCGCCTCTCCACCGTCAACTTCAACGGAACTGTTGTCATCGGTGAAGGCGAGAAGGACAAGGCTCCCATGCTGTACAACGGCGAGAACGTCGGCGACGGCTCCGGTCCCTCCCTCGACGTGGCGGTTGACCCCATCGACGGTACCCGCCTGACCGCACTCGGCATGGACAACGCCCTCTCCGTGATTGCTGTGGCAGACGGCGGCACCATGTTCGACCCCTCCGCAGTGTTCTACATGGAGAAGCTGGTCACCGGCCCCGAAGCCGCAGAGTTCGTCGACCTGCGCCTGCCCGTCAAGCAGAACCTGCACCTGGTCGCTAAGGCTAAGGGCAAGAAGGTCAGCGAGCTGACCGTATGCGTGCTGGACCGCCCCCGCCACGCCAAGCTGATCCAGGAGATTCGCGAGGCAGGCGCCCGTACCCGCATCATCCTCGACGGTGACGTCGCCGGCGCTATCGCAGCCTGCCGCGAAAACACCGGCGTGGACCTCATGCTCGGTACCGGCGGCACCCCCGAAGGCGTTGTCGCAGCATGCGCTATCAAGGCAACCGGTGGCGTTATCCAGGGCCGCCTGGCACCGACCGACGAGGCAGAGCGTGAAAAGGCACTGGAAGCCGGCCACGACCTCGACCGCGTGCTGACCACCAACGACCTGGTCACCAGCGACAACTGCTTCTTCGCCGCAACCGGTATCACCGACGGTAAGCTGCTGCGCGGCGTGCGTTACAGCAAGAACGTTGTGACCACCCAGTCGCTGGTTATGCGTTCCTCCTCCGGTACCGTGCGTACCGTTGAGGCAGAACACCGCCTCTCCCGCCTGCGCGAGATCCTCTCGCACACCAAGAGCCCCGAAGAGCAGTAATCTTCGAAGAGCAGTAATCTTCGCCCCCGCAAGGGCTGAGGAGCCGCGCTAAGACTCCTCAAACATTGCACATACATACACAGGGAGCCGCCCCCACCGAAGAACTCGGTGAGGGCGGCTCCCTCGTATATTTAGCTTTTAGTTCTCAGGATACGCCCCAGTAGCGGTGCGCCTGAACCCGTTAGCGAGAGCGGAAAGACTGAACCTTCGCCTTCGCCTTCGACACAGCATCACGAACAGCCGGACGAGCCTTGTACGCCAGCGTGTAGGCGCGGTAGCCCAGCGAGGTTACCGGAACATCCCAGGTGCCCGGGTACTCCACCGACTCGCCGCCGAAGGACTTCTTGAACTTGGTGAAACCAGCCCACTCGTGGTCCGGCTGATCCTCCGGCGCAATACCGAAGAGGTCAACGTACTTCAGACCCTTACGCTTAGCGTCCAGGATAAAGTTCGTCACCACCACAACACCTGCACTAAGGTTGCGGTGCTCGAAGGAAGCCGCAGCGTGCGCGTAGGTGCGGGTGTCATCCGAATCGTACACAAACGCCGCCGCAATCGGGGTGCTCTTACCGTTCTCATCGGTCAGCTTCGCAATGTACAGGGACGCCGCACCGGCGGGCATCAGCACGCGAGCAACCTGCATCAGGTACTCATCCTGCTGACGGTTAAAACCGTTACGGTCCGCGGTTTCCTCGAGGAAGCCGAAGAGAATCGTCATATCCGAGGGATTGGTCGACACCTCAACGGTCACGCCCTTTTTGTGGAGATTACGATGACGATTACGGTAACTGGAGCTCATTCCCTTGAGGATTTCGTCCTCAGTGCCCGAAAGATCAATAATCTGAGTGTGCGAAGGCTGCACCTGGCGAGGAGCCAGAACCGCACCGCGACGAGCCAAGAAAGCAGCCGCATCCTGATCGCCCCAAATAGCGGATTCAGTAGGCTCAATGCGCACAAACAGGCAACGAAGCTTCGCGGCCTCTTCCTTCAACGACGCGAGAGCCTCATCAAAAGCCACAGCGCTGGAGGCGACCGGTCCGTACGGGCTGTACAGGTAGCGGCCGGTAGCGCCGCCCTCAACGGTTGCAAGGTACGACCAGCCGTTACCGCTCTTACGAATTACGGTGTGACCATTAGATTCCTGAAAACGTGCCCAAATATCGGACTGAAGAATATTGCTCATCCTTCTAGTGTATCCGAGCTTAGGGAACGTAAGCCTGGGGCTCCGACGACGCTTCGGGAGCGGAAGCGGGGCGGGGTGCGGAGGAGCTTTCCTCCGCCTCGCGCTCAGCGGCTGCCTTAGCCTTTGCATCAGCAACGCGGGTGCGCAGAGCCGCGCCCTTGTCCATGGCGCTCTGGCGCAGATCCTGAGAGAACTGACGCAAATCAGCATGAACCTGCTGAGCAAATGCATCGGTACCCGAACCCAAAATACGCAGAGCCAGCAGACCCGCATTGCGAGCACCGTTAATGGAGACGGTAGCTACCGGAACACCAGCGGGCATCTGAACAATCGACAGCAGCGAATCCATACCCTCGAGGTTCTTCAGGCGTACCGGAACACCAATCACGGGCAACGCGGTGACGGAAGCGAGCATACCGGGCAGGTGAGCGGCCCCGCCGGCACCGGCAATAATCACGCGAATACCGCGGCTGTGAGCCTTCTTGCCGTACTCAATCATGTCCTCGGGCATGCGGTGTGCAGAAACAACATCAGCCTCGTAAGGGATGCCGAACTCGTCCAGAACCTCGGCTGCGGCCTCCATGACCGACCAATCCGAATCCGAACCCATCACAATGCCAACAATGGGCTGGGAAGAATCATAGGGAGACTGAGACATAATCCTCATATCCTTTCAGGATGCGGTGGCGAACCACCATCAACAGGGTGCGTCGGATACGCAGGATGCTCTCACCCCACGCACCGGCTAAAACAGGGGCTACAGGGGGCGGCCGTCACGCAAAATGGAGGCGGCATTCGCGGCGCTATGGCGCAGCGCCTCAAGCTCAGCCACCGTGCCAGAAATATTCACGTGACCAATCTTGCGGCCCGGACGAGTCTCCTTGCCGTAGAAGTGGATCTTTGCGCGCGGTTCAGCCGAAAGCGCCAGCGGGTAGACACCGAAAATGTCTTCGTTCTCGCCGCCCAGATAGTTCTTCATTACGGCAACACCCTCCAGCACGGAGGTATCACCCAGCGGCAGGTCGAGTACCGCACGCAGGTGCTGCTCGAACTGGCTGGTCACCGAGCCGTCCTGAGTCCAGTGGCCGGTGTTGTGCGGGCGCATCGCCAGCTCGTTGATGTAGAAGCCCGCGGGGGAGCCGGGCACCTCAAACATCTCAACAGCCATTACGCCGGTCACGCCCAGCTCGGAGGCAATGGTCACCGCAGCGGCCGCGGCAGCCTCAGCGATCTCGGGGTCCAGGTCCTGTGCGGGTGCAATGACCTCATCACAGATGGAGTTCACCTGGATGGTCTCAACAACCGGCCAGGGGCGCACCTCGCCGCTTTCACGGCGAGCCACCAGCGCGGAGAGTTCACGGGTAAAAGGAACCTTCTCCTCGGCAAGCAGAGCCGAGAAATCAGTGCGGGAAGGCAGCTGCTCGAACCATTCGGCGCTGCGCTCGCGAGCCTCCTCGGGGGAATCCAGAACGAGTACGCCCTTGCCGTCGTAGCCGCCGCGCGGGGTTTTCAGCACTACGGGCCAGCCAATTTCATCGCCGAAGGCGAGCAGTTCGTCCAGGGTAGAAACCTTAGCCCAGCGGGGGTTCGGCAGGCCCAGACGCTCAACGGCAGTGCGCATCAGGAGCTTGTCCTGAGCGTACTGGAGAGCTTCGGGACGGGGCTGAACATTCACACCCTCCGCCATGAGGGTGCGCAGAAATTCGGTGGGCACATGCTCATGGTCGAAAGTGATGACATCCTTGCCGCGAGCAAATTCGCGGAGGGTGTCCAGATCTTTGTAGTCCCCGACGGGTGCGGTACGTACCGCTGCCACGGCGCCAACGGTGGGCGCCTCCGCGAGAATCTGCAGGTTCAGGCCAAGGTTAGTTGCTACGGGAGCCATCATGCGGGCCAGCTGGCCTCCGCCGATGACGCCAATTACGGGTCCAGTCACAGGGTAAGTCACATCACCTAAGTGTACCGGGTTCGGAGATCCTGTGGGAGCAAGACCACAATAAGGTCACAGAATAAGTTCAATGGGGATGCGGAGCCCAATATTTGGGCGTGAATACCGGAAGAAATCGTAAAAACCTGCCTTCTGCGCGGCCGGGGAGAGAGGAAACTATCAGCGCATGATGAAAAGAATCCACCCGGTAGCTGAGAGGTCTATGGAAAAACTCCCAAAGGGACAAACAACGCACCGGGACTGTATTAACATATAAGAGCTTGTAAAAGAGGCCGAAGCACCACGCAGTGACAACGTAACCAACGCTCACCGTCGCAGCATTGGCACCTTTTTCCCGATAAATCTCCGCTAGATAGGTCCCGCATGAGCGCACAGACGAAACCGACCCTCACCGAACGCTTGAAATCCCTCTGGGACAGCTACGGTATTGAGGTTCTCAAATTCGGTACCGTGGGCGGTGCAGCCTTCATCGTGAACTCTGTGACGGTGTGGGTGCTGATGATGACCATCATGTCGGAGTCCCACACCAAGGCGAAGGTCGTTGCAAGTATTGTCGCAACTATCTTCTCCTGGCTCATGAACCGACTGTGGACCTTCCGCGACTCCCGCTCCGAAAACTGGAAGCGTGAAGCGGTCGAATTCGGTCTGGTCAACCTGCTCGGTATTCTCGTTGAAGCAGGCTGTGTGGCATTCAGCACCTACGTGCTGAACCTGCGCACCCCCGAGGCGTCCTTCATCTCCGGTACGATCATCGGTACCATTCTGGGCACCATTCTTCGCTACTTCCTCTACCGCTTCTGGGTATACGGTTCGCACCGCCAGAAGGTTGAAGCGGGCGAAGGTACCGACCACGAGGAGCTCGGCCGTATGTTTGATGAGGCCGCCGCCATTCTTGACGGCGAAGAACCTGCAGCACGTAAGGCAACCTCTGAAGCAACTGCACCTGAGGTACAGTCGAAGCCGGGCTCGCAGAACTCCTAAGCTCCTCGGATTGAACTCCTCAGATTGTAGAAGTAGCTTAGTTAGAACGTGGTATAACGATTCATCCCCCGACACGAACGGTGTCGGGGGATGAATCGTTTAAAGACCTATATGTTTGTTCGCGCTCCGTATGATTGGTAGCTTTCCGTGTGATTTTTCAGGCAACAGGGGAGGGATGCTATGCGTGGGGAATCTCCGCCGCACGCTCGGCAACCATCAAAGACGCCAGCTGCTCATCCTGCCAGTTGACGCTCGGGTCAGCCACAAACACCGCATGGCCCGAGACCAAAATAGCTAGCACCTCCAGCAGGGCGTTCAGGGTCGCCTCCGAGGCATCAAAACCGTAGTCGGGGCTCAACTCCAAAGCGAGCGCACGCTGCCTCGAAGGTAGCGTATAGCCCACCGTACGATAGGCCTGTGCCTGCGTGAGAGCCTGCTCGTAGGCTTCCGCGTAGCTGAAACCCTCAATGATTTCTGCCGAACCATCGGGAAGCAGGCCCGAGTACTGATCGCCAAAGCTACGCACCAGAGCGCAGTAATCGAGCACCTCCTCGGCGTGCGGAGCCAGTGCCTGCAGATCGCCGGTGTAGGAAAGCGCCAGCGGTGCACGGTCAACCGCCAGAAGGTACGCGGAGTCATTCGTATAGCTCGCCTCCTGCTCGGTGCAGACCGCGGCAACCAGCGGCTCATCCTGATCGAGGAGAGCACCCACGCGCAGCGCCGCCAGGCCCAGAACAATAGTACGCCAGTGCAGGGGAGCCTGAAGATCAAAACCCTCGCCGGGCGCCAGTTCACATTCTTCAACTAGCAGGTTTGCGCTCTTATCTACCCAGTTCATGAGGACCCTGCCGGAGAGTTCAATGCGCTCGCCGTTTGCCGAGTACCAGATGAGGGCGGGGGTCTGCTGGCTGCTGAGCTTCTCAAAGAAGCGGTTCAGAGTTGTAGGCACGGATGCGCCGGTGGGGGAGAGAGTAACCATGGGTTTCACTCTACCGCACCGGGGGTGGAGCGGTCAGGGAGAATGCGCTCGGTACTAAAAGATGCAAAGGTAAAGTAAAAACGCCTAAGGGTGCCCTAAAAACCTAATGGTTCAAAATGTTTGACAGTCCTAAAGCCTCATTTTGGTAATGTGGTATAAAAATAAGTTGGAAATGTAAATGCTTCGCAATGCCTCGGAAAAATATTCAGAAACTGCATAGTGAAAAAGATAAGTTTTCCTTATCTAATTATTAGATTCTTTCCCCGAGCTTGAGATGGGATGGGTGAGGGTGGTCGCCGTAAGCCCTTATATTTGCAATCAGGATGCGAAATTTGCAGGCGGTGGAAACTAACCCTGGAGAAGGGGAAACTTGAGGTGCTCTTTAGGTGTGAGTGAGGGCAAGTGGCATGCTTGAAAATATATAAAGGTCAAATTTACATTAAATATGACGCCCCTAACACATACATCTAAATATTGTTTAAGTCTAGTTTGACGAAACGGCGTGTCGCACGTCTAATAGATATATAAGCGTGTTTGCTCTGGAAGGGACAGTAGAGGCCAAGGCAAACCATGCCATACCATACACACTAAGATTCCGTCCACGACGGATCCGCAGACTCATTAAGCTCACAATGAGAACACAGAAGGAAAACCCATGGGCTCCTACATTGCATCGGACCGCTCCATCGCGGCCGCGCGCGCATCAGGCGCTCAGCACCGTAGCATGAATCCCACTCAATCTCTCGAAAAAGCCTCCGACGCCTTTCTCGCAGACGCAGAACGAAACATGCCTGCCTGCACCGACGTATGGACCGCAGCGGCAGGGTGCTACGGAACCGAAGGCGAAGACGGAGAACTCGCCTGGCAAGCTGAAGCACTCTGCGCCCAGACCGATCCCGAAGCCTTCTTCCCCGAGAAGGGCGGCTCCACCCGAGACGCCAAAAGGGTATGCGGTGTATGCCCCGTGCGCGAAGAATGTCTACAATATGCAATGGACAATGACGAGCGCTTCGGAATCTGGGGCGGGCTGTCAGAACGTGAACGCCGCCGACTGCGCAAGCAGGCGAGCTAAGCCAGGAAGGTACCACCCACATGCAGACCGCACGACTGTGCTCCCGCCAAACCTGCCAGCGAGAGGCGACTGTTACTCTCCACTACTCCTACGCAGACTCCACGGCAATCATTGACGCACTCTCAGAATTCCGCGAACCCCACGCCTACGACCTCTGCGACGAACACGCCGCACGGCTGACGGCACCGCAGGGTTGGCGAGTGGTCTACAAGGTACCCGTCCAGGGTTCGGACACCACCGAATCCTAGAATTCGAACCCAAGAATTTAAACACCCGAATGCAAAGAACCTTCCGCGAATTCATGCGGAAGGTTCTTTGCGTATGAGAAACTGGCAGATAGTACAGACACCCGCAACTCACTCAAACACCGATCACTCGAAAAGAACGCGAGATCCATGAGCAAAGAAACACACCGAGGAATGTGGGGCGCACTGCGCCCGGCCATCCGCCGAAATAGCGCCGAAGAACTCCTCAAAGCTCGCCGAGCAGAGACCGTGACCAGCGAACCGGCACCGCACACCGGAGCCTTCGGCCGCATCGCAGCAGACGTACCCACCGTCGCCGAAGAACCCGACCTGCCTACCGGCTCCGTACCCGTCGTCCCCGCACGCAGCAAACTCCGCGAACAGGGCGTCGGCACCCGCGTACGCACCCGCACCAACGTCTCCACCGGCTTCGTGCCCCTCGTACGCGATTCGCAGAGCACCCCCAAAAACCCGACGCTCAGCGACCTCAACCGCGAAACCATGCAGAAGGCCGCCGAAGCAGAAGCAGCTGCAGCAGCAGAAGCCGAAAATGCGGCTGAAGCAGAAGCCGTCGCTACCGCGGATGCGGCAAGTACCTCCACCGCCGGACGCAAGTACCGCACCGAAACCACCCGCACCGGTCACACCCACGCGGTCGCAGACCCCAACGCGCCGCTGTCCTCCCTGGCGGCCTCGCCCGAAGCAGCAGAACGCGCTGCAGCTCGCGAAGACGCCGTGGAAGACACCCCGCGTTTCCTCAAGCTCCGCGCTACCCTCATCGCGCTCACCGTACCGCTGACCGTACTCATGATCGCGATCCGCGCTGTAGCCTCCGCACCCTTCCTCTGGCTCGAATACCACCGCTCCGGATTCCCCGAAGACAGCTACGGCTACTACCTTATCGAGAGGATGCGCCTGGGCTCCTACTGTGTGGATTACATCAACAACTTCGCGCCGCGAGAATACCTCGCCCGCGTCACCACCGGCGCCGACAATACCCTCGCCTTCACCGAAGCAGAAGTGAACCACATGCACGACGTGAAATGGGTACTGCTCATCGCCACCGTAGCTGTTGCCGCACTCTTCCTGCTGACGCTCTTGAGTAGCATCTCCCTGCGCGAGCGCGCCCCCGGAACCATCCGCCGCAGCCTCTTCTGTGGCGCGTGGATTACCCTGGGACTCATCGCGGTGCTCGGCGTTGTGGGCTTCTTCGGTTGGGAATGGCTGTTCACTACCTTCCACCAGGTATTCTTCCCGCAGGGCAACTGGGAGTTCTCCGTACGAAGCTCCCTCATCCGCCTCTATCCGCCGCAATTCTGGATCGATGCAGCAATCGCCGTAGCGGTCCTCGTGACCGCGCAGATTATCCTCCTGCTCGTGACCACCTGGCCTACCAAATACCGCAAGCTCAAGGCAGAACGCCGCCGCCAGGAACGCCAGGAGCTGCGCGTCAAGCTCGCCTCCGCACGAGTCGGCGACAACTAAAAATCATCAGCCACTTCACCGTGCAAGCCAGTGCGGAAAGGGCACAACAAAGGGGGCTGGGCTCTACCACACGGTAGAACCCAGCCCCCTTCGCTATACCTAAGTTTGCATCGCTCGCGCCGCGGCCCGGGCCTAAAACCAAGCCTAGAACCAGGACTAAAACACCAGCCTAGATCCGCCTAAAACCCATGCCCAAAAACCGAGCTTAAATCCAGGACTTAAACCACATATGCGAATACCACTGCTCATACGGAATCACCTGAGCAGTCCACAACGGCATAAAGTACGCGCTCAACACCAGCACACCCACCAGGTAAATCGCCACCAGCGTCACGCCCAAACGAGCACGCAACACCGAACCACGAGAACCCGACAGCACCAGACCCAAAACACCCGCCAACAGCAGGATCAGGAACGGCTCAAAGGACAGGGCGTAGAAGTAGAACATCGTGCGAGTCGGGTACATAAACCACGGGAAATAGCCCGCACCGAACACAACCAGCAGCGCGCCAAAACGCCAATCCCGCTTCAGCAGCAGAACCAGAAGCGCCACAATAATAGCCGGAATAAAAGCCCACCAAATCGCCGGGTTACCGATATTCAAAATAGCCTCGGAACAGGACTTCACGGTACAACCCGAAGAACCCAGCTTCGGCGACTCATAGTAGTACGAGGTCGGGCGGCCCAAAACCAGCCACTGCCACGCCTGCGAAGAATATGTATGCGGGCTGCTCAAACCAGAATGGAACTTAAATGCCGAGACATGGTACTCCCACAGGGAACGCAAATCCTCAGGAAGCCACATGACACCCTTGCCCGGGTTCTCAACCGCCCAGCGGCGGAAATACGCATTCGAGGACTGGAACCAGCCCGCCCAGGTGCTCAGATACACCAGCAGGCCCACACCAATCATCTGGAAGAACGCGGGGATGCCGTCACGCACCAGCGCCGTCAAACCCCACTTGTTCAGACCCACAATACGGCGAGCATTAATATCCCAAAACACCGTCAGCAGACCCATCGCCGCAATGAAGAACAACGAATTCCACTTCACGCCCACCGCGGCACCGGCACACACACCGGCAGTGAAACGCCACAGGCGCAGACCCATGATCGGGCTCCACGGCATCGGCGGAAGCACACCGCTATTCTGACGTGCCGCCTCCGCAATATTGCGCGCCAACACGCGCCGCGCCTGAATACGGTCAAGCACCAGACACGCAAAAGTCGCCAAAATCCAGAACATCTGGAAAATATCCAGCAGAGCCAAACGAGACTCCACCAGCATCAGACCATCCACAGCAACCAGCAGCGCCGCAATAGTCGCCACCGTCATCGAACGGAACAGCAACCAGCCAACATAGGCAATCAACGCCACCGACAGGGTGCCAATCACCGCAGCAGAAACACGCCAACCAAAGGGATTATTATCACCAAAAATTGCCATGCCCGCGGCAATCATCCACTTACCCAACGGCGGATGCACCACATACTCCGGCGAATCCGTCAACAGACCCGACGGGTGACCCGCAACAAAGGAAGCATTAGCCTCCTTCGACCAGCTCAACTCGTAGCCATAATGCACATACGAGTAGGCATCCTTGGCGTAGTACGTCTCATCAAAAACAATGGCATTCGGATGCGCTAAATTATAAAAACGCAGAATGCCGGCAACCAGCACAATCAATGCAGGCGCCAACCAACCCCAACGCGGGGCACGAATATAGGCAACAGCGAGCGCATCCAGCAGAGAATCGAGGCTGTAACGATTACGTCCAGACGAAGAACGGGTCGAAACAGCCGGACCAGCCGGAGCGGCAGATGCGGGAGAAAGTAGCTTAGGTATCTTCACCCCATCAATCCTAAAGGGTCAGAAGGCACGATGCACCATTTCAGCCCGTGAACGGCATATATGACGCACCCGGCAAGCCCGCCCACGCTAGCTACTTCTACCGGCGAGCTCACCCGGCACCGGATTGAGCGCGGGCGTTACACTTAGTGGGTACACGAAGACCAGACACACACATGAGGCCTGCCATGACCGCACCCGCAGAATACACCGAAGAAACCACCGACCCCTCAGAAACGGTCGAGGCACCCCAGACTGACACCGCTGATACCGCTGATACTGCCGTCACCTCCGAAGAAGGCGGCGTGCTCATCCTCGGCGGCACCCCCATCGGTAACCTCGCCGACGCCTCCGATCGACTGCGCTCAGCCCTCGCCACCGCAGACCTCATCGCCGTGGAAGACACCCGCAAGCTACGAACCCTCGCCTCCGGGCTTGGTGTGCGCACCCGCGGCCGCATCATTGTCAACCACGACCACAACGAAGCCGAACGCAGCGAAACCATCGTGCAGGCGGTACAGGATGGTCAGCGTGTGCTGCTGCTCTCGGACGCGGGCATGCCCACCATCTCCGACCCCGGTTACGTTGCCGCCGCAGCCGTCGCAGAAGCCGACCTGCCCGTCACCGTTGTGCCCGGCCCCTCCGCAGCGTTGACCGCGCTTGCGCTCTCCGGCCTACCCACCGGACGATTCACCTTCGAAGGTTTCCTCGCCCGCAAGGGCTCCGAGCGCACCCGCCGCCTCGCATCGCTGGCGGGGGAGGAGCGCACCATGATCTTCTACGAATCCCCGCACCGCACCGCCGCAACCCTGGCAGACTTCGTGCAGACCTTCGGTGCCGACCGCCGCGGAACTGTCAACCGTGAGCTAACCAAGCTCCACGAAGAGGTTCGACGCGGTACCCTGGCAGAGCTTGCCGAATGGGCTGAGTCTGAACGCGTCCGCGGCGAAATCGTCATTATCGTTGAGGGTGCACAAGCCCCCGAAACCCCCGAAGCGCAGGACGTCGTGCAGCTGGTCCTCGACCGTGTAGCTGGCGGCGAGCGTCTCAAGAGCGCCTGCGCCGCGGTTGCCGCTGAGACCGGCACCTCCAAGCGTGACCTGTACGAGGCGGCACTGGTTGCCCGCTCCGAATAACTCAGATTCACCGCGTAGCTTTACCCCCCCCCAAGTTTTACCCCGCAGTTTTATCCCGAGGATTTATCAATGTGTCAGAGCCATCCCGGTCCTGAAATCACCCAGGAGTACCTGAACTCCCTCGCCACCCTGGTGAACTACACCCTGCCCACCCCCGCGGCACTCCAGGCAACCGCCCTGCCTAACGGCTGGGCACCTGTCCCCGGTGAAGTACCCGCACCCTATCAGGCGGAACTCTACACCGGCATCAGCGACGCCGAAGGCGGAGAAGGAACCCGCCGCCGCTCCACCACCGGCGAGAACGGCCGCAGCCGCAACCTGGTATTCCCGCCCGCCCCCGAGCCGCTGCCGTACCCCATCGTGGATAACCACACCCACATGGATCTGCTCGACGGCGAAGTAGAAATCAGCGCCCGCGACGCACTCGACGCTGGTGAAAAGCTCGGCATCGCCGCCATTGTGCAGGTCGGATGCGATATCCCCTCCTCCCTGTACGCGGTCGCCGCCGCGCAGGCTGATGAGCGTGTCCTCGCTGCCATCGCGATTCACCCCAACACCGCCCCCGAACTGGCTGCAACCGGTCAGCTGGAGGCGGCGCTAGCCACCCTCGACGAGCTCGCCACCGCCGACCGTGTACGCGCTATTGGTGAGACCGGCCTGGACTATTTCCGCACCGGTGAAGAAGGCATGGAGGCGCAGCACTACAGCTTCCGCGAGCATATTCGCATTGCGAAGAAGCACAGCCTGGCGCTGCAGATTCACGACCGCGATGCGCACGAGGATGTTGTGCGCATCCTGGATGAAGAGGGCGCACCGGAACGTACCGTGTTCCACTGCTATTCGGGTGGCCCGGAGCTTGCCGCAATCTGCAATGAGCGCGGCTGGTACATGAGCTTTGCCGGCACAGTGACCTTCAAGAATTCGAAGGGTATTCAGGAGTCGTTGGCGATGTCTCGCCCGGAGCTGATTTTGGCTGAGACGGATGCACCGTTCTTGACCCCGCATCCGTTCCGTGGCCGCCCGAATGCGTCCTACATGACGAACTACACGGTGCGGTTCATGGCGGCTCACCGCGGCGAGGAACTGGAGGCGCTCTGCCGCCGTATCCGTGAGAATTCGGAGCGGGTTTACGGTCAGTGGTAGGCGTGTAGTACACCCTGTAGCGGGTAGCTACTCTGAGTCGCCTCGCGGTGCGTGTCTGTGTGCTAGACTGTAGCAACTACAAACAATTCACTCAAACAGCTATGCCATGATCTGGTCTGCTGTATTTAGGCACGTATGGTGCCTCAATAACGTGTTCAAAATTTGGTGCTGCAAACATCCCTGCAAGAGTTTATGTTGAGCACCCCATGGCTGGTGCTTTAGGAGGACACTATGGCAAAGATTCTGAAGTATGTTCTGGGCCTGGATGGCGCGAACCGTTTTGAATCGTTCTATTCGGTGGGCGTACCCGCGAAGGATTTTGTTCGTTATTCTGCGGTGGATAACCGTGATGATCACGTCACTGATGACGAATTTGACGTTGAGTTTTTCCGCAATCGCTGGCATCGCGACCCTAGCCCCGCGGAGAAGGGTTGCATGCTCAGCCACGTGAAGATGTGGGAGGACTTTGTCGCCTCGGATGCTGACTGGGCTCTGATTGCTGAGGATGACAGCCTTATTTCTCCGGATGCTGAGGCGGTGGTGAATGCAATCATCACCAAGTACCCGCAGGTTCAGATGGTGAACCTGTCCGATGGGCACACGTTCAAGGCGGGCACCATGAACCCGCGCATGGACTATATTCGCCTGTCTTTGCTGTCTCCTTTTGTACACAGTAAGTACCGTATGGGTAAGCTGTACGGTTCGACTCGTCTGGCCTGCACCGGTCTGTACCTGATTTCCCGTTCGGGTGCTGAGCTGCTGCTTAAGCAGTTTGAGGATAAGGTGCCGGGCACTGTGGCTGACGATTACAAGCTGTACCAGCAGTGGGGTGTGGATGCGCGTTTTGTGCAGCCCGGCCTGTGTGATTGGGAGGGTAGTAGCGTCATCCTAGATTCCGGTAAGAGTCACCTGGAGATGCTGACTGAGAAGCAGAAGGGTGTGAACGCTTTGGATCGCCTGCGTATTGCCTTGGCTCCGAAGAAGCGTATTACGAACGCTAAGAACGCTCTGGACGCCACTCTTGATGAGGTAAAGCAGCGCCTGGGCAAGGTGAAGTAAACAAGCTTTTTTGCGCAGTCCCTCTCCGTCACATATATGGTGGGGAGGGATTTTTTACGGGTATTTCATATTTTGCGTGTGAGATTGTGCACAAAGTGTGAGACATAACAGGAAGCTGTGCGCCAATTACTGGGGCTATCTTAGCTTGGGTGATAGGGTATTTTATACATATCATTCACTCACTAACTAGGCAGTATGTCATGGTGCGCGTGCGCTTTCGGCGTGCCCCGTATATGCTGCTGCCGAGTCAATACTTCGGCAACTCATGCAGGGCGCATGTCGTTTCACGCTAAGGCTGTATGGGCGTGCCACAGAAAAGGGAACACCATGGCAAAAGTCCTAAAATACGTCCTTGGTATGGACAATAAGAATCGCTTTGAATCTTTCTATTCGGCGGGTGCGCCTGCCCAAGATTTTGTGCGCTACTCTGCCGTAGATAACCTTGACGGCCATGTCACTGATGAAGAATTTGATGTTGATTTTTTTCGATCCCGTTGGCATCGTGACCCGAAAAACGCCGAACGAGGATGTATGCTCAGCCACCTGAATATGTGGCGTGATTTTCTAGCAAGTGATGCTGACTGGGCCCTCATTGCTGAGGACGACATTATTATCTCCGCAGATGCTGAGCCCGTAGTGCAGAATATTATTGCTAAGTATCCGCAAGTCCAGATGGTTGTTCTCTGTGATGCCTTCGCGCTCGAAGCGGGTAAGATGAACCCGCGGGTGACATATCCTCGTATCTCTTTGCTCTCTCCGTTCGTATACGGTAAATACCGTATGGGAGGGAAGTACAGTCTGACCCGCTTGACCGGTACTGGTCTATACCTAATTTCGCGTTCCGGTGCTGAACTTCTTCTGAAGAATTTTGATAAGGGAACCCCTGGTACTGTGGCTGATGATTACCCCCTGTACGAGGAATGGGGCATGGACGTGCGCTACGTACAGCCTGGCCTATGCGATTGGGAAGGCTCTAGCCTCATCGAAGACCTTGGCATTCGCCACGTTGAAACGCTGTATAGGGGTCTGCAAGCTAATAACATTATTGGTCGCTTGCGTGTTTTGCTAGCGCCGAAGGCACGTTTGGCCAACGCTAAGAACGCCTTGCTGTCTACCGTTGAAGATGTGAAGCGTCGCCTGGCACGGTAACCTGGAGTGTAGAAACCTACACCTACCGAAGGAACACCGTGAACGATCTGCCCCTGCTCGGCCCCGCTGAGATTCGTGAGCTTGCCGAGATGCTGGGTATTCGCCCGACGAAGACTCTTGGGCAGAACTTTGTGATTGATCCGAATACGATTCGTCGTATTGTCAGCGCGGCAGAGATTTCACCGGAGGAGACGGTGCTGGAGGTTGGCCCGGGCCTGGGTTCGTTGACCCTCGGCATCCTGGATGCTGCGAAGGATATGGTTGCGGTTGAGATTGACCCGCCGCTGGCTCAGCAGCTTCCGCACACGATTGAGAAGTTCTGCCCCGAGAAAGCGGGCGATATTGATGTGGTGCTCATGGATGCTCTGAAGGTCACCGAGCTGCCCCGCACCCCGGACGCCCTGGTGGCGAACCTGCCCTATAACGTGGCGGTTCCGGTGCTTCTGCACCTATTTGCGCAGTTCTCGAGCATTCGTCACGCCATGGTGATGGTTCAGGACGAGGTCGCCGACCGTCTTTCGGCGACCCCGGGTTCGAAGATCTACGGTGTGCCCTCGGTGAAGGCTAATTGGTATGCCGAGGTGTATAAGGCGGGCGTGATTGGCAAGAACGTGTTCTGGCCTGCACCAAAGATTAACTCGGGCCTGGTGGGTTTCCGTATGCGCGAGGAGCCTCTCTCCACCGTTGACCGCGACCTGGTGTTCACGATTGTGGACGCCGCTTTCGCTCAGCGCCGTAAGACTCTGCGCGCTGCGTTGAGCTCCTGGGCGGGCTCGGGTGCGCGTGCGGAGCAGATTTTAATGGCTGCCGGTATCGCTCCGACGGAGCGCGGTGAGAAGCTGGATATTCACGGTTTTATCCGCATTGCGGAGGCTTCGCTGACTGTCCCGGCTGAGCCTGTAACGGAGTAGCTTCTTCCCGCTCTGAATTTTTCACTAACGTTCTCACGCGAGTTCCCGCGCGAAAGGTGTATACGCTGATGAGTACCGCCTCCCAGGTCGCTATTTCGGTTGATGCTCCAGGTAAGGTCAACCTGTATCTTGCCGTGGGGGATGTTCGTCCGGACGGCTACCACCCGTTGACTACGCTTTTTGCGGCGGTCTCTTTGATGGAGACCATCACGGTCTCTGAGAGGCAGATACCGGGGCTGAGCTTGAGCATGGATATTGTGCCCGGCTCCCTGGTGGATCAGCAGATGCAGGCGGGGCAGTTCGACTCTGCCGCTGTGCCGATGGATGAGCGGAATCTCGTGTATCGTGCCGCTGCGCTGATTCTTGCGGAGCACGGTATCGAATCTGCCCCGGTGCTGCACCTGCATATTGCGAAGGCTGTACCCGTGGCAGGCGGTATGGCAGGCGGCTCAGCGGATGCAGCTGCCGCCCTCATTGCTACAGACCGCTACCTGCACGCAACCGGCCGCACCGGGGCGCTCCTGACCCAGACAGATTATGAACGTCTTGCCGCGCAACTGGGCGCCGATATTCCCTTTAGCGTGCGTGCCGCGCTCGGGCAGACCCTCGCACTGGGGCAGGGGACCGGTACCGAGCTGCAGAACGTTGCGGCTCCTCGGAAACCCCTGCATCTGGTGATTGTTGCCGCGCAGTTTGGCCTCTCAACCCCCAGTGTCTTCAAACAGTTGGACGCCGGCCGCGCCTCGGCGCTGTACCCCGCCTCCGGTGAGCTGCTAGAACCCGCAGAGCTTCTCGAAGCACTGAACTCTTACGACGGTTCAGAGGCGGCGCTCGCCTCCTTGACACCGCTGCTACATAACGATCTGCAGGCTCCCGCACTTTCGTGCGCCCCGCAGCTGGAACAGACCCTGAACCTGTGTGATAGCGAGGGCGTGTACGCGTCCCTGGTGTCCGGTTCCGGTCCGACGGTGCTTCTGCTGGTTTCTTCGCAGGCTCGGGCGGAGGCTCTGGCTGCCTCTCTCCGCGCTGCGGGCAACCATGCTGTAGCTACCGAAGTAACTAGTGCATAGCTTTTTTATCTGTCACACTAGATAACGATTTATCACTCACTGACTTCTACCGTTCTCTGATTGAAAGGGAGGATACGATGAAGGTTAAAAATATTGTTGTCGCCCAGGACCGTTTTAGCCTTCTTGGCGGTATTACGACAGTTAACAGGATTTTGGGTAGGGCTTTCGAAGAAGCAGGGTACAACGTTAGCTACCTGGCTCTCTACGACAATATGGGAGATAACCCTGACGCAGTCACTCCTGATTTTATTGTTCGATCTGGTTCGCTTGTTTCGAAGACCACTCATAACAATCTGGTGTACAACAACCCCGGCCCCCTGGGCGCTGTGCTGACTGCCAAAAAGGGATTTACCGCGCTGTGGGACCGTTACAACGCGGTGCGTACCCGTCGTTACCTGCAGTCTTTGGGCGAGGAGACTGTCATTTTGACGACGATGACCAGTATCGCCACGTACCTGGTGGATTATGCGCGCTCTGCTCAGAAACAGGGGATTGGCTACCTATACGAGTTCCATAGTAGCTATGACAGCTCATACCGTCTGGACGCAGAGAAAGAGTTGCGTCAGATTTCCGATACCTTTGATTCTTTCGTTGCGCTTTCTGAAGGTGACGCGCAGCTTTTCGCCCAGTGGCTGAACCGCCCGGTGGATGCCGTATCGAACCTGAACGCATCGTTGGACCCTGCCGTTGAGCGGAAGGTTCTGGCGTTGGCTGAGCAGAAGAAACCGGTGGTGCAGTATATCGGCCGCTACTCTGAGGAGAAGGGCCTGATGCGTATCCTAGAGAGCTTTATCGCGTGTGCGACGGAGTTTCCCGAGTGGATTTTGAAGCTTAACGGTAGCGGTGGTGAAGCGATTGAGCGTCAGCTGAAGGAGCGTATTGCTTCTCTGGATTCTGTGCTAGCTGAGCGTATCGTGGTGGATGGGCCGTTGAACTCTGAGCAGGTACTTGAGGCGTATGCCGAAGCGTCGTTGACCATTGGTGCTTCAGACTTTGAGGGTGCACCGATGGCACTGCAGGAGGCGATGCGTGTGGGTACTCCTATGGTGTCGTACCCCTCATGCTGGGTTTTGCGTGATGTGCTTCCCCAGGTGGGTTACTTGGCTCAGGAGCGTAGCATAGAAGCGCTGACCGAACAGTTGCGTGTTGCGATGGGCGATGATGCGCAACGTAAGGAGAAGTCCGAGCGTTGCCTCCAGAAGGCTCAGGAATACACCCCGGAGCATATTGTTCGCCGTTGGGAAGAAGTTTTCGCCTCGATTCAGCGCTAGTCTAGGGCGCGAATATAAACCTGAATATAAGAGAATGCCGGTTCTAGATATCTAGAACCGGCATTCTTCTATGCGCGCTTAGGGGTTGTTCATGAGCTGACGTTCGTGAACCGCACGGAAACGGTACTGGAACATTCCTTCAAGAGCACCCAGGTTCGCACCGGCTTCTCGCGCACCCACCAGGCGAGTGGCGGGGGAGAGTAGAAGTGGCAGGGACTTCGCCAGGGCTATGACCGAGTACTTGATGCTGGGGCCGTTCATACCCTGATCTTTGAAACGCATCCACAGGAGTATGCGGTAGTGCTGGTAGTTGCGCTGCTGACGGAAGATTTTCTTCGGGGTGGAGCGGAGACGGTAGCGCACCAGCGAGGCGTAGGTCTTGTAGAAGGGGATACCAGTTTGGCTGACTCGCCAGGAGAAGTCGGTCTCTTCGGAACCCGCGATGTAGCTGCAGTCCATGCCGCCGATACGTAGGTATACATCGCGGGGAACGGAGAAGTTGCAGCCGGTAATTGAGGGCAGGAAACCCGCGAAGGGAGGGATCTCCGCTTCGGTCTCTACCAGGGAGGGATTCGCTAGGACCTTCTCGTCCGAGTCGAGCGGAACACCGTAGGCCTTGAGCACCTCGACGGGGTTGTCGTTGTGCAGGTTGGCGCCCGAAACAAGTGCCGGACCGTGCTCATCCTGGACCGCCAAGTGACCGTCCAGCCATCCGGTTTCTACATAGTCGTCGGAGTCGCAGAAGACGAGAATCTTGCCGCGTGCCTCACATGCGCCGACATTACGGGCGTTGGCGGGGCCCTTAATATTGCTGGAATCCACCCATCGGAGGGGATAGGGGGCGTCGAAGGCTTCGATCAGGGCGATGGTGTTATCGGTACTGCCGTTATCGCTGACGACCACCTCAAAAGAGCGGGTGGTGGTTTGCTTAGCTAGAGCCTCCAGCTGCGTTGTGATGAAGCGGGCTGCGTTGTATGCGGGGATGACGACGGATGCCTCGTACTCGTACTTTTCGCTCATATTATTCACCGAGTTTCTTGATACGGCGGGCAGGGACACCAGCATAAAGGCCATTCGGCTCGCAGTCGGAGACTACTACGGCACCCGCTGCAATCATGCATCCGGCGCCAATGGTCACGCCGGCAATGACAGATACATTCTGTCCAAGCCAGGAACCGTCACCAATCACGATGGGAGCCTCAATATTTTTGCCTGCACGCTGGCGTGAGGGGCCCATCTCGTGGCTTGCGGTGCACAGGGTAACGCGCGGTCCCAGGTAGACGCGGTCGCCGATCTGCGCGGCACGGTCGATAAAGATATCGCGGTTGACCCAGCAACCGGCGCCAATCTGGGCACCGGGAAGAATTTCGGAGCTGGGATGCACGTAGGTGCCATCACCAATGGAGACGCCAGCAGCGCGGAGTTTTTCAATGCGTGCCGCGCGACGCTTGGTTTTCTGCTTCAGAAAATGCTGATGCTTGAGCTGTTTGAGAGTGTTGAGCAATAGATACCTTCATAAGGGCGAGCGGGAAAATTACTCCCTAAAAGTGTTAAAAGCTAATACCTATAGTAACGGGATATCGTCCCGAAACGAGGCGGTATCCTGCAGAAGCAGATGAGAAATCCGCTGTTACATATGGCATATGAAGTTGGCGTTAGCCCAGCAGTTCGGAGAGTTCGAGCCAGCGCATTTCTAGCTCGTCAATCTCATCCTGAAGTGCCTGTTGCTGCTCGCCGAGCGCCGCCAAACCGGCGTAGTCAGCGGCATTGTGCGCGCTCATCTGCTCGGATAGCTTCTCCTGCTCTGTAGAGAGTTTGGCGAGGCGACGCTCAATCGCACCGGACTCCTTCTGTGCCGCACGCAGCTCGGCACCGGAGACCTTCGGGGTATCCGGCTCAGCAGAAGCCTGCGCCGAGGAGACGGCACGTGCCTGCGCGCTACCGGCAGCAGAACCGCCAGTACCGGCTGCCGAGAGCGCCAAATACTCGTCCACACCACCGGGCAGGTGACGGAACGAACCGTCAATCACGGCGTACTGCTGATCGGTCACGCGTTCCATGAGGTAGCGGTCGTGGCTAACCACCAGCAGGGTACCCGGCCAGGTATCCAGCAGATCCTCCATGGCCGCGAGCATATCGGTGTCCAGGTCGTTGGACGGCTCGTCGAGAATCAGCACGTTCGGCTCATCCAGCAGAATCAGCATGAGCTGCAGGCGACGCTTCTGACCACCCGAAAGGTCCTTGACCGGAGTGGACAGCTGCGCACTCGTAAAGCCCAAACGCTCCAGCATCTGTGAGGTGGATAGCTCCTTACCATCGGCAATGTAGCTACGCTTCTTGCGCCCAATCACATCCGAGACACGGTCGTTAGCGACCTCGTTGAGCTCATCGAGCTGCTGGGTCAGGGTCGCAATCTTCACAGTCTTACCGTGCTTGACGCGACCCTCGGTCGGCTTCAGATCACCGGTTACCAGGGAGAGCATCGTGGACTTACCCGCGCCGTTCACGCCCAGGATTCCGGTGCGCTCGCCGGGGGCAATACGCCAGGTGACCTTCTTCAGCACGGGACGCTTGCCGCCGGGCATCGAGGGGTCGTCATAGACGACGGAAACATTCTCGAGGTCGACCACGTCCTTGCCGAGGCGGGATACCGCCATCTTCTTTAGCTCAACGGTGTCACGTACGGGCGGGACGTCTGCAATGAGGGCGTTGGCGGCATCAATGCGGAACTTCGGCTTGGAGGTACGCGCGGGCGCACCGCGGCGCAGCCAAGCGAGCTCCTTGCGCATCAGGTTCTGACGCTTCGCCTCCGCTGCGGCTGCCTGACGGTCACGTTCTACACGCTGCAGAATATACGCCGCGTAGCCGCCCTCGAAGGGTTCGACGATGCGGTCGTGCACCTCCCAGGTATCGGTACAGATTTCGTCAAGGAACCAGCGGTCATGGGTAACGACCATGAGGCCGCCCGCATTCTTTGCCCAGCGGGACTTCAGATGGTTGGCGAGCCAGGTGATGGCTTCAACATCCAGGTGGTTGGTGGGCTCGTCGAGCATGAGCACGTCCCACTCCTGCGCGAGCAGTGAGGCGATTGCTACACGTCGGCGCTGACCGCCGGAGAGTGAAGAGATGGGTGCATCCCAGGGAAGGTCAGAGACCAGACCGGAGATGACATCGCGGATGCGTGCCTGCGAGGCCCATTCGTATTCGGGGGTTTCACCCACAATTGCGTAGCCGACGGTGTGGTTGTCGTCGAGGATGTCTGACTGGTCGAGGTAACCGATGCGCGTGTCGCCGCGCACGGTAACCCGGCCGGAGTCCGGTTCGAGCCGGCCGGCAAGAATCTTCATGAGGGTGGACTTGCCGTCGCCGTTGCGACCGACAATGCCGATGCGGTCGCCTTCGTTCAGGCCGACTGTGATGCCTTCAAAGATGGTTCGGGTAGGGAATTCGAGGTGCAGCGATTCGCCGCCAAGTAGATGTGCCACGCCTTCTAGGGTACAGGGTGAGTCTTTACTTCAAGTAGCGCTCCAAATTTTGATGAGGGGGTACTTGATGGCGGTGAGACAAGCTGTGGGGATTGCGGGGTGTGCGGCTAAGTTGAGCACAGATATTTGATAAACTGAGGAAAGCATTTCCTGCATTGCGTTGTTCTGTGCCCAAAATTGCGGCCATGACGATGAGGACCCGTTAGCGGGGGCTTGTCGTGAATGTAAGGATAATCCGCCATGGTGTAATGGCAGCACAGCGGCCTTTGGAGCCGTTTGTCTAGGTTCGAGTCCTAGTGGCGGAGCGTAAGCACTCAACGGCACCGTTGATAGAGAGTTAGCGGTCCGCGCTCACTCCTCACTCTTACAACCTCGTCTAAGGAGTCTTCCCAGTGAACACTGATCTGGCACCCTCTGCAGTGATTGTTCTCGCTGCAGGCGCTGGTACGCGCATGAAGTCCGCTACCCCCAAGGTCATGCACGGCATTGGTGGTCGATCCATGGTTGAGCACGCCGTCGCTGCTGCACGCGATTTGAACCCCGAGCGCCTCGCTGTTGTGGTGCGCCACCAGCGCGATAAGGTCGCTGAGCATGTGCTTGCGTTTGACCCTGAGGTAACCATCGTTGATCAGGATGAGATTCCGGGTACTGGTCGCGCGGTTGAGGTTGGTCTGAATGCCTTGGACGCGCAGGCACCCGTCTCCGGCACCGTTCTGGTGACCTACGGCGATGTTCCTCTGCTGCGCCCCGAGACCCTGCGCGAACTGATTGCCTTCCACGAAGAGGATAAGAACTCCGTAACCGTCCTGACCACCCACATTGATGAGCCCGGCGCCTACGGTCGTATTGTCCGTAACCAGGCTGGCGAAGTGACCGCCATTGTTGAGGCGAAGGACGCGTCTCCCGAAGAGCTCGAAATTACCGAGATTAACTCCGGTATTTACGCTTTTGACGCCGCTGTTCTGCGTGAGGCACTGCTCGAGGTGACCACCAACAACGCACAGGGCGAGAAGTACATTACCGACGTTCTGTCCATCGCTCGTTCTAAGGGCTACCGTACCTCCGCTCTGGCTATTGAGGACCGCTGGGAGGTTGAGGGTGCTAACGACCGCGTGCAGCTGGCTCAGCTGGGTCGTATGCTCAACAACCGCATCCTCGAGGCTCACATGCGTAACGGCGTGACCATCGTTGATCCTGAGAACACTTGGGTTGACGTCACCGTCACCATTGAGAACGACGTAACCCTGCTGCCCGGTGTGCAGCTGCACGGTTCTACCACCGTCGCTACCGGTGCTACCATTGGCCCGGACACCACCCTGACTGACATGACCGTTGAGGCTGACGCTACCGTCATCCGCGCGCACGGTCACGGCGCTGTCATTGGCGAAGGTGCAGCTGTTGGTCCGTTCGCATACCTGCGCCCCGGCACCACCCTGGGCAAGGACGCTAAGCTTGGTACCTTCTGCGAGGCTAAGAACTCGCAGATTGGTGATGGCGCAAAGATTCCGCACCTGTCCTACGTTGGCGACGCCACCATCGGTGAGGGCGCGAACATTGGCGCTGGCTCTATCTTCGCGAACTACAACGGCCTGGTGAAGAGCCGCTCCGTTATTGGCGCGCACGCCCGTATGGGTGCTGCAGGCATTTATGTTGCACCTGTTACTGTCGGTGACGGTGCCTACTCCGGCGCGGGCGCGCTAATCCGTAAGGATGTTCCTGCGGGCGCCCTCGCCTACTCTGAGACTTCCCAGCGCACTATCGACGGCTGGGTCCTGAAGAACCGTGCCGGTACTGAACCCGCCGAGGCAGCTAAAGCTGCTGGTGCGCAGGAACCGGCAGAATCCTAATTCGAGGAAAGAACAACACCATGAGTAGCGAGATTACCAACCCTGGTGAGCGCAAGCTTGTAGTGGTCTCCGGTCGAGCGCACCCCAAGCTTGCCGAGGAGATTGCGCAGGCACTTGATCACGACCTGCTGCCCACCTCCTCATACACCTTCGCCAATGGCGAGACCTACGTCCGCTTTGAGGAGTCAGTGCGCGGTGCGGACGCTTTCGTGATTCAGTCGCACCCGGCACCCATCAACGAATGGCTCATGGAGCAGATCATTATGATCGATGCGCTCAAGCGTGCATCCGCTCGTTCCATTACCGTGGTGTCTCCCTTCTACCCCTACGCTCGTCAGGACAAGAAGCACAAGGGTCGCGAGCCTATCTCGGCACGTCTGATTTCGGACCTGTACAAGACCGCTGGCGCTGACCGCCTGATGTGCGTGGACCTGCACACTTCGCAGATTCAGGGCTTCTTCGATGGCCCGGTCGACCACCTCTTCGCGATTCCGGTGCTGGCGAAGCACATCCGTGATCGCGTTGAAGATCTGTCGAACGTGACCGTCGTGTCCCCGGATACCGGTCGTGTGCGTGTGGCTGAGCACTGGGCTAATCTGCTGGACGGCGCACCGCTGGCGTTCGTGCACAAGACCCGCGACATCAACGTCCCCAACCAGGCTGTTTCTAAGACTGTTGTGGGTGACATTGAGGGTCGTACCTGCGTGCTGATTGACGACATGATTGACACCGGCGGCACCATTGCTGGCGCTGTGAAGGTCCTCATGGACAAGGGCGCGAAGGAAGTTATCATCGCAGCAACCCACCCGGTTCTGTCCGATCCGGCTGCTGAGCGTCTGTCTCAGTGCGGCGCGGTGGAGGTCGTTGTGACCAACACCTTGCCCGTGTCGGAGGAGAAGCAGTTCGATAACCTGACTATTCTCTCCATCGCTCCGTTGATTGCTCGTGCTATCCGCGAGGTCTTCGACGAGGGCTCTGTGACCGAGATTTTCGATCACTAAGCTTTCTGAAAGCATGAAGAAAGTCCCCCGCTGACCGTTGGTCGGTGGGGGACTTTTTGTTGTATGAGGCTAAAGCTAACCCGGCAGGGACAGATACTTGTCCCTGCCGGGTTAGCGCTCTATACGGTGCAGTGTGCTTAGCGGTGTGCCTGTGCAAGCCAGGGCAGAATCACACGGAGGGACTGCTCCACCTCGTCCACGGCAACCTTCGCTGCTGCGGGGCCGCGGCGGTAGGGGTCTTCCAGTTTGTCGCTATCGAGCGGACGAGCGCCGTACGAGTATAGGTAAGAGAGCGGCTCGGCGCGGCGTGCATCCTCACGGATACGTGCAACCTGCTTGAGCAGCTTGATCTTGGCGTGGTGCTGGGGCCATTCGCGCACGATCCAGTCGGCGTGTACCTTCTCCGCGACCAGGATAATGGTGGCGTTCTCGACGATCTGGCCGTTGAGCTGGCGGGAGGCGAAACCTTCGGGGTTGTAGCCGCGTTCAATAAGTTCGTTGGCTACGTGCTCGTAGACGCCGTGGCCAACGAGTGCGCCGGTGCCCGCGCTGGCGAAAATCCACTTGTCTTCCAGACCGTATTCTGCGGCGAGGTGCTTGGAAATCACCTCACCGGATGCGCTGCGGGCAATGTTGCCGGTGCAGACGAAGACAGCTTCGAAGGGGCCGTCGCCGCTCGTGCTGCCGGTACGGTTGAGGGTTTTGGGGGAGAGCCTGAACAGCGGGGTGCGCTCGCCTCGGGAATCAGTAGCGGGGGAGGACTGTACGTTTCCTGCGCTCTGGCTGTTGGCTTCTTCGGGGTCGGCGAGTTCTTCGGCATCGACCGTGGGCGCGTTGTGGTGGCCCACGCGGATGATGCTGGGGCCGGTGGTCTTGCCGTCTACGTCGAGGATGTCGCCGGGGGTGGCCTCGATGTCGGTGTGGGTGAGAGGCTGCGAGACGGTTGCGGTGCCGTCGGCGCTCAGCTCTTCTTCAGGCGTGACTTCCTGGCTGGCTACCTCGGCGGGGGAACGGACTTTGTAGTCTTCGATGGCTTCGCGGAGCGAACCGTCGGGGGTGATGGTACGGCTGGCTACCCCGCGGCGGTTCTTGCCCGCCAGTTCGGGGTTGCTCTTAATGAGGGAACGGACTCCGTCGGCAATATTTGCGGAGGAAGAAGCGGGGGTTGCCTGCTGCTCCTCGGCAGTTTCTGTGGAGTTGGTTTTGTCCTCGGAGGAGCCCCACGCGTACTTGTCCTTGAGGGACTTGATGTTGAAGATGCCCATCAAAAAGCCTTTTCTAATTGACGTACCCAACAGTGAACAGGGAAGCCGGAAGTGTCGGGTTTGCTGAATGAATAGTATCTATCATACCGAGTTACTTGCACCTTCAACGGTTCCTTTTCCTGTGTGTGGCGAATACCCATAAATGTCTTGTGTTTTAGCTACGAATTAGAGGTGCTTCTTTCCGCTAAAGATGACCAAAAGTACAAGCTTGATGCTGAAAATGTTTAGAGGGTGCGTGCTAGAATTGGCGTGAAATGCTGGTCTTCTTCTCGCTCAGGGGCCAGCGAGTACACTCACCAACGAGGACCAATGAAGAGCATTTATACTAAGCTTCGCCTGTTTTTTCCCGGACGGAGCTTTACGCTACTTGTCTTTAACCTGATCGGCCTGTTCGTTCTGTCTTTGATGGAGATGGTCGGTGTTGCTGCTGTTCTTCCCATCGTGAATATTGCGATGGGCGCGGAAATTACCGGCTATCTGGCTGTTCTCTCGGATGCTTTTGGTAATCCTCAGCGATCTGAGCTGGCGCTCTATCTGGGCAGTGTTCTGGTGCTCGTCTTTGTCATTAAAGGCATTGCATCGCTCATCTTTAAGCGCTGGAGCCTGAAATTCACCGGTTACCAGCAGTTGGCAACTTCTTCGACTATCCTTAACCACTACATGAAGGATAGCTACTTCAATCATAGGAAGTCCCAACCTGAAGATACTGTGTATCTGATTGGTACTTATGTGGTTTTTGCTTACCGCGGTTACGTCGGCTCAATTATTAACTTCATCGGTGACCTACTGTCGGTTCTTGTGTTGCTGGTGATGATTCTCTGCGTTATGCCGATTCCGGCTTTGATTGCCTTTGCTTATTTCGGTATCACTATCTCTGTGATGCAGTTCTTCCTGCGTCAAGGAAACGCTAAGTACGGTGAGATTTCTGCTCGTGCCGGTCGTGACGCTCTCCTCTCGCTTTTCGACAACATCAAGGGTTTTCGCGAGATTCGTATTTCTAATTCGCGTGAATTGACCGTTGAAGAGTACCGCCAGTACGCGCTGCGTAGCGTGAATAGCGATGTGAATATTTCCTTCTTCGCTGATTTCCCCAAGTACGCTCTAGAAATTATCTTCATTGTCGGTATTGCAGGTCTTTTGGGTCTGATGACATCGACCCAGGGAGCCGATAGTCTGCCAGCTCTGATGCTTTTCGCAACCGCATGCATCCGTATTCTGCCGAATGCCACCCGTATGGTTGCTTCTCTGGGCAGCATTCGTGCGAACGAGTTCGCTAGTGAAGAGGTTGCTAAGGTTATCCGCTCAATGAGCCCCGAAGAGCAGCGTCTGCAGATGGTTAAAGCCAAGAGTGAAGTTGACCCGGCAACCATTATCAACTCGGGTATTGAACTCGTGGATGTTCAGATCGATAACTTGGTCTACCGTTACCCGGATGGTGATAAGGATGTTCTCAAGGACATTCAGCTGGATGTTCCGGCTGGTACCTCGGTTGCTTTCGTGGGTGGTTCCGGCTCGGGTAAGACTACTCTGGTTGACTTGATTCTTGGTCTGCTGATCCCGGCGAGCGGTACGATTTCTAGCCAGGGTAAGGATATCCATACTGATTTGCCTTCCTGGTACCAGAAGATTGGTTATGTCCCTCAGGATCCCTACCTGGGTAATGGCACCCTGCGTGAGGCAGTTGCCTTCGGTATCCCCGACAAGCACATTGACGATGACCGTGTGCTCTACTGCCTTGAGTTGGCGGAGCTGATGCCCGTTGTCGAGACTCTGGAAGAAGGCATTAACACTCCGATTGGCGAAAACGGTAACCGTCTTTCCGGTGGTCAGCGTCAGCGTGTGGGTATTGCGCGTGCGATGTACCGTAACCCGAGCCTGCTGGTTATGGATGAGGCAACCAGCGCACTGGACAATGAGACTGAGCACAAGATTACTCAGACCATTAACCGCATCTCCCAGGAGATTACCGTGATTATCGTGGCTCACCGTCTTTCCACGGTGCGTAACGTTAACCAGCTGGTGTACCTCTCCCAGGGCCGCATCGCGAATAAGGGAACTTTCAAGGAAGTTCAGGCTGCCAACGAAGAATTTGCGAACCTCGTTCGCCTGGGCCAGCTGCCCGACTAATTGAAACTATGGGGGGTGATCGTATGCAGAAGTAAGTACGGTCGCCCCCCATAATTTAGCCTTCTATCGATTGTGATTTTTAGGCACCTCACTCAAAGGACATTATTGTGATTCATACCCTCCGTGTTTCTGCGGTTATTCCTTTCTACGGCGAGCCGGAGCCGGTTCTTGCCATTATTGACACTCTGCGTGCTCAGCAGGGTATTGACCCCGCCGATATTGAAATCGTTGTCTCGGATGACGTTTCGCCCACTCCCTTCCCCGACGTTGAGGGCGTGACCGTGGTTCGCCGCCCTGTGAATGGTGGTTTCGGTAAAGCTGTGAACTCCGGTGTTGATGCCGCGACCGGTAAATGGGTTTTCATCCTCAACAGCGACCTGGAGCTGGATAACACCTTCGTCTCGCGCATGCTCGCAGCCGTGGAACGCCACGGCGAGGTGCTGGCTAGCCCGCAGATTATTGGCCACGATGGTAAGCAGCAGTGGGTGGCACGTAAGTTCCCCACCGCAGCGCATGTGGCGTGGGAATGGTTCACTCCGCTGGCTCGTTTTAAGCCGACCAACTGGTGGCACCGCGGCGTTGGCCACGATGTTGAAGCATGCACCGGCACCGCGGACGCGAAGGTCGACTGGGTTATGGGTGCGTGCATGGTCGTTCCTCGCGCGACCTTCAACCGCATTGGTGGTATGGATGAGCGTTTCTACATGAACAGCGAAGAGGTGGATTTCCAGTACCGCCTCTCGAACGCTGGTGTGGACCGTTACCTGATTCCTTCTGTGACTGTCACCCACGAGGGAGGAGGATCTTCGCCCTCCGAGCGCCGTGTGCAGTGGCTAACCACCGCTCGCTTCATTTATGCGGATAAGTGGGGCTGGGAGAAGAAACTCGCGAACCTACTACGTGTGACCAGCTACGTGAACTTCCTGGTGAACTCGGTGCGCGGCCTGCGTAATAAGGATGTGGACGCTCGTGGATTCCTCGCCACCGAGCTGGAGCGTATCGCCAAGGCAGAGCGCCGCGAGAACTAGGGGCGAAACGTGCGGAATCTACAGCGGTAGTTCCGCAAGATTTCTAGTCCTCTTCGTCAGAAGGTGCATATAGAACGTAGGAGGCGACACAGTGCACTCGAGTGTGTCGTCTCCTGCTTTCATTGTAAAATTTCAATAGGTATGTTTTGCCTCAAGTTGCAGGTGAAACTTTCCGTTCCTCTTCGCTCCAACACATAGCACCGCACGGTTCTACCCTGCGGGTTCTTATAGCAAATGCCGACAGGATTCAATCCTCATATGACTCAGCCTAAACTTCTACTGCTCTCACCTGCATTCCACGGGTACTGGAAGGCAATTCAGGCATCCCTGGAAGTGCACGGATACGAAGTGCGCACCCACATTTACGATGCGCCGGGTACTCTGCCCGAGCGTATCCTTAACAAGCTTGCCCATGAGCTGCCCGAGAAGTACCGCCCTGAAAGCTTCGCTGCTCAGGCTACTCGTAAGGCGATTGATGCTTTCAACGAATTCCGCCCCGATATTGTGCTGGTCATTAAGGGCGATATGCTCTCCCGCGAATGGTGGGATCTGCTGGAGACTTCCGGTGTTCGCTACGGTACCTGGCTCTACGATGAAATGCGCCGCATGAGCTACACCGAAGAGGACCTGCACCACCTGGGCGCGCTGGCAAGTTACAGTCCACTGGACGCGCAGCACCTGCGTGAGCAGGGCTTCGAGGTGTTCGACATGCCCAACGCCTACGACACCCATTGCCCTGTTGTCCCCATGCGCGAGGACTCCATCAACTTTGTGGGCGCTAAGTACCCCAACCGTGAGGAGACCCTGCAGGCGCTGGTTGCAGCTGGCCTGCCGGTGCGTGCCTACGGTCGTGCTTGGTCGCGTCACCCCTACGACATTCTGCGCACTAAGCAGTTCAAGGATTCCGGTGTGCCCGCAGGCCGCGATATTGACCGCGCTGAGGCGTACGGTATTATGGCGTCCTCCCCGGCAACGCTGAACATCCACAATAACCAGGATGGTTTCACCATGCGCACCTTTGAGGCTCCCGGCGTGGGCGCTCTGCAGGTGATTGACCGTGCCGATGTGGATCGCTACTACATTCCTGGTGAAGAGGTTCTGGTCTACGAGAGCATTGATGAGCTCATCGAGATTTGTACCCGTATTTTCCGTGAGCCGAAATGGGCCCGTCAGATTCGTGAAGCCGGACAGAAGCGTACTCTGGCCGACCACACCTTCGATCAGCGTGTAAAGATTTTGGAGCAACTATGGGCCTAACCTATCCCATTGATATTGACGCATGGGCTACCTGGCAAAAGCGCCAAAACACCCTGCGATGGGCTAAGAGCGAGGCTCGCGCTCTTGTGGGACGTCTGCGCGGAGGCGCGGCTGAACAGGAAGGCCCCGTCGGCGGCGTGCTGTACACCCGCGGTGCCGTACCCCGCGTGCTCATCGTGCTCGATTCGTTCTCGCCGACGAGCCGTAACTCCCTATTGGAGCCGCTCAAGTACCTGCAGAACGTCGATGTGGCTCTGTGGGTTCCCGAGGAAGGCGCTTTTGAGCACCTGAACGGTCAGTACGCTACCGAACCGTACACCCACCAGACATGGAGCACCCGTGAAATTTCTGTACAGGATTTGCAGAGCGTACTTCCTGCTGTTCGCGTAGTGCTCTCCCTGGGTCACTACCTGGCACGTGGTGCGGCAGCCTACGAGTTCTCTCGTGCAATCGGCGCTGAGTACTGGGTGGTTCAGCACGGTCTGCTGGTGCCTCAGGCACCGCCGCTACCGGTCGGATGCACCCTGCTGGCTTTCAGCGAAGCTGACGCACAGTTCTGGGCATCGGGTCGCCGCGACGTCACCACTCACGCGGTGGGTTCGCAGCTGCTCTACCTTGCAGCGCAGAAGGCAGCCGGTGCTGAGGCACAGAAGCAGAACGGCCTGGAACCGATCTTCCTGGGACAGATGCACGGAGCGGAACTGCCGCGCGCATCCTTCGCGTACGCTTCCCACTCTTTCTTGAAGAAGTTCGGTGGAAGCTACCGCCCGCACCCGAGCGAGAAGGATAAGCTGTCGGTACTGACCCACCAGCTGTGGGAAAAGGAAGGCATCCGCATTGACCGCTCCGGCACCCCGCTGAACGAGGTGCCGAACCCGGTGGTATCGATCTTCTCTACCGGGGTTCTTGAGGCTGCAATCCGCGGAATCCCGGCGTGGGTTTACCACCCGGCACCGCCGGCATGGCTGGTGGAATTCTGGGACCGCTACGGCATGAACCAGTGGGGTCAGGAACCGACCCCGGCACCGGTTCAGCCGAAGAAGGAACCGGCACAGCGTATCGCTGAACTAATGATTGAAACTTTGGAGGCATAATGCGTATTCTCTGCGTCATCCCCGTGCGCGGTGGCTCAAAGGGCATTCCGCGTAAGAACCTGCGCCCCATTGCAGGTAAGCCGCTGGTCGCATGGACCATCGAGCAGGCACTGGCTGCTAAGGAAGAAGTAGCCGGCGAGCACGAGCTGCGTGTTGTCGTCTCCACCGACGATGCTGAGCTGGCTGATATCGCCCGCGAGTACGGTGCCGAGGTGCCGTTCATGCGCCCGGCACACCTGGCTGAAGACACCACCGCCACCGAGCCGGTCATCGAGCACGCCATCGAGTTCTACACCGAAAACGGTTGGGAACCCGAAGCTGTCATGCTGCTGCAGGCAACCAGCCCGGTACGTCTGCCCGGTACCCTGGCTCGTGCGGTCCGCCAGTTCGCGGAGAACGGTAAGGACTCCATGGTCGGTGTGATTCCGATTGGCCCGTTTATTTGGACTTGGCACGCTGACGGTGAGCCCACCGCGGCGTTCGAGATTATGGCCCGCCCGCGCCGCCAGGAGCTGACCAAGGAAACCTTCCGCTACCGTGAGAACGGTTCGATGTACGTCACCAAGACCCACGTGTACATGGACCACCACAACCGCCTGGCGGGCTACCCCGGCGGTACTATTGATTTGTTCATGCTGGACGAGGTTGAGGGCGTCGACATCGACGCACCGATTGACTTCTCCGTGGCAGAACACCAGCTCACTCAGATCCTGGCCGAAGGCAAGTAACCTTCACCCGCAGCAGTACCTCGTCTGCCGCTCCCGGCTTGACCGGCACTCAGGCATTCAACCAAAACACTCAAACGAAAAGGTCAAATCGTGATTATTGAACGCAATATTGCCCCCTACGTGGTCTTTGCTGAAGACCCGATCCTCAACGCTCTGCAGAAGATTTCTGCTAACGGCCAGCGCATCATCTTCCTGGTGAACGAGTCCGGTATTCTGCGCGGTTCGCTCTCTGACGGCGACTTCCGTCGTTGGCTGATTGCTAACCCGACCGCATCCCTGGAGACCAGTGCGCTGGAGGCAGCGAACACCAACCCGCAGACCGCACCCGCTGATGCTGATCCCGAGACCCTGCGCGCATACTTCGCGAAGGGCATCAACCACGTGCCGCTGACCGACGAGCGCGGTCACCTCGTGGCACTGGCAATGGATGAGCAGGACGTCCTGCGCATCGGTAAGCACACCATCAGCGAGGATTCCCCCTCCTTCATCATTGCTGAGATTGGTAACAACCACCAGGGTAGCGTTGATTTCGCTAAGGAACTGGTGGACCTGGCTGTTGAGTCCGGCGCGGACGCTGTGAAGTTCCAGCTGCGTGACATGGACGCTCTGTACCGCCAGCGCGGCGCAGCAACCGCAGGTGAGGACCTGGGCGTTCAGTACACCCTGGACCTGCTGTCCCGCTTCTCCCTGACCGTTGACCAGATGTACGAGGTCTTCGACCACGTCAAGCAGCACGACATGGACATCATGTGCACCCCCTGGGACGCACCCTCCGTGCAGGCACTGGTTGACTACGGTATCCAGGGCATGAAGATTGCTTCTGCTGACCTGACCAACCACGAGCTGCTGCGCGACGTGGCTTCCCGCGGCCTGCCCATGCTGGTTTCCACCGGTATGAGCCGTGAGGAAGAGATCCGCGAGTCCGTGGCTCTGCTGCGTAACGCTGGCGCATCCTACGCTCTGCTGCAGTGCCAGTCCGCGTACCCGGCACCCTTCAAGGACGTCAACCTGGCGTACATGGACCGCCTGGCTGAGATTGGTCAGTGCCTGGTCGGCTACTCCGGCCACGAGCGTGGCTACCACGTGCCGATTGCTGCTGTTGCTCGCGGCGCGAAGATTATTGAGAAGCACTTCACCACCGACAAGACCCTCGAGGGTAACGACCACACCGTATCCCTGCTGCCTGAGGAATTCAAGGCAATGGTTCAGCAGATTCGTGAGGTTGAGACTGCTATTGGTTCCGCTGCTCCTCGCGAGGTGTCCACCGGTGAGCTGATGAACCGTGTGAACCTGGCTAAGTCCCTGGTTGCTACCCGCCACATTGCTAAGGGCGAGGTTGTGACCGAGGCTGACGTTGCTGTGAAGTCCCCCGGCCGCGGTCTGCAGCCGAACTACCTGCCGAAGCTGCTGGGCCGTACCATGCAGCGCGACGTTGAAGAAGGCTCGTTCTTCTTCGAGGGCGACCTGAAGGACGACCTGGTGACCCGCCGCGACTTCAAGTTTGACCGTCCCTGGGGCCTGCCGGTTCGTTACCACGACTACAAGCCGCTGATTGAAGAGGCGAAGCCGGACTTCCTGGAGTTCCACTTCTCATACAAGGACCTCGAGATTAACATCGACGACGTCTTTGACTCCAAACTGGACATGAGCTTCACCACCCACCTGCCCGACCTGTTCGCAGGCGACTTCCTGGTGGACCTCGCGTCCAAGGACCCCGAGGTGTGGGAGCGCTCCATCGCTGAGGTTCAGCGCACCATTGACATCACCCGTGATTTGACCCGCTACTTCACCGTAGATGAGGATCCGGTCATGGTCGTGACCATGGGTGGCTTCACCAAGGACAACCACATCCCCGCTGCTGCACGTGCTGAGAAGTACGAGCGTATCGGTGAGGCGCTGAAGCGTCTGGACGCATCCGGCGTTCGCCTGGCTGCCCAGACTTTGCCCCCGTACCCCTGGCTGATGGGTGGTCAACAGTACCACAACCTGTTCCTGGATCCGAAGGACACCGCAGAGTTCTCGCGTGCATTCGACACCGCGCTCTGCCTGGACATCTCCCACACCATGCTGGCCTGCAACTTCCTGAACATTCCGCTGTCGGAGGCTGTTGAGCAGCTGGCACCGCTGTCCATCCACCTGCACCTGGTGGACGGCACCGGCGTTGACGGTGAGGGCGTTCAGGTTGGCGAAGGCGATGTCGACTGGGCGTCCCTGGGTAAGCAGCTGCGTGAGCTGGCACCGAAGGCTTCCTTCATTCCCGAAATCTGGCAGGGCCACATCAACAACGGTGAGGGCTTCTTCACTGCACTGGACCGCCTCGAGAAGTGGCTGTAGAAAGTAGACACTCACTCATGAATTCAAACGGATTTCCCACTGCCCTGTGGGTCGTTCCGGTTCCCGAGTTTGGTGGAGTAGCTCGGCACGTTGTCGATATGGTACGTGCCGGGCTCCCCGGCTTTAACCTGGTGGTTCTCGCACCCGAGGGTAAGCTCACAAGCCGCCTTGAGGAACTGGGCGTCACCGTCATCAAGGCTGAATTTGGCCCCGACTACGGTTTTAAGACTTCCTTTACCTCTCTGCAGAAGGCTATTGAGCAGCTCCGCCCGGATATTGTGCACAGCCACCTGGCGTATGCGGACGTTGTAGCGACCGCCGTGGTGAATGCTCTGCGTATCCGTAGCGTTATCAAGCGTGGCACCTGCGTGCCGAAGCTTCTGACCACTGAACACGGTATCGCCGGTAATGACTCGGTATACCACGGTAGCTCCTGGCGTTCTAAGCTCATGGAGACCGTACACCGTGTGCGCCTGTGGGGCACCGACCAGGCGATTGCTGTCTCCCGTTCCACCGCTGATCAGATGCGTGCCAAGTGGGGCGCTCGTGGCGTGGAGCTGGTGTACAACGGCGTGGACATCCCCGAAGTGCACGCGGCTGTTGAGCAGCAGCGTGCACCCGATGAGGGGGGTCCGCGTATTCTTTCGCTGTCTCGTCTGTCCCCTGAGAAGGGTATTGATGTGTTGCTGGACGCTTTTGCGCAGCTTCGTGCTGATTACCCGCAGGCTCATCTTGAGATTGCGGGCTCTGGCGATTTGGCGTCCGAGTTGCAGACTCAGGCGCAGCGTCTGAACCTGGGTGATTCGGTGACTTTCAGCGGCTTTGTTAACCCGATTGAGGCGATGGGCCGTAGCGACATGATTGTTCAGCTGTCGGTGTGGGAGAACTGCTCCTATACTCTGCTGGATGCTAAGGCTGCTGGCCTGAAGACGGTCGCTACCGCTGTGGGTGGTAACCCGGAGATTTTGGGTGCCGACGAGCTGGTGGACCGCCAGAGCACAACCCTAACTCAGGATGTTCTGCAGGCTATGCGCCAGCAGCTGCAGAAGGGTGAGGCTGAGCCTTTCACCTGGATTTTGAATGAGCAGATGGCCGCTCAGACGGTTGATGTATACGCACGTGTACTTCGAGGAGGCAGCTCATGAGCCAGACTTCGCAGGTTTACGCGCACTTGAACGAGCCCGCTGAGAAGCCGGAAGCTTCACGTTTCTCTGAAGCGGTGTCTCGCAGTAGCGATTATGTCCGCCATCAGACTAGCCAGATTCGTATGCCCGAGTTCATTATGGCGTTCCTTCTGCTTTTTGGTGATGCTGTGCCTGGCCTCGGTTTGCCCTTTAACCAGGTGGTCATTCTTGTTTTGGCAGCGTACGGTCTGACCCGTAAGCCAACTTTTGACGTGAGTCATTTTTCGGGTCTGCGCGCAATTATGTTTATTGCAATGGGTTACCTCGCAATTGTCTCGTTCTACGGTGTACATTCCGAGGACGCATCGGATTGGACTCGACGTTTGCTCCGTCTTATGGCTGCAACCGTGTTGATTTGGGCTATTGCAGCCGGACGCCTGCATATTCGCTCTATTGTTCTGGGATACTCAGCAGCGATTCTTTTCAACGCGGTAGCTTACTTTGCTGGTTTTGCTCCGGTGACGGGATACTACGGTTACCTGACTGGTTGGCTGGGTGACAAGAACTTCTCGGGTCTGGTGTACTGTCTGTTTGGTCTGTTGATTCTGAGCTTTGCCCGTAACAAGTTTGAAGTTATCGGCGCCATTGTTGTTTTCTCCGGTCTGCTATGGGCTACGGGTTCTCGTACCTCTATTGCGGCGTATGTTGCAGGCCTGATTTGGATTGTCATCGCGAACCGTCTGAAGACTTTCGGTCGCATCGCCTTGGGTGTGGCCCTGTACTGGCTGATTGATATTTTGACCAGTGACTACGCACAGTCCGGTGTCTTCGCAGATCGTACCGGTACGGATGCGCTTCGTTCGCTGATTGACCAGGCATCTGAGATTAAGGTTCAGGCTTCTGGCTTCTTCGGTCAGGGTTTGGGTGAGGCATACGTTTATCTAGCCCATACTGGTTCGAAGACCTGGTTTTTCCATAACTCGTACTGGTCTGCTCTGGTTGAGGGCGGCTGGCCGTGGATGATTCTGGTTGTCACCATCACGCTGCTCTTTATCGTGAATGTGTTTAGCGGCCAGAAGACACTACCTACAAAGTTCTATGTTGTACAGGGCGCTGGTGTTGCCATCATGATTTGTGCTTCTCGTCTGGGTGAGGTGTTCTACACCTGGCCGTGGGCCGTCACCTGTGGTTTGGCTCTGCGTGTGTTGTTGATTGAACGCGAACAGCGTTTGGGCACTGGCCACGATGAGGCAAGTATCGAAGGCTTCGACGAGCGAATTGAGATTCGTGATGCTGAAGAAGCCGATAACCACGTGCTAGCGACCCAGAACATCCATAAGGCGTAGAGGATATTCATATTGTGTCGTCTGCCTCGGCAGGTAGTTTCTCTAAGTCTCCAGCATAGCGTGCTACATATTTGTTGAAACGCTTATTGGAGCGCCTTGTTGTGGCGTATCTGGGGAGTACTAATGATTCCCTAGAAGAACTATTCCCCTCGTCATTTGCTCTAGGAGTAGAACGTTGAAGAAAGAACTGTACATCGCTACTAATAACGGTGACATTGGCGGCGGCGAGGTCATGCTCCTGAATATTGCCCGCGCGGCCCGTAGCCTTGGCTACAAGGTCACTATTGTGGGTCCCTCCGAACCGAAGCAGCTTGTAGAAGCCGCTGCGGATGAGGGGTTCCCCCGCATTGTCTTGCCGGCTAAGAACCGCGCACAGTATATGGTGGCTCTGCGTAGCTGGCACGCTCGCCACAAGGATGTTCTGCTGTGGTGTAACGGTCTGGTTCCCGCAGCGGCAACGGGCGGTCGTAAGAACCGCATCGTGCACCTGCATCAGCTTCCTACCGGCGTGAACGCGAAGCTCGTATCCTTTGCCCGCCATAAGGCATCTGTCACCTTGGTTCCGAGCCGCTATGTGGCTCGTGCCTGCCCTGGCAGCGAGCTGTTTGCGAACTGGGTCAGCGGCGTATCCACCGAGCTGGACCACCGTGTGGGGGAGCGCCGACTTCGCGTCGGTTACCTGGGGCGTTTAACTCCGTCTAAGGGCATCGCGACCCTGTGCCAGGCGATGAGTTCCTTGAACTCTAACGGCATCGAATATGACCTGGTGATTGGCGGCGAGCCTGTCTTCGCATCTGACGAGGAACGCGCTGAGGTTGAGGACGCGCTAGCCCGTGTTGCTACCTTCAGTACCCGCTTGGGGTGGACTACCCCGGACCGTCTTTTCGGTGACATCGATATGCTCGTTGTACCTTCGATTGCCCCCGAGTCCTTTGGCTTGGTGGTTACTGAAGCGATGAGCGCACGCGTCCCTGTGATTGTCAGTGACGCGGGTGCTCTGTCGGAGGTGCTGGGCGGCGCATCGTACCCGTACGTTGTGCCTGCTGATCAGCCGGTAGCTCTTGCGCAGGCTATTAAGAGCCTGGGTACTGAGCTTCGAGAAGATACGGATGCCCTGGCGGAGCGAACCTCCGAGCTGTTCTGGCGTTGGCAGGAGAATTACTCGCCTGAAGCAGGTAAGGTCCGTGTTGGTGAGATTCTGGAACGTTTTATCCGCTAAGGTGCTTCTAACCCTATAGATCATTCCCAACGGACATCCTCTCACTCAAACCCGAAGGAAAAATATGACGACTACCCACCGTTACAAGGCTGCGGTTATCATCCCCTCTCGCGGTGGTGCAGATATTCTGCATTACCCGCTGGATGCGCTTGCCGCCCAGACAGAGAAGGACTTCCAGGTTATCGTGGTCCTCGACGGAGATATTGACAACAGCGAAGCTGTGCTTGACCGCTACATTGCGGAAGGCAAGCTGAACCTGACCAAGATCGTTTTCGAGGAGAACCGCGGTCGTGTGGCAGCGCTGAACGCTGGCCACCGTGCGGCTGATGCGGATATCCTCATCCGTTGCGATGACGATCTTGAGCCTGCTGCCGACTATGTCGAGGCGCAGATTCGCCTGCACCGTGATTATGACGGCGTAATTGGTACCTTGAAGAACGTGTACCCGGACACTCCCTATTCTCGTGTGTACGGTAACTTCCGCGATGCCCGATTCAAAGAAGGTGCCCTCAGCGTAGCTGAAGAGGGCCGTTGGCTGTACTGGAACGGTAACTCGTCTATTTCTGCGGAGTACTTTGACCGTACCGGCGGATACGATTCCGCGTACCGTCTCTACGGTTGGGAAGACGTAGACATGGGCAAAATGGTCCATGACGTTGGTGGCCACATCATCATCTCTGATGAAGTTGAGGTCAAGCACTATGCAGAGGCTACCACCACTGCAGTGCGTGCCCTGCGTGCCCTACACTCGGGTTCTGCCCGTACCATCTTCGTGCGTAAGCACGGCGATGCGGCGCACCCTGCCCCGAACCCGACCGGTCTCTGGGGTTTCTTGGTCAAGACTCTCGCTCGTTTCACCACCGAGAAGACCATCAAGGCTCTGGGAGACGCGAGCGATAAGATTCTGCTCAAACTGCCCGCTAAGGCGGCTGAGAAGCTTGTGGCACTCCAGGTTGAGGCTGCATCTTACGCCGGTATTCACTATCCTGAGCGCGCTCAGAAAGTTTTCTAGGAGGAAAAGAAAATGTCACTCACGCAGCTCTTGACCTCCGCTCCGTTTACCGGACCGAAGAACCCCGACGCGGTGCTTGCAGATATCCCGAAGAGCCTCAAGAAGCTTGGCCGCCTGGCGCGCCGTTACGTGCCGCTGGTCAAGCCTGAGGCTACTGAAGAGATTGCAATTGCCCACGACTATCTGACTCAGCGCGGCGGCGCGGAGCGTGTTGTTCTGGCGATGCACCGTGCGTTCCCGGACGCACCGATTTACACTACTCTGTACGACCCGGAGGGTACCTTCCCCGAGTTCAAGGACGCGAAGATTATCACAAGTCCTTTGAACAAGATTGGTTATCTGCGTCGTAACCACCGCATGGCTCTACCGATTCTGCCGTTTGCTTCTTCTTTCTTGAAGGTGCCGGCTGAGCGTGCTGTGGTGTCGACGACCGGTTGGGCGCACGGCTTCAACTTCGCCGGCCGTAAGTTCATTTACTGCCATTCACCGGCGCGTTGGCTGTACCTGAGCGATCAGTACCTGGGCGAGAAGAGCAGCGGCCCCGTACCGCTGCTGCTGAAGACCCTGCGTCCTGGTCTGATGCTCTGGGACCACTGTGCGGCTCACCGCTCGGCGGTGTACGTGGCGAACGCGAGCATGATTAAGAAGCGCATCGAGAACGTGTACGGCAAGAAAGATGTTCCGATTTTCTTCCCGCCGCACTCGGTAGACACCACCGCACCGGTTGAGCCTATCCCAGGTCTGGAAGAGTTCACCGAATCGGATGATTATTTCCTGGTCGTTTCTCGCCTGTTGCCCTACAAGAATGTTGATAAGGCTATTGAAGCCTGCAACAAGTTAGGTAAGAAATTGCTGGTGATTGGTCGCGGTCCGGAGAAGGAACGCCTGGAAGCGCTTGCGGGCCCGACCGTTCGTATCGTTTCGGGCGTTTCGGACGCGCAGCTACGTTACGCGTACCGTCATTGCCTGGCACTGCTGGCTATCTCTTATGAGGACTTCGGCATTACTCCGCTGGAAGCGGGTGCTAGCGGCAAGGCCGTGATTGCCTACCGTGCGGGCGGTTTCCTGGATACCATTCAGGAAGGCAAGACCGGTATGTTCATCAACCAGCCGACCGTGGAGCAGCTGGTGGAAGCTCTCAAAGCTTTCAACCCGGATGACTGGGATGCCGACTACATCCGTGAGCACGTTGACGGTTTCTCGGAGGCTCGTTTCATCACCCGTCTGAAGAGGTACGTGCAGGCTCTGCCCGAAGACTAAAAGACCTAGACAGCTCATAGAAGAAGGCGGGGCGGTAGAACTATATATAAGTTCTACCGCCCCGCCTTCTTATGCATTCTGAGAGCCTTAGCGGGCTTCTAGGAGCCCCTTGGAGAGCAACTCGGGAATAAAACCCTCGATCTGCGGTCCCATAATCTCTACCGGCTGTTCATACATTTCGCAGAGCGCATCGATAGCATCCTGCAGAGACATCGGATCTTCAAAAATACTCCAAATAATGGAGGCTGAATCCTGAAGAACAGACAACTCACCGTTGGCAAGATTCGCGAGATAAGTTGCCGTGGGGGAGTACTTAGTGAACTCTTCAGAATGAACGTACGCGATGTTCTCGGGGATACCGTATACGGTCTGACGGGAATCTACTGGATTGCTCATTTATTCACCTTGATTCCGAAACGCTCAAAGAACTTTGCACGTATCTCTGCCTTAGTGGGAGTGCGTCCCAGCTGCATCGCCAGATGGTCCTTATTCACGAGGAAAATATTCTTGAGGGTGCGTAGCTTATCGTGCAGGGTGGTCGCCGACTGCAGGCGCCCAATCCACTGAATATAGTGGGGCACATCCTGGGAGACCGACAGCCACAGCAGGTAGTCGCGGTTGTCACGGTACTGCTCTAGACCGCCCATAGCCGCGCTATATGCGAGGGATGAGTCAAGCTCCTCCGCGCGGGCTCGTAGGCGCTGCCAATCGCTATAGGAGAGCAGAGAAACCAGATAGTTAATATCCGCGCTGTAGCGTGATGCCGCACGGGCGCGGTGAAGCACCACGAGAAGACGCGCGTCCAGATCACTGGGGACAGTGCAGGGACGGTGAGCAATCATGCGGGTCTTACGTGCAGCCCAGACGCGGTCAAACGCCTTCTCATAATCGCCGTGGCGTCCAAGACCGGGGAAGAAACGATGAATATCGGTCAGGCCCCATGAAGCGTGGTAGAGCGTCATTGCGTGCTCGAACACTGAGCCTGTCTCGAAGTGCGCTTGAATACGCCATCCATCTGCCAGAAGAATCTCTACAAAACGGTCCACATGAGAGGGACGGACCAGCAGGTCAGCGTCGGAGCTGTACCTACCCTTGCGGTAAATTTCCTGGGAGAAAGCGTAGCCTTTGACATGCAGAATATCGATGGAGTGCATGTCAGCCATTCGCTGGAAGTAGGCGTGCGCAAGCCGAATCCGTGCCGCCAGAGGAGTAGTCTGCGGCTCCGGGGTATTGGGTGAGTGAGTGGTCACAATAGCCTTTCGGTGCACATGTATACCAGATAAGTATAAGGCGGGACGGGCAGAAAAACTGCCCATCCCGCCCCTAAGTCGCTCCCTATAGTTTAGGGCGCTTATTACGTTATTACTTCTTAGCCGAGGACTTCTTCGACGACTTCTTGTCGCCTTCCTTGCCGTAACCGTAGTAGGTTGCATAACCAACGTAGGCGCTTGCGTAACCGAAGCCGTAGTAGGAGTTACCCAGGCCCTTACGGGGCGCACGGTTCAGAACCATACCGAGGAGGTTAGCGTTGACCTTCTTCAGGATGTTGGAAGCTTCAGTCATCTGCTCACGGTGGCTTCGGCCGATAGAACCAACGAGAATCACGCCATCCACGGAGTGGGAGAGCAGCGAAGCGTCGGTCACGGGCAGTAGCGGCGGAACGTCAACGACCACGATGAACTCTTCGGAGAGCTCGTTAATCAGCTGGCGCATCTTATCCGAGCCCAGAAGTTCGGAGGGGTTCGGGGGGATACGGCCTGCAGGCAGGACGAAGAGGTTCGACTCACCGAGCTGGTGTACAGCGTTAGCAATCTCAACCTGGCCAGCCAGAACCTGGGTCAGACCGACCTTAGCGTCCAGCTTCAGCTTCTTAGCCACGGTCGGGCGGCGGAGGTCGGCGTCAATGAGGATGACGGGCGAACCCGCATCAGCCATTGCGCGAGCCAGCGACAGCGACACGGTCGACTTACCTTCACCGGGCACTGCGGAGGTGACGATGAACGAACGCGGGGGAGTGTCAACATTCACGAAGCGTAGGTTGGTGCGCAACTGACGAATGGATTCCTGAGCGATATGGTCGTCGGTGTCACCGTTAACGATATTCTCTTCGTTCAGGTCGTCACTGATGGGCAGAACACCGAGGATGCTTGCGCCGGTTGCCTTGGTAGCGTCGTCACGGGTACGGATGCGCTGATCCAGTGCACGGCGCAGGAAGATTGCCGCGTAGACCAGAACCAAACCGGTGCCAGCACCGATGAGCACGTTCTGCTTGTAGTTCGGAGCTACCAGCGGCGGGTTCACGCTCGCGTTATTCAGCGGAATCACGCGAACGGTGTTGCCACCAGTTGGAGAAACAACAGCATTGTCGCCGTTTACCAGAGCCTGAGCGTTACCGGGGTTCTGCTCAATTTCCTTGATGTAGTCGGCAGTAGCCTGCAGAGCACTGTTAGCGAGCAACTGTGCGTTCTTCGGGGAAGAAGCTTTAGCGTTCACGGTAATCAGTGCAGCATTTTCACCTGCAGTTGCGGTGAGGCTACCGCGAATTTGACCGGTGGTCATCGACAATTCGGGGTTGTTCTGCTTAATCTTCTGTGCCACAGCCTCGGAAGAGACGATAGCAGCGTAGGAGCGAGCGCGCTCCTTAGCGGCTGTAGAGCCCGAGAGAACATCCACTGTACCGGACTCACCCACGGTCACGTAGCCCGAGGATGATGCAGCGTAGACCTTCGGCTGAAGAGAGGCATAGCCGAAGCCCGCTGCGGCACCGACAACGATGCCAATAATCAGCAGCCAGAGGTTAGCCCTCGTGGTGCGGAAAAATTCCAAGATGGTCATGGTAGTGAGAATACTCCAGAAAGTTTGAGTTAGTGTACCTGCAACGTGGAGTGTTGTTGCAGGCGGTGAAGGGATGCGAAGATCCCCTGGTGTTTATTAGCGGAGCAATCCGAGCAGGTAGCTACCGTAACCACTCTTGACGAGGGGGGTAGCAATGTCGCGCAACTGCTCATCGGAAAGCCAACCGTGGCGCCATGCAATTTCCTCCGGGCAACCAACTGACAGGCCCTGACGGCTCTGAACAGTGCGGATGAAGTTAGTGGCGTCAGCGAGTGAATCAAAGGTCCCGGTGTCGAGCCACGCGGTACCACGAGGCAGAACCTCAACCTTCAGTTTACCCTGTTCCAGGTAGACGCGGTTGAGGTCAGTGATTTCCAACTCACCGCGCGGGGAAGGCTTGATCTGACGTGCATACTCTACAACCTTCGAGTCGTAGAAGTACAGGCCCGGAATAGCGTAGTTGCTCTTGGGGTTTTCAGGCTTCTCCTCAATGGACAGTGCATTGAAGTCCTCATCGAACTCCACCACACCGTAGGCGCGAGGATCAGCAACCTGGTAAGCAAAGACGGTCGCGCCGTCCTTCTGCTCGTAGGTGGCAAGCTGAGTGCCCAGGCCGGGGCCGTAGAAGATGTTGTCACCGAGCACGAGTGCTACAGGGTCGTTGCCAATAAAGTCGGCACCGAGAATGAATGCCTGTGCCAGGCCATCCGGAGAAGGCTGCACCTTGTATTCGAGATTAATACCGAAACGGGAACCGTCACCGAGCAGTCGCTGGAACTGCTCCTGATCGGTAGGGGTGGTAATAATCAAAATATCGCGGATACCCGCCAGCATGAGAGTGGACAGCGGGTAGTAAATCATCGGCTTGTCATAGACCGGAGTAAGCTGCTTGCTAATACCCTGAGTGATAGGGTGCAAACGGCTTCCGGTGCCGCCGGCAAGAATAATTCCCTTCATAACTTCTTATTGTGTCATGTTTATCTCTTCGTTGAGGCATAAAAATTGCTATTTAGGCAGGTAAAATATACCGTATGGCTCACATTCTTGTTACCGGCGGTGCTGGTTTTATTGGTTCGAACTTTGTTCACCACCTCATCGATAACACTGATCATACTATTACTGTGCTGGATAAGATGACCTACGCCGCAAACGCTGCGTCTTTGGAGGGTCTTCCTGAATCCCGCTTCAAGCTCATCGTAGGCGACATCGCCGACCGCGAGCTGGCTGACGAACTGGTCGGCAAGGCAGACGCTGTTGTCCACTACGCTGCGGAATCGCACAACGACAACTCCCTGTCCAACCCTGAACCGTTCATTCACACTAACCTCATCGGTACTTTCAGCCTCCTGGAAGCAGTCCGTAAGCACGGCACTCGCTACCACCACATCTCCACCGACGAGGTCTTCGGCGACCTCGAGCTGGACGATCCGGCAAAGTTTACCGAAACCACCCCCTACAACCCCTCTTCCCCTTACTCCTCCACTAAGGCAGGCTCCGACCTGCTCGTGCGCGCATGGGTCCGCTCCTTCGGTATTGAAGCAACCATCTCTAACTGCTCCAACAACTACGGCCCCTACCAGCACATCGAGAAGTTCATCCCCCGCCAGATTACTAACATCCTCTCGGGTCTGACCCCGAAGCTGTACGGCGAGGGCCTGAACGTTCGTGACTGGATTCACGCATCCGACCACTCTTCTGCTGTGCTGCGCATCCTGGAGCAGGGCAAGATTGGTGAAACCTACCTCATCGGTGCAGACGGCGAAGAGAACAACATCATCGTTCTGCGCACCATCCTGCGCCTGATGGGCAAGGACGAGAACGACTTCGAGCACGTGGTTGACCGCCCCGGTCACGACCTACGCTACGCAATCGACGGTAGCCGCCTGCGTGCAGAGCTCGGCTGGGAGCCGAAGTTTACCGACTTTGAGTCCGGTCTTGCCGACACCATTAAGTGGTACACCGAGAACCGCGGCTGGTGGGAGCCCCTGAAGGCTGAGGTTGAGGCGAAGTACGCAAAGGCTGGCCAGTAATGACCAAGGAATTGAAGGTTACTGAAACCGAGATTCCCGGCCTGCTCATCATTGACCTGCCGGTTCACGGTGATAACCGCGGCTGGTTCAAGGAAAACTGGCAGCGCGAGAAGATGGTCGCAGCCGGTCTGCCCGACTTCAACCCCGTCCAGAACAACATCTCGTTCAACGCTTCGGTAGGTACCACCCGCGGTATCCACGCCGAGCCGTGGGATAAGTACGTTTCTGTCGCGACCGGCCGTATCTTCGGCGCGTGGGTTGACCTGCGTGCCGGCGAATCCTTCGGCAAGGTCGTCACCGTGGAGCTGGGCCCGGACACCGCAATCTTCGTGCCCCGCGGCGTGGGTAACTCCTTCCAGACCCTGGAAGAGAACACCGCCTACACCTACCTGGTGAACGACCACTGGTCGGCGGACGCAGTATCCGGCTACAGCTTCCTGAACCTTGCCGATGAGACCGTCGCAATCGACTGGCCCATCGACCTGGCGAAGGCAGAGCTCTCCGAGAAGGACCGTAACCATCCGCGTCTGAACGAGATCAAGCCCCTGGAAGCCGACCCGATCCTGATCATTGGCGCGGGCGGTCAGCTCGGCACCGAGCTGGTTCGCCAGCTCACCGAGCAGAACGTACCCTTCCTGGCTGTGGATCGCGACCGCCTCGACCTGGGCAAGCCCGAGCAGTGGCGCGACGCATTCCGCTGGCGCTCCTTCCGCGCGGTCATCAACGCTGCAGCATACACCGCAGTGGATCAGGCAGAAACCCCCGAGGGTCGCCGCGACGCCTGGGCAACTAACGCCCTGGGCGTGAGCGCTCTTGCCTCCATCTGTGAAGAAGCTAACCTGCCGCTGGTTCACGTATCCACCGACTACGTCTTTGACGGATCCCTGCCCCTGGGCGAGGAATACCCGGAGGATTACCCCCTGGCACCGCTGAGCGTCTACGGCGCGTCCAAGGCTGCCGGTGAGGTTGCCGCTACCGCATGGCGTAAGCACTACACCCTGCGCACCAGCTGGGTTGTTGGCGCTGGCAAGAACTTCGTTGGCACCATGGCATCCCTGGCTGAGCGAGGTATCGACCCCTCCGTGGTCGCCGACCAGTGGGGCCGCCCGACCTTCACCCAGGACCTGGCAGCAGCAGCCCTGCACCTGCTCTTCTCCGGCGCTGAATACGGCACTTACAACGTGTCGAACACCGGTGAAGTCATCAACTGGGCACAGTTCGCTCGTGCAGTGTACGAGGGCACCGGCCACGACCCGGCACGAGTGAGCGACACCACCAGCGAGGAATACTTCGCCAACGCTGAGCTCTTCGCTCACCGTCCGACGAACTCGGCAATGGACCTGTCCAAGCTGATTGCTGCAGGCTTCACCCCGCGCGATCACCGCGAGGCGCTCGCCGCCTACCTTGCAGAAATGGGCTCCTAATCCTCTAGGATTTGGCCCTATATCTGCTGACAACAGCATAAAAGGCGTGAAAAGCGCCATATCACAGGTTCCCGGCCCTTGAAGAAGAGCCGGGAACCTGTACAATATTGTCTTGGCCAAGGCGGTGGAATACACGAAACGTGTAGGTCCGTAACTGACGGTGGCTGGTTGGAAAGAGATTTCTGGCGCCAGTCCCTATTCCACTTGGCGCATAACTTCTAACCAAGAAAGGGTGGACAACTCATGTCAGATACCATCAAAATTTCAGCTACCGTACGTAGCGACTTCGGCAAGGGCTACGCGCGCCGCATCCGCATGGCAGGCGACATCCCCGCCGTCATCTACGGCCACGGCGAAGAGCCCAAGCACGTAGTACTCCCCGGCCACGCAACCACCCTGGCTGCCCGCGTCCCCAACGCTATCCTCGACCTCGACATCGAAGGTGAATCACACCTCGCAATGATCAAGGACATCCAGCGTCACGCAATCCGCCCCGAACTGCAGCACATCGACCTGCTGACCGTTAAGCGCGGCGAGCGCGTTGAGATCGAGGTTCCTGTACACGTTGAAGGCGAGCCCGCTGTTGGCGCCGTTGCTAACCAGGAAGAAACCGTTCTTCTGGTTGAAGCTGACGCACTGAAGGCACCCGAAGCTTTGACCGTGAGCATCGAAGGCCGCGAAGCTGGCGCTCACGTTCTGGCATCAGATGTTGAACTGCCCTCAGGCGTAACCCTGGTTGCAGACGCTGAACTGCTGATCGTTAACGTTTCTGAGCCCGAGGAACTCGACGTTCCCGAGCCCGGTGAAGAAGGCGAAAACGCACCCGAGGGTGACATCGTTGAAGCTTCCGAGGAATCAGATTAGGCTGGCGAAGCTCACGACTCAGATAACTCAAAGCACTAAGACCGCGCCCTGCGCCTAGCGCAACAGTGATCTGTGGATGGCCCGCCGCTACCTCTCTTCTGAGGTGGTAGCGGGCCATACTCATAGAATGGTGTAGTCCATGAATTTTCTAAAAAACCTTTTACAGCGCCGTGGAAAGGGCGAAGATATGTCTGATGCGTGGCTCATTGTTGGTCTGGGGAACCCGGGCCCGGAGTACGAGAAAACCCGCCACAATATTGGTCAGATGGTTCTGGACGAGCTCGCCAAGGAAGTTGGCGGCAGCTTCAAGAAGCATTCCAAGGCCTCCGCGGTTGTGGTGGAGGGGCGCCTCGGTTTTGGTGGCCCCAAGGTCATCCTCATGAAGTCTCTCGGCTACATGAACACCTCCGGCGGCCCGGTCAGCGCCGTCGCCAAGTTCTACGGTATCGACCCCGACCATATCATTGTTGTGCACGATGAACTCGATATCCCCTTCGACACCATTAAGCTCAAGATTGGTGGGGGAGAGGGCGGTCATAACGGTCTGCGCGATATCACCAAGGCACTGGGCACCAAGGACTACTACCGTGTGCGCACCGGCATCGGTCGACCTCCCGGACGCATGGACACCGCAGACTTCGTGCTCAAGCCCTTCAGCAGCACCGAAGCGAAGGACCTGCCCTTCCTCATCTCAAACGCAGCGGATGCAACCATGATGCTCGTGAAGGAAGGCCTGCTGGCAACCCAGCAGCGCTACCACGGAGCAGGCTCCTAGCCCTATGACCTGTGCCGGGTAAATGCGGAACTGGGGTGACGCATGATGCGGGCCGATGCGTGAACTAGGCTCTACCTAACTATGCAAGAGCCCGGTGAGGGAATAAGCTAGAAAAGAATGACGTTATACGCTCCACGACAGGAAAATACCCGACCCGTGGAGCGTATGAGCGAGAGAAGAAGGTACCCGTGGCTGAATACTCCACCCCCGCCAACACCCCGCTGAGCGACGACATCGTACGCCAGCTTCGCCAGGATTTCCTGATCCTCAACACCGAGGTCAACGGGCATCCCTTGGTTTACCTGGATTCGGGGGCGACCAGCCAGAAACCCCTTCAGGTGCTCGACGCAGAACGCGACTTCTACCTGCACGCTAACTCCGCAGTACACCGCGGTGCCCACACCCTCGCGGTCGAAGCAACCGACCTGTTTGAGGATGCGCGCATTACCGTCGCGAACTTTGTTGGTGCCACTGACGAAGAGATCGTGTGGACCTCCAACGCAACCGAGGCACTGAACTTGGTTGCCTACTCCATTGGTAACGCCTCGCAGGGTATTGGCGGTCCCGCCGCTGAGCGTTTCGCGCTGGGCCCCGGCGATGAAATCGTCACCACCGAGATTGAGCACCACGCGAACCTCATTCCCTGGCAGATTCTTGCCCAGCGTACCGGCGCAACCCTGCGCCACATTCCCTCCACCGAGGACGGTCAGCTCGACTACGAAGCTGCCGAGGGCATCATCAACGAGAAGACCCGCATCGTGGCGTTCACCCACGTTTCGAACGTGACCGGCGCGATTACCGACGTGCCCCGCATGGTCGCCATGGCTCGTAAGCACGGCGCTCTCGTTGTGCTGGATGCCTGCCAGTCCGTGCCGCACATGCCCGTAGACTTCCACGCCCTGGACGTCGACTTTGCGGCGTTCTCCGGCCACAAGATGCTGGCACCCACCGGTATCGGTGCCCTCTACGGCCGTGCGGAACTGCTTGAGGCTCTGCCACCCTTCCTGACCGGTGGCTCCATGATTACCCGCGTGGGTCTGCAGGACGCCGAGTACATGCCCGCCCCCATTAAGTTTGAGGCGGGTACCCAGCGCGTCTCCCAGGCGGTAGCTTTCGCCGCCGCTGTGCGCTACCTGCAGCACCTGGGTATGGAGAATGTTGAGGCCTGGGAGCACGAACTGGGCGCTCGCCTGGTTGAGGGTGTTCAGAAGATTGAAGGCGTGCGTCTGCTCGGCCCCGCCGACCCCTCCAAGCGTGCTGGCTTGGTAGCCCTCGCAATCGACGGCGTGCACCCGCACGATGTGGGGCAGCTGCTCGATACTCGGGGCATCGCCGTGCGCGTGGGTCACCACTGTGCCCAGCCGCTGCACCGCTACGCCGGCGTGACCGCGTCGACCCGTGCCTCCACCTACATCTACAACACCACCGAAGATGTGGACGCTTTCCTGAAGGCACTCGCCGAGGTACGCCCCTACTTCGGCTTTTAAAGCAGACGCGTTAGAAGCTAACGCCCCAATTTTTCAGCATACCAACTGACGGAAGAAGATCACCGTGTCTCTTGAATCCCTGTACCAGGAAATTATTCTGGAGCATTCCAAGCAGCGTAGCGGCGAGCACCTCGTAGAGGTACCCGCCGGTCACGCAAGCGCCGATAACCACCAGTACAACCCCACCTGCGGTGACGAAATCAACCTGCGCGTGGTGCTCTCTGACGAGCTGAAGGATGGCGAGAAGACCATCGAGTCAATCTCTTGGGAAGGCGACGGTTGCTCCATTTCGATGGCTGCCGCTTCTGTGCTTTCTGAGATGGCTCCCGGTATGACTATCTCCGAGCTGCAGAGCCACGTGGATGCGTTCCGTGAGATGCTACGCTCGCGTGGCAAGGTGACTCTGGACGAAGAGGAGTACGGCGACATGGCGGCATTCTCTGGCGTTTCGAAGTTCATGGCGCGCGTGAAGTGCGCAATGCTCTCGTGGGTTGCTGTTGAAGAAGCTACCAAGGAAGCAGCAGCCAAGAACTAACTCTTCGCTGAGAATGTAGGCGGAAACGGCGGGGGAGTAGCTAGTATTTGAACGCCAATCGAAAATACCGAATGGCTACTCAACCTAAAATATTGCACGAGAACGTAAGCATGTGCGGTCAAAGCCTGCAGAAAATACTGGCTAAAACTCTTCGCTAAAATCTAGCGGTTAATTGTTTATCTATATAAGCTTTCTTTGATTTCAAGCGACGTATAGAAAATATGAGGCGGATACTACACTGTATCCGCCTCATATTTATATCTTTCCCTTTTTCCTCCAAAAAGGTGACTGGTAAAATAAAAGGACGAAGGGCGCCCAACCAGCACCCTCGAGAAACTCTTTTCGGACCCGCATACTCTGGGACGACAGAGAGAAGAAATAGGGCAATAATAAGAAAATATTTTCTCAATATTGCACATTCTTCACTTATTCTTAGGCTCTCACCCCAGACTGCGGATATGTTTCTCACCCTCCGGTACCTCAACCACACCGGAATACCCATCGCCGCTACCAACCACAAGGAAGCCCCATGATTATTGGCTACGCCGCAGGCGCCTACGACCTTTTCCACTACGGCCACCTCGAGATTCTCCGCAAGGCCAAGGAAAACTGCGACTACCTCATTGCAGGCGTTGTGCACGATGACGTCCTGGAAGTGACCAAGGGCCGCCGTCCCGTCATCCCCATCGAAGAGCGTGCCGCTATCGTCAGCCACATCGACTACGTGGACGAAGTGCACGTCGAAACCACCCCCGACAAACTCGAAACCTGGAAGCAGAAGCCCTTCAACGTCTTCTTCAAGGGCGATGACTGGAAGGGCACCGACAAGGGCAACGCCCTCGAAGCACGCTTCGCAGAGGTCGGCGTGGAAGTACACTACTTCCCCTACACCGAGCACACCTCCAGCACCAAGCTCCGCAAGGTCGTTGACCTGCTCGAAGCAGAGCACGACCTGCGCGTAGAGATGCGCCGCTTCGCCGAGCTGCTCGGTGAGCGCGAGTACTCCGAGGCGATTGTCGCTTCCTAACGTGCATAGGCCCTTATCAGGGCGCTAGAGCTCATAGAGACACATAAAGAACAGAGGATCCCCGCCGTAATTACTTACGACGGGGATCCTCTGTATATTGGCGTATCTAGCCGTATATCAGCTACACCTCAAAGGCGAGCGTCTCATAAGCTTTAGCGCTGTGCCAGCCACTTCTCAGCGGAGGTGCCCAGAACCTTCAGCACACGGCCAACCTGCGGCTCAGCAGCGGCAGCAATCTTCTTGCCCACCAGCGGGATGGAGCAGGAAACCTCACCGTTGACGTCCAGGCGGGTCTTGTCACCCTCGGGAATCAGGTGCTGGGTAGCCTGAGCGGACACGGGTACGCCGTTGACCTTCACCTCGGTGGAGACGGTGCGTGCACCATCAGCTGCCGGTGCGCTCACGGTGTCCACCTGGGTCATGGAGACGCCGCTACCGACGAACTTACGAGCGATGTCCGGTACGCGATCAGCGGGCACGGTGCGCTCGGTGGTTGCGGTGAACTCAGCGGAGGTGTCACCGGAAACGGAGAAGCTGTTGAACTCAACGCCAACCTCGGAGCAGACGAAGCGTGCGAAGTCCTCGCTGGAGAACGCCTCGATAACCTGCTCAACGCTTGCGTTGATAACGGTCGATTCCTGAACTGCCATAATTGTTCCTTTCGTAGTGCGCGAAAACCCCGCGCATTATCCCTTACTAAGGATACGGTGCGCGGGGTTTCGCAACCAATGTAAAGACGCGAATCCACCTGAGAATATGCCGTGAACAAGGGAAAACGTTCGCAGCCTCTCACAGGGGGGTGGAGGATTCGCATGCCGGTCTAAAAATGCGGGAAACACCTCCGAGTGGCTCCCACAACGCATCACTAAGGATGCTGGGTTTAGAAAGCTAAAGCTTTTAGACGCTGGTTAGGTGCTAGGAGCCATTGCGTCGATGCGAGCCATCTCAGCCTTACCCGCACGGTGTGCGCGAGCAGCCTGCTTCAGGCGACCCCAGAAGGAATCCTTGCGGTGGGTCTTGCCAGCGAGCAGATTCTGCAGTTCCTCGCCCAGCTGCGCTGCAGAAATCTCCGGGGTGGAGATGTAGGGCTCAGCGGTGCGGAACAGAGAGGGGTTCGCCAGAGCAAAATCCAGCTTGTCGAAGAGGTCTTCGCGGCTTTCAACAACAACAGCGTGACCGCGCTTCTCCATCAGAGCGGTGAAGGGGACCTGGTGGTTGTCAACGACCTCGTCGAACTCTGCGCGGCGCGGAACAGCCAGGGGCAGAGCGCCGGTGCGGCGTGCATCCTGGATGGAACCGGGGCCGCCCTGAACCAGCACTACGCGTGCGGTTGCGTAGTAGTCCAGCAGTTCGGAGGCGGGAAGAAGCTTAAGGTTGTCTGCGTGCTTAATGGGCGCAGTGTGGCCGTGCTGCACGAGGCAGGTGACCTGCGGGTGAGCCTCAAGGTAAGCCTCAACCCAGCGCAGAAGACGATCAAAAGTGTGAACGTCGGTGCCGAGGGACACCACCAAATCGTAAGTCTTGGTAGGAATACGAACGGGCGCGACGGCAGGGGTAAATACGGGCAGGTCGAACTTGGAAGTATCAACACTGACGTGGGGGAAGTTCTGAATAGACATCGCCTATTCCTCTCTATGTATTTATCGGTAGTAACCCCGTATACCTGACGCAAAAATCCGGAGGGCATCATGGGTATACGCGGCGGCGTCGTGCCGGAGAAAATGGTGAGTAATCTCCGCATACGCTTCTCTGGCGAGTGGTTAGTTCGCTTGGATGGTGAGTCCACAGTGGAGCGCACGACTTATGCGTATCTGTATGTTTAATAAATACTATACCCTGAAAATAACGCCCCCAGCACACACGGGGACGCCATTTCCAGGATAAATTCATCACTCTTAGAAAATGGGATGAATCACACGAGAATCAGGGAAATTCTCCTGCTGCTCCTCACTCTGAACAATAATTCGATCAGCAAAGGTGTACAGCATCTTGCCGGTCATCGTCGGCAGAGTCGGGCGGTCAAAACACTCAATATAAAGAGTCTTTACGCCAAAAAGTTTAGCCGCAACAAAGAAAGGAACAGCAACACCCGCACCCGCAGAAACAACCGCATCCGGGCGTTCCTTCGGGAAAATACGAAATGCCAAGAACAAATTACGAATAGCGTTCTTAATATTTCGAGTGGTCGGGTAATACGCCCAATAGGTCTTCTCATCAGCAAGAGAAGATTCAACATCGGGCTGCTTAAAGCTAACCCACACACGGTCATAATCCTGCCACGCAGCAGAAGTAGCCGTCAGATGCTTCAAGTGTCCGCCACTGCTAGAAACCAGCAGAAGCTTCTTCTTCGGTGCCTGAGAGGAAGTTGCCTCAGTCATAGTGTTCTCCTAAAGCCCCAATACAAGAGAAAAATAAGAAGAGAAGATAAGGGTGAGCTGCCGGGTCCGGCAACACCTGTATCAACAGACCTGCCGCAACAGATCCGCCTCAACAGGCGTTACCTCACCCCACGCTCAAGGACGAAGGACTAACCCGCACAGAAGCGAGGCATCCATCAACAGAAACCCGATTACCCGCAATTACTCGCGGTCCAGGAACACAGCCAGAGCGTTCACGCCCTCAAGCTGATCCAGCTGAGCGAAGAGCTCACGAACCTGCTGCAGAGAAGTAGCCGCAGTCACCGGAATCAGAGCCACGCCGCCAGCTTGAACGAAACGCAGCTGGGTCGACAGGGGAGTAGCGGTGCTCAGGCTAATCACCAGAGGAGTCTCGCTCTTCTCAACCAGCGACTCGGGAGTGTGGCGGGTCAGAGCGTCACGAACCGAAGCGTAATCGGTGAAACGTGCGTACTCAGTGGGCAGAACACGCTGCAGCATCTGGTACAGGTGCTCAACACCGCGGTCGGTGCCGGGCAGAATCACAATGCCGGAAGCCCCCGCGCTCTTCACATCGCCGTCAGGAGCACCGATGGTGCGCAGCAGCATGAACGCGTCATTCGCCTCAGAGGTGGAACCCAGCTCGTGAACGGGGATACCAGCATCCTCCAGGCGATCAGCGTAACCAACGTGACGCATGGTGCGGTCACGACCGTACGCCAGCACAGCACCAATCAGCAGACCGGCAACAGCACCAACAATACCCATCTTCACCGGGCCGAGAGCTGAGGAAGAAGAAGGAACCTGAGCCTCGCTCATCACGCGACCACCGGTAGTGGAAGTCAGCTGAATCTGAGCGCGACGGTCCTGCAACTGAGAGAGCAGACCCGCACGGTTATTGTCACCCTCGAGGGCAGAAATCTGCTCATCAATCTGGTGCAGAGCAGAATCAACACTGCTCTTCAGCGACTCGGAACGAACCTGCAGGTACGCGTTCGCCATAGCGTTAGCGTAACGTGCCGCATCCGTGCCGTTGGGGCGGGTCACCTCAATATCCAGAACAGCAGTCTGGGAGGTACCGGTCACCTTGACGGAGTTCATGAGGCGGCTGGTCAGCTGAGCCTCAGAGAGGGTATCGCCATTAGCAATCAGAGACTTTGCCGCGTTCTGTGCAACCTCGCGAGAGGAAGCAACACGAGACTCGGTCGCAATATCCACCTTCGCGGAGTTAGCGCTACCGGTACCGGCGGGATCAACCACCAGCGGGTAAACAACCAGCGAAGCCTTAGAAGTGTACTTGCTATTGGTCATGTAGCCGTAGACGGCACCCGCCACAGCGAAAACCACGACTGACAGCAGAATTAGCAGAGGGTGTCGGAAAATGCGACGTACCTGGCTGCCAAGGGTAACCGAGGAGGAATGAGAGGTGTTATCCATGAGGACATCCTAGAGGAAGAGAAACGGACACTATATATCGGAGAAAAACGTAGAAGAAGCGGAAGGCTAAGACTTCGCGCGGCGGGCGGAAAGGAAACGCTCAATACCGAGAGCCTTACGGAATCGGTACAGTACCGCACCGTACACCGGCACCAGTAGCACCACGTACACGATGACGCCCAATACGCTCTGACCCAAGAAAGTCAAAGACACCAGAGCACACGCCGTCGGAACAGCCGCACCCAAGAAGAGCGAAGGAGCCATCTCACGGACCGAAGCGCGAATACCCACCAAACGGAACACCTGGTAGCTCGCCAGGAAGGTATCAATCAGCAGAGCCGATGCCCACGCCGTCACCGCACCGTACAGGCCCCAGACCGGAACCAAGGTGAAGTTCAAAGTCACAGCCACCACCAGCGAGGAGAGCTTGTTCAACAGCTGCCAGCGACTCTTACCGCTCATCAGCAGAACAGACTGCACACCACCGGCACTCATCGACAGCATCGCCGCCGGGCAAATCACCCAGAGAATACCGGCGCCAGCCTCAAAACCCTTACCGAAGAAGCCCAGAAGAACCGGACCAAAGAACGCCAAGGAGAGGTAGAACGGCCAAGACAGAGCAGTCAACACGCGAGTAGTCGATAGGAAAATCTCTCGAGCACGATCGAGCTGACGAGTCGCCAACGCCGCACTAATCGACGGGCCGGTCACCACACGTCCGGTGTGCTCAATCATGGCACCCACACGAACACAACGGTTCACAGCACCATAGACACCACCTGCAGCAGCACCTAAGAACGCCGTCACCACCAGCACGTCAATCCACTCCAGAATCGTTTCCACAACGGTTGCGACACCGCGTGCAGAGCTGAAACCCCAGAACGAACGGAACGTCTCAGTCGGAGAATCCTCAGAAGGAAGAACCTCCACATGCTCCTCGTTGGGGAACGCCCGCTCCAAAAGCCACAGGGCAACTACCGCAGTAATCGCCACCGGGATGGTCCAGGCGTACACCAAATCCATGAGCTGACCCGAGAAAAGAACCACCAAACCCACCGCCGCAAAACGCAGAGTAGGAAGCAGAACATTCTGCAGAACCGTAAAAGTCACCACACGATGCAGGCCACGCAGAGCGCCGAAGAACACCGTCATCAGAGCCGCTATCAGCACGAAAGCCGAGCTGACACGCATCGCCGCCTGATACTCCGGAGCCATCGGCACCATTTCGGTGTAGATGTACACACCCGCCACCAGAAGCACCGAAGTCACCAGCGAAGGAATCAGACCGTAACGGATCAGCTGCGGAAGCACACCGTAACGACCCAGCGCACGTTGCGCACTCATCGTACGAACCAAGCCAGTATCCGCGCCGAAGGTCACCAGCGAAATCGCAATCGCGAACAACGCCATCAGACGGAAAAACTCGCCCGAACCCTCAGCACCAATACCGTTCGACACCACCATCGTGGTCACAAACGCGATACCCGCGCCGTACATCACGCACAGAGAAGCAAGAGAGCCGCTCTTCGCGAGGCTGGGCTGCTTAGCCTTTCCGGGAGCTTTCTTAACCGGCACGCTCTTCGCGGATGCGCTATCGGCCTGAGCACCTGACGCGGAAGGCTTAGCCTTCTCATTCGGCGTCTTTTCTTCCTGTGCCTTTTCTACAGACTCAGCAGTAGCCGGGGCAACCCGCCGGGAACCAGCCAGATGAGCACCCGCTACAGCGGTAGCGTTCGCCGCTGAGGAACCTGCTGCCGAAGTACCTGACCCCAAAGAACCTGCCTCCACAGAATCGGGCAACGATTCCTCAGAAGCAAAGCCTCGAGCCGGAGGCACAATCGACAGCGCCGTGGTCGCAGGAAAACGACCGGAACGGATATCGTCCACCGTCGGAGCAAACTCATCAGCAGCAGGCTCAGCCTGCTCCGTCACCGGCTCCACGTACTCGCCGCTCTCACGCAGACGCGCACGGCGGCTAGGATGACCACCCGTCGAATACGCATCCTCGAAAGATGAAACCGCAGAAGTCTCTAAACCACGAGGGGACTGATTCTTCGTCATAGCCCCTCACCATCCCGGATGGAACGGATACACGCCATCGATGCGAGCATCAGAATGGTCAGCTGAGCAATATCGAAACTGTAGAAGATAAAGACGACGCAACATGCGACCGGCACGCTATGCAGCCAGTACCCGGACGTAGTCTTCACTCGCGCGCCGCTTGCCACAGTGCACACCATGAAGAGCGCGAACAGGGCCAGGCCCACGAAACCGAAGCAGAACATCAGAGTCCACAGGTAACCCTGGGTACCCATCGACACACCAATGCTCGGTTCCATACGCGGAGTGCCGTAACCAATAATCGGGGACTCCAAGGTCGCCTTCCAGGTGGCGCTGTATAGCGCCGCACGGCCACCGGTGGAGTCCGAGTAGTCCTGACGACCCAGAATATTGTCCACGGTGCCCGACGCAAAGAGCGTCATAACCACAGCTGCGATTGCCGCAACGCCCATACCCACCGCACGCCAATTAGCCGCCAGGAACTGACGCAGTAGTACGTATGCTGCGCTGATACCCAGACCAATGAACATACCGCGGTTACTGGTCGCAATCGCCGGCACGGTAGAAAGCGCCATACCGATCAGCAACGCAATACGTAGCCAGATGGAACGCAAGCGAAGCAAACACGCCAGCATCACCGGGGTGAGCAGGGTGTACGCCAGACCCCAACTATTCGCGTAAGGGAAGGGCGCGGAGGGGCGAATATACGCCTCGGGCGCACCCCAAGGACGCTGAACCTCAGCCAGGGGAGGAAGCATATAGTCGCGCACCAGCGGGTTCTGCATAAAACCAGCAGGCATGATGAAGCTCATCGGAGTACGCAGACGGAACTCGGGGAAGAGAACACCACCGTAACCCAGAACAATCAGGGTCACCCACAGAGTCGCCAGACCACCCAGCAGCCTATTGATGCTAATAGAGGATCGCGCGTTGTAGTAGTACAGGGCGTAAATGCCGGCACTGAGAATATTTACAAAGCGCAGACCCCAACCAATAATGTCGGTGGAACGGGTCAGCGCAAGGGCCGCAACAACAACCCACACGCAGAATGCGCCCCACACCCATAGGGAGCCGGGCACACGCACATTACCTCGAATAATGAGGTAAAAAAGCATGATCGCTGCCAGTACCAGCGGTGCAATCTGAAGCACACCCAAAGCCCACAGCGCCGGGAAGCCGTACAGCAATGCCAGCAGAGGCCAGGCGGGGAGCTTCTTCTGCGCCGTAGATACCGGGCGGTTACGCGCGCGAGCACGCAGAATACCGCTGGGCGGCGTACTAGCCGACCCCGCGGAATCCTTTAGCGCCACGGGCGAAGCACCCGGATGAGAAAGAACGGAAGAAGAAACCATGTCTGTGCGATACCTGGTTAGAGACCTCGACCGGTCTTCTGGACGAGATCAAGAAGAGTAGCGGGCTTAATAACACCGGTGGACACAACATATGCCGCCCATGCACGAAGCTGCTTGGGGTCACGGCGCAGAGCGGCACGAGCGTAAGCACGCGCCTCCTTGTTGTTGCCCAGAGAAGCCTGAGCGTAGGCAATCTGACCGGCAATACGTGCCAGGCCCTTGGGATCCTGCTCAAATTCGGGGAACTTACGCAGAATGTAGCTCAGGCCGTCAACCATGGACTGCCACTTGCCGGAGAAGAAGGAGGGGCGGTCCCAGAGCACCAGAATCAGCGGCTCGGGCACGCTCAGTACATCGCCGTGGCGGGTTGCACGTAGCAGCAGGTCGTAGTCTTCACCGTAGGCAGCGGGCAGCTCCTCATCGACCAGGCCGATGCGAGCGGGCTCACCGTCAACACCGAGCAGGTCCTCGCGGGAGTACAGCATGGCGGAGGGGTGAATTTCGGTAATGCGCGAACGCAGGAAGTCCGCGAAGGTTGCGCGCTCGGGCGCCAGGCGCACGATGTCCTGACCGCCGGAACGGACGGTAATACCCGAAGAGATAGCGGCTGCTTCGGGGTTTTCACGCCAGAGAGCGACCTGCTGGGTGAGCTTGGACGGCATCCAGTAGTCGTCGTCATCGCAGAAGCCAATCATCTCGCCGCTGGAGGCAATAATGCCGCTGTTGCGGCCGCCAGCCAGACCGCCGGAGCGGGTGTTGGAGACGATCTTCAGGGCACGGTTTTCGCTAACCTCAATATCTTCGAGGCGGTCGGGCTCAACACGATCAAAGACGACAACAACTTCAACGAAACCGCGGTAGCTCTGCTCAAGGATGGAGCGGACCGCCACGCGCAGCAGTTCGGGGCGCTTGCCGTTGGTTGCGATTACGGCGGAAACAGCGGGGGTGCGAGAGGTGAAGTGCATCATTGGGTTTCTCCTTACTCAGCGGGGGTCGCGAGGCTAACGTACTTGCGACGCATGGACAGCAGAACGGTTGCGGCGTTAGCCAGCAGAAGCAGCGCGTAGACGATGACGAATACGGGGCCGAAACCAACGAAAATGTAGATCCAGCAGAGGGTGCCAGCGTCCATGTGCAGGTTGATGAAGGAACGCAGGGGGCCACCGGTCGGAGGAGCCGCGGTCTTGCGGTTGTTGCGCAGCTGCTCAGCCAGAATCTGGCTCATGAAGTGACCGGCGGTCAGCGCGGTGAAAATCATCGGCATAGCAATAATCCAGCCGTTGAATGCGCTGGAACCGGTGAAAGAGTAGTGTGCCGGGTACAGCAGGAAGGAGAGTAGAGTCGCCATGTGCACGGAGGGCACACGGATGGAGTCGACCACGTGGTCGAGCCACTCACCGGCGGGAGAAGACGCACCGGTCACGCGAGCAACCTGGCCGTCAGCGGAATCCAGACCGTAACCGAGAGCGAAAAGCAATGCAACGCAGATACCCACACCAACGCTAGGCGGGCAGGTAATCAGAACGATGAGACCAGCTGCAGAACATGCAGCGGAAATTGCGGTGACGCCGTTGGGAGTGATGCCCAGTGCGACAGCTGCCGCAGCGAAGTAGCGTGCTACTCGGCGGTTGACCCAGCGGGTGTAGGCGGGAACGCCAATGCCGGGCTTCTGCGCTGCCTCAAGGGAGCGCAGGGTGTGGGAGAACTTCGCGGCAAATCCCGATGCGGGCGCGGAGTTCGGGGCGTGAGGTGCCTCAGAGGTGGACATGCACATTCCTTTTTAATCGGTGAGAGGAGTGAAGGAGAGTGAATTACTCCCTTTCGGGGCGGTTGCGAGAAAGTCCGGAAGTCCCGCACGCGAAAAAAGAGGTGGTTGGTCCCTTTTTCACATACACCACTATATAGATATTTTACAACGAGATAAAGTGCGACAGGGTGGGTGTGGTCAGGGTCAATAATTGTGTCGTAAAAACCCTCTGACAATGCGCTTTAGTGCAGATTTGCGGGATTCATTAGGTGGGTTCGGCGTGCTGTTAGGCGGGGTTATCGGCGCTTTGTTCCTGTGAATTCTGGCTTTAGAAAATATTTCTGAACATTGTGCAGAGACACACATAACAGAATCACAAATAATGGGAATAAATGATGCAAAAAACACAGAAAAGTGGGGAGCATACGCAAATGGGGTTTGATTTCCTGAATCGTTCAGAAAATCAAACCCCATTTAGCTGAGATTGTCTAGAAGGTATTAGTTCCTTCGGGACTGCATCGGAACGCGGGTTCCGACTCCGTTATTGGCGACGCGTCGCTCGCCCTGGTCGGCTGCTGCGTTGTTCGCGTTATCGACCACGGGCTGCTCAGCCTCGTTTGCGGCGGGAGCCTCCGCCTCCTTGTCGGCTTCCTTCTCGGCGGGCTGCTCAGCAACCGGTGCCTTGGAAGTAGCCTGCAGATCGAAGCTCACGTTCGGTAGAATATTGCGTCGAGTGAATGCCGGGTGAACCTCAACAGCAATCAGGTTCTCGCCAGCCTTCAGCTGAGAAGCCGGAACCGTGAAGGTCACCGGAGTCTTCTGGGCCTCAGCGGTATCTACCGAGCTGGAAGCTACCACGCTATTCCACAGCTTGCCCCTGGTGTCGAAGTTGGAACGACCAACCTCTTCACCGTTGACACCCACCGCAATAGCGTCATCCGCGTAGGTGGTCAGCACCAGGTCGCGGCTCGCCTGCTCACGAGTGAGCTGGATGGTGGTGTAGGCGTAGATGTTGTGGCGGGTACGCACGAGCGGAACATTAACGGAGGTGTTGAGGTTACCGGTACCGACACCAATCGGGGTCTTGCCGGTCTGCCATGCTTCCTGCGCGATATCTTCCAAGCTGAAGTGGAAGTTGTACTTCCAACCGTACTTACGGTTAGGAGCCTTGCTGGAGACCATGTACTTCCACTCGGACGTGTAGGGCAGAACAATCTGGTCCTTAGCGGCCTCGTCCTTCTGATCGTCCTTAGGAGTTTCTTCCTTCGGATTCTCAGGCTTGGGATCGGCGGGCTTAGGCTCCTCAACCTTCGGGTCCGGATCCTGGACCTTCGGTGCCTCAGTAGTCGCTTCTGCACTCGGGGTAGCGCTTGCCGAAGTACTGGGGTCAGCGCTCGCGGTCGGGTCAGCAGCTGCAGTCGGATCCACACTTGCCGTCGGGTCAGCGGTAGGAGTCTCGGTTGCGGTCTCCGTGGGGGTAGGAGTCGGGCGAACCGGAGCTACCTGAACCGGAGTGGATGCAGAGTAGTTATCCGAGCTGTCCACTGCACGCACAAAGTAACGTGCGTTATCGGTGTGGTCAATCTCGAACTTCGTACCCGAAGTGCTTGCAATGACGCGGTCGTCACGCAGAATCTGGTAGCGGACACTACCGGTATCCTGCACAACATCCCAGGTTAGAACGTCCTTATCGTCCTTCAGCTCAACCTGCAGGTTCTGCGGGGTAGCCGGAGGAGTCACATCGCGAGCCTCAAAGCGCGCAAAACCAACGGTATCCTGAGTGCCGTGAACACCCAGCGAACGGTGGATATCGCCACCAACCCACAGGGTGCCCTTCGAATCAACGAAAGACTCCCAGATACCGAAGCCGTGGTCACCCTTAATAGCGGGGGAGAACTCCGGCAGCATCTTACCGCTGTCCTTATCGAACGCAGCAACCAGCTTGACCGAGTGAATCACGCTCGAACCGCCCACGGGGGCCTGCTTGTTACGCGAATCCTGGTAGAGGAAGTCGCCGCAGTGGCAGGCGCCGTAAATGGTGTTGCCGTGCAGATGCAGATCCTGGAAGTCTCCACCGTCGCGGGTAATCGCGGTGTAGGTGGGGCTCAGGGAGGCCTTATCGTAGCGAGAGATGAGGTGCTCAGTACCGCCCACCCAGACACCAGAACCGGCATCCTGAACGTCGAACTGGAAACCCCAGATCTTGGTTTCGTTGCGCAGGTCAGAGACATTAGCGCCGGCAGGAATCTCAGAATGCTGGTACGCCCACGGGCTGCCCTTCTGCATATGCTGAGTAATATCAGCCACGCGGTAGGCAAGGCCGCCGTTGAGCCAGGTGAAGTAACCGGCTACGTAAACATGAGAGTTATCAGCGGAGGCGCTAATACCGTTGACAGTACCGTTGAACACCTGGCGCCAGTTACGGTCTATACTCACAATACCGGGCACACCGTTAGAAGGCTCGCCCAACTTAAAACGGGCAATATTGCGCGAATACGCCTCACCCGCCTTTTCACTTTCATAAATGTGGGTAAAGGTGCCGCCAATATACACGTAGTCACCCTGACGGTGAATGGTCTTCACCGTCATGACCTCGGTACGAATGCGATCTTCGACTTTAACCTGGGCCCATTCAGGGGCAACTTCACCGGTCGTAGCGTCAACAACGACGAAGCTCCCATGCTTCTTACCGTTAACCAGGGTAAAGGTGCCGCCAACCGCCAGACGGTTATTCGGCAGAGCCTCAACAGCCTTCACCTGACCATCAACAGTCAGCTTGAAATCGCGGCGCAACTCGCCGGTTTCCGGGTCAAAAGCAGCAATATTAGATTGCGCAACATGCTCACCGGTAGAGGACTCAAGGTACTCGAAGTCGCCGCCGATGAACACACTGGAGGTGCCGTTGCCGTGATCGACCTCGGTGATGGCCTCAACATAGGTGTTCATCTCGCCGGTTTTACCGGAGGCGGTCTTAGCACTGGTGCGCCAGCGCCAATCCGCCGAACGGCTACTGGGCAGGGCACGACGAGCGCTCGCCTGAGTACCGGAATCCGGGATAGCGCCCAGATGCAAATCGTTCTGGGTCAGCTTCGGGCGCAGGAACATCTGGGTGTAACCGAAAGAGGTTTCACCTTTGCTTTCCTTGCCGTAGATGTAGGAGTTCTGCGCGTCGGTCATCGCCGGCTCAGAGCCATCCTGCGAAATGGGAGCGTTCGCACCGTAACGGAAGCCCATACGGTAATCCTGCGAGGCCATTTCCTCAAAGAGCATCGTCCTGAAGCCGTAGTTCTGGCCGCCCAGCATATGGTCCTGCCACTCGCCGTTAAGCCAGTCCCTGCGGCCATTCTCGTCGTAGGAAGAGAACTCGCTAGGGTTCGTGACGACCGCGTTAGACCAGACAGCGTTCGAACGCAGAGCCCAGGTCCACTCGGAGGTCTGACGGCGCTCCACCGTCGCCTCCTGCCACTTGGTGCCCGAAGTGTTCAAGGCACGGCGGAAACGGTAGCCGTCAGGCAGCTGATCGGGGCGAGTACCGTTAAGCAGCTGAGAAATAGTGGTGCCCGAAAGCTGAATCGGGGTCTTCGCAGCGGGCAAGGAGCTCAGCGCCTTGCCCTGTTCAAGAGTCATACCGGAAGATGCGGGTGCGGCATCGCTGTAGAGCTGTGAAGTGTCACCCTGACCTTCATAGTTTTCAGTCCAGCCGTCGCGGCCCTCACCAATCTTGACCCAGCCGCCACCATCAGTTTCCTGATCGCAGTAGAACTGAGTCGGCTGGCTCATCGAAGGAGTGTACAGCCAATAGGCGCCGCTCTTTGCCTCGGGGTCAGCCTGCTTGGCTTCCCAACAGCTGGCGGCAGCACGCTCAGAGGTCGTGCCGTTGTAGAAAGCAGAGTCCCTTTTTTCCGCAGCCTGTTCGACAGCGGTACTCGGCGTAATAGCGGGGATAGCCAAAGGCAAAGCCAAAGCCGTAGCAATGCTCAAGCAAAGAGTTGAGCGAGTTATAGCAGAACGTGAAAAGCCGGAGCCCGTCATGCCAAGGTGGGCTTTCATAATATCTCCAAATGAATGCCAAGAAATGTTATCAAGTGCGCATCAACATTAATACGCTATGAACGACAATGCACGGTTTCCAACGAATCTTAGTTGGAAACCGGCATTTTTTATTAAACCCTAGCAGTCGGCGTTGTTCGGGAAATCGTGGGTTGCAATCTTCCACTGACCATCAACCTGAACAAGGGTATAAATATTGAGCGAACGCTTCGGAGAATTGTCATCCTTAACAGGCTGATTATTCTCGTCATAGATCTTCACCGCAGAAGAGTCCATGCATACTTCCAGCATGCGTGCGGGCTGACCCTTGTACTGGGTTTCAGTCATACGGGGAGTGTCCACCACAGTGGAAGAACCTTCATAGTGCCAGCCAGCCAGAGCGTACTCGGAAGCCTGCACAGCAAACTCAGCCGCAGCGGAATCTACGGCTACTGCCTCGATAGAACGAATCGTCTCATCGTCAAGAACAGCGCGAGCCTGCTCAACGTTCTGTCGCTCAGCTTCCTCATCGCTGGTCGGTTCAGCAGCGTTCTCAGGGGAAGGAGCAGCAGAAGGAGCGGCCTTGACCTTAGTCAGAATATTTTCATAGGAATTGACTAGCTCGGTAGTCTTCTTAACCTCTTCGCTGTCAACGGCCACAGAAGAAGCATTCTTCATCTCTTCAGAACCGGTGTAAACCTCTTCAAGCTTCTGACCATCAGAGGAAGTCGCCTCAGTCTTTGCTTCAGCCGAAGCTTCGGTGGAGGCGTTGGAGGAAGCCTCAGGGGATGCCTCAGCAGTGCCCTGATCGGAAACACGGGGAGAAGCGCTAGAAGACTGTGCAGAAGAAGCGTGAGCAGAAGCGCTCGCAGATACAGAAGCTGAAGAAGAACTATCGGAGCTCGGGTTCTCGGTGGCGCAACCGCTCAGAATTAGAGCAGATACAGCAACGGTGCCCAGGGTACCCAAAAGGCGGGATTGGGATGACTGCTTGAAAAATGCTGACATAGGAAGCCTCTTTAGTGGTTGGAGTGAGAATGACTATATTCCGGAAGATAATACCTTGCACGGTGGCAGGGCACCTATAGGCTAACATGTAAAGCTGGGAGAATACTTAGACTCGTAAAAATAACGTTTTTATAACTTATGAGAATAGAACCTAAAAAATGCTCTATTGGCGCCCAACTTGAAGGTAAATGTATATCGTCGAATGAAAGAACCTTCATGTAAATGAGTGAAATAGATTCACTTTGTGCAGAAAAATCCCGGGTTGGTTATAAAACCAACCCGGGATAATAGGGCGAACATCACTAAAAATCTTTGTCGTAAAAGTGGATATCGCCCTGATGAGGGGTTATGCCGCCTGAACAGCCTCGGTACTTGCCGAATAGTTATCCGCAGTATCTACCGCACGCACATAATAGCGGGCGCCATCGCGGTGATCCACCGAATAGCTCGTACCCGTAACCGTCGCAATAGGACGATCATCGCGCAGAACCTGGTACTTCACCCTACGCTCGGAAATATCAGACCAGGTCAGCTGATCCTTCGAACCGTTCGTCGTAACCTTCAGGTTGCTAGGAGTAACCGGAGGGGCCACATCACGAGGAGTATAACGAGCGAAACCAATAGTCTGCTGCACACCATTAGCACCCAGCGACTTACGGATATCGCCACCAACCCACAGAGTGCCGGTCGAATCCACGAAAGACTCCCACACGCCGTAGCCATGCGCACCGTTCATAATCGGTGCGAACTCCGGCAGAACCTGGCCGGTGTCCTTATCGAACGCAGCTACCAGACGGATAGTCTGGGCATCCTTTGCGCTCTCCCAAGCCTTCTCCCAGGTAGTGGAGTTCTGGTAGATGTAATCACCACAGTGGCAGGCACCGTAAATAGTGTTGCCGTTCAGGTGCAGATCCTGGAAATCGCCACCCTCACGAGTAATCGCGCTGTAAGTGCGGTGCATGGTCGCCTTATCGTAACGGCTAATCATATGCTCAGTACCGCCAAGCCACACCGAAGAACCTGCATCCTGAACGTCGAACTGGAAGCCCCACATCAGACGCTCATTCTTCAGATCATTCAGGCGGGCGCTCTCAGGAATATGCGAAGGCTGGTGCTTCCAATTGCCGCCCTTCTGAGAGCCCGACTTCATGTGTGCAATACGGAAAGCCTCAGCACCATTGAGCTGAGTGAAGTAGCCTGCAACATAAACGTCGGTGTTACCCTCAGAAGCGCTCACGCCATTGACCGTACCGTTAAAGACCGGACGCCAATTCCAGTCCACCTCACCATTGCTCAACTTAATACGAGCCAGGTTCCTAGCGTACGCATAAGTGGGGGAGGTCTGACCCTTCAAGTGAGTGAAGGAGCCACCAATGTACAGGTAGCCATCACGCACATGCAGAGTCTTAATCTGCACCGGAACAGAAGCAATACGGCTCACCGGGCGGATATCCCAGTCCTTAGCTACCTGACCGGTCTGCGGATCCAAAATCACGAAACCGTTGTAGTACTCACCGTTCACCTGGTTGAAGGAGCCGCCCACAGCAAGCAGACCGTTCGGCAGAGCATCAACAGACTTCACCTGACCGTTAATCTTCGGGCGGAAGGAACGGCGCAGTTCGCCGGTACCCACCTCGTAACCCGCCAAGAAAGCCTGCTCGACCTTCTCGCCGCTTGCCGACTCAACGTACGCGAAATCGCCACCGGTAAAGACAGCGCCACCAGCCTCTGTGATAGCCTCAACCTGGGTGTTCATCTCGCCGTTCTTACCGGTACCGGTATCAGCACTGGTGCGCCACTTCCACTTCTCAGAGTAGCTATTGGGCAACGCACGGCGGTCACTTGCCGCAGCACCCTGCTGGCCGTAGGCGCGCAGACCCTTAGCTACCAAATCGCTCTGAGTCACCTTCGGACGCAAGAACATCTGAGTGAACACCAGAGGAGGATTCGAGTCATTCGCCGGACGGTAAATGTACGAGGACTGGTTGTTCATCTTGTGCGCAGTAAACCAGCTAGTAATACGGGCATGCACGCCGTACGAGAAGCCCTGCTTATAACCCTGAGAGGCTTGCTCCACAAAGTACAAGCCGCGGAAGTCATACGAATCATGGGAGAAGATACGACCCATCTGCGACTCGTGGGAAGAATAGTTGTATTGAGTGTACGGGAACGGGTTCTTGATCGTAACATCCGACCAGTACATCCTCGCACGCAAAGACCAGGACCACTGGGGGCTCGCCACACGCTTAGCAGTGAGATCCTGCCACTTAGTTCCTCCAACGTTCAACGAACGGTGGAAACGCACGCCATCCGCCAAATCCTGCGGGCGATTACCATTCAGCAGAGCATCCACCTTATTCGCAGGAAGCTGCACAGCATCAAAACCGGTCGGGTTCTGATACAACTGCTCGGCCTTACCGCGACCATAGTAGTTCTCAGTCCAGCTCTCACGACCGCGGCCAATCATGACCCAGCCGCCACCTTCAGTTTCCTGATCGCAATAGAACTGCTCAGGAGCGCTCATCTCAGTGGTGTACAGCCAGTACGCACCACTCTTCGCCTGCGGGTTATTCTGCTTGACCTCCCAGCAGCTCGCCGCAGCTCGCTCGCTCGAAGAACCATCGTAATAACGGGCATCAACAGCCTGAGCGCCGGTCGCAATAGGGCCCAAAGAACCCAAAACCATCGCGAACGAAGCAGCAGTCGCGCCCAAAGCGCGAGCGCCAGAACGCGAAGATGCGCGAGAGCTCTCAGCAGCGGAGGCTACAGAATCCTGCGAACGCTCTCCACGCATGAACGGAAGAAAATTCATTTGTCTCTCCTGGAGACCTCAACCGGCATAAGACAGAAACACACAGCCCGCACAAGACCCACATACACAACCGCCTCAAAGTCACAGCATAGTGACTTAGGCTCAGTGCAAAGAGTACCTGTATGAACTGTACTAACAGCATGTCTGCTGCCGGAATCAGTGAGTGTAGTTATCGGAAATTGAATGAATACGTTCCGCGAACCCCTGAATCATACCGCGCAAAACGGCACACTCAGCGGAAACAGAACGTCAAAAAATCTGTGAAACCTTCCCACCAGTATCAATAGCGAAAAAGTGTCACAGATAAAGATTCGGCCTGTGTCGGAAAGGAGGAAGCAACCTGACCAATACAAAAGAATCCCAGCCCATCATAGCTGCTACAGAAGCAACACAATAACAAACCGGTCACACAAGCCAAACCAAAACTAGGGGGGCATGCACCCCGGGTGTACCACCGCCTGCCCCGAACCCTGCAAACCCTGCAGAACCCGAAGCAGCGGTAGAAAAAACCTAGATTACCTAATGACCTAAGCCTGAACAGCTCCCGTAGATGCCGAGAAATTCTCAGAAGCATCAATGGAACGCACGTAGTAGCGAGCACCATCTGTGTGCTCAACCTCGTAGCTGGTACCAGAGACGGTAGCAACCACACGGTCATTACGCAGCACCTGGTAGCGAGCACCATTCTCGCGAACGCCAGACCAGGACAGCTTATCCATCGAACCATCACGCTGAACCGACAGGTTAGACGGAATCGACGGGGCGGTCACATCGCGAGGAGCAAAGCGAGCGAAACCGACAGTACGCTGCTCACCATTAGCGCCCAGCGAACGGTTGATGTCGCCACCAACCCACAGGTTGCCGCGAGAATCCACGAAGGACTCCCACACACCAAAGCCACTAGCACCCTTCAGAACCGGGCTGAACTCGCCAACAACCTCGCCGCTGTCCTTATCGAACGCTGCGACCAGGCGCATACGGTGAACCGCCTTCGACTCCTTCCAGTAGGTGTGGTAACCGGTAGAGCCCTCGAAGAGCACGTCACCGCAGTGGCACGCACCGTAAATGGTATCACCGCTCAGGTGCAGATCCTGCCAATCGCCACCGTACTTAGAAATCGCGGTGGAGATACGGCCGTAACCATTCTTCGAATAGTTAGAAATCAGGTGGTCAGCACCGGCAGTCCACACGGTCGAGCCAGCATCCTGAACATCGAACTGGAACGCGTACACAATACGGTCAGTAATGTTCAGCTTCAGCGAAGGCTCCCACTCCCACTTAATGTTCGAAGCATCCGAGCCGTTCAGAGCAGCCAGGCGGAAAGCACGCTGGTTATTCAGCTCAGTGAAGTAACCCGCAGCGTGAACAGTGGAATTATCGGAGGCAGCAGTAATGCCGTTGACCGTACCGTTGAAGTTCGGGCGCCAATTCCAATCCACCGCACCGTTCGAAAGCTTAATACGAGCGGCACCACGCGAGTAAGCGTGCGCCTTAGAAGTATTGCCCTTCACATGGGTGAAGTTACCGCCAATGTAGAGGTAACCATCCTGAACCAGCAGAGTCTTCACCTGCGTGGCAGCACCATTACGGCGCTGAACCTGAACATCCCACGTGCGGTCAATCTGACCGGTGGTCGCATCCAGAATGACGAAGTGGTTAACCTTCTCGCCATTAACCTCGGTGAACTCGCCACCAACTGCCAGACGGTTATTCGGCAGAGCCTCCAGGGCCTTAATCTGACCGTTGAAAGTCGGGCGGAAGGAACGAACCGGCTCACCCGAATCCACGTTGTAGCCAGCCAGGTACGACTGATCAATGCGCTCGCCGCCAGCAGATTCAACATACTTGAAGTCGCCACCGGTGAAGACAGTATCGCCCACCTGAGTAATAGTCTGAACGTAGGTGTTCATCTCGTTCTTCTTGCCGGTGCCAGTCTGCTCACTGGTACGCCAACGAACGGGCATCGTGTAGCTATTGGGCAGAGCACGACGGCTGCTGGCGGCAGAGCCAGAACCAATCTGCGAGAAATTCAAGTCACGCTGAGTCAGCTTCGGACGCAGGAACACCTGGGTGAACGGAATCGAATAACCGGCAGAACCGCGCTTCTTATAAATATAAGAATCGGCACGATCATTACCGAAGTTCACCAGTGAACCGTACGCAAAACCAATCTGGTAGCCCTGGTTCGGGTTCGCGAAGAAACGAACCGAGCTAGTGGTAATACCCGGAGCCATTTCCGAGGGAGAACCGCCCATATGAGCGGTGCGGTTAATGCCGGCACCGGTGAACTTCACGGTGCCCCAACGCTGACCGTAGCTCATCGCCCAGGTCCACTGCTCAGTCTGAGGACGCTGAACGTAAACGTTCTGCCACTGGGTGCCCCTCGCATTGTGAACACGGTGCAGACGCATGTCGTCGGGAAGATCCTGAGGCTTAATGCCGTTCAGTAGCGCATCGACAGTGTTTGCGGGAAGCTGGACCGGGGTAAAAGCGGAAGGTCCGGTGGGGTTCTGGTGCAGCTGATTCGGGTCGCCGGTGCCATTGTAGGATTCGGTCCAGCCCTCACGACCGCGGCCAATCATGACCCAGCCGCCGCCATTAGTTTCCTGGTCGCAGTGGAACTGTGCCGGGCCACTCATCTGCGGAGTGTACAGCCAATAAGTGCCAGAAGAGGCGGAAGGATTAACCTGCTTGACCTCGTAGCAGGAAGCAGCCGCCTTATCGCTACTGGAACCATCATGGGTGCCGGTAGCAGCCGAAGCGGGAGTAGTAGGAGTAAGCGGTGCCGCAGTAAAAGCAGTACCAAAAGCGAGTGCGAAAGCAGCCCACTTCTTAGCAGACCATGAATGGGCATGGGGCTTTTCAATGGGATTGTTCGTGTATGTGGTTGTCATTTGTGTCTTTCTGATGCGACGTTCCGGAAGAAACATCGAAAGAAACGGTGAATTATTGCACTAGAAAAGCTGTCGTAAAAACTGAAAACCTTGAGGCTGGTATTTAAGGTATTTCAGATTCCGGAAGGAAGATACGGTGCGGTTTTTCCGTAAGTGTTATTGATTAGGTTACAGGATTAAGCTGTGAAAATAATGGTGCACAAAGTGTAAAAATGCGGATGGGAGTGTGATTTGCATCCTGTAGAATCGGTGTTGTGGTACAAGAAATGACACAGAAGAAAACCATACTCATATATCGCCAATGAAAGCGACAATCGGGTGCAAAAAGCTATATCTGCGGCCAAAGAAGCCCACGAAAGAAAAATGCCACAAAAAGCAGAGTAGACCTACAATAGAAAAGCCGCGCACATCACCAAAAAGTGCACATAAAATTCCTCAAAATAAAACACTCGGGCACCCCACCCGACACCACCTCACACCGACCACCCGTCGACACCCTCCACCAGCCAAACCGCCGGAACCGAGGACAGCAGATTCAGGAGAACCCGTGAGCACCACCCGAAAAGCTACCGCACAGCCCATCGAAGCGCCCCTGCACCCCCTCCTGAAAACCCTCAACCAACTCAGCAGCTGGGCCGCAATCCGAACCGCCGCCTCCGTACACCCCACTGAACGTAGCGCACGCACCCTCATCGGCACCGTCGGAGGAACACACGCCGCGCTCATTGCCGACATCTCCGCCGCCGTACGCGCAACCACCCCCGAAGCGCTCAGCCTCATCGTCGCACCCACCGACCGCCAAGCAGAAGACCTCGCCGCAGCCCTGTGCTCCTACTTGCCCGCCGCCGACATTGCGCTCTTCCCCGCCTGGGAAACCCTGCCCCACGAACGCCTCTCACCGCGTTCCGACACCGTAGGCCGCCGCCTGCAGGTACTACGCGCCATGACCGGGGAAGCGGCCAAACGCCCCCAAGTCGTCATCGCACCCGTGCGCGCTGTCATCCAGCCCATCGTTACCGGCATCGAAAAACTTGAACCCGTACACCTGGTTCGCGGCGAAGAATACCCCTTCAAAGACGTAGTGCGAGGCCTCAACGACGCCGCATACTCCCGCGTAGACCTGGTTGCCAAGCGCGGCGAATACGCCGTACGCGGCGGCATCATCGACGTCTTCCCACCCACCGCAACCACCCCCGTCCGCCTCGAATTCTTCGGTGACGAACTCGACGAAATGCGCCACTTCTCTGTCGCCGACCAGCGCACCCTCAGCGGGGGAGAAGAGCTCACTGAACTCACCCTGCTGCCCTGCCGCGAACTGCTCATCACCTCCGAGGTCATGAGCCGTGCCGCCCGCCTGAAAGCCGACTACCCGGCAGCCGCAGCCATGCTCGAAAAGATTGCTGGTGGAATCTATGTCGAAGGCATGGAATCGCTCACCCCGCTGCTCATCGAATCCATGAATACCCTTACCGAGCTACTGCCGGCAGGGTCCATGATCATTAACGTCGAACCCGAGCGTGTGCGCGCCCGCGCCGAAGACCTCGTCGCAACCAACGAAGAATTCCTCGCCGCAGCATGGGACACCTCCGCAGAAGCCAACGCAGTAGCACCCATCGACCTCGGCCAGCTCCGCATGAGCGACAGCGGATTCCGCACCATCGACCAAACCACCGCACAGGTGCTCGAAGCCAAGCTCAGCTGGTGGGAAATCACCGAACTCGTCACCGACGCAGACCTACTCGAAGACGCCGCCGGGGCACTCCAGAACCAGACCATCGCCGACGCCATCGAAGACGGAATCGACACCTACACCGTCAACGCCACCCCCGCAACTGCATTCAACGGTTCCGTCGAACGCATGCTCAGCCAGGTCGGCGATCTCATCCGCCAACAGTGGACCGTCCTAGCCCTCACCAACGGCCGCGGCTCCACCGACCGCCTCATCGACCTCTTCCACTCCGGCGAAGGGGCACCCGCTGTACCCGCAGCCCGCCGAACCAGCCTCGAAGCCGACCCCGCCGGGGACCTCGAACACGGCATCGTCGAGGTCTGCGAGGCACCCGCCTCCGCAGGCTTCCTCATCGAGGAGGCGAAGCTCGCCGTCTTCACCGAAGCCGAACTGCTCGGCCGCCGTGGCACCTACGCACCCCGAGGCGCCGCCGGACAGAAATTCAAGACACGCCGCCGCCGCAACGCAGTTGACCCGCTCGCGCTGAACCCCGGTGACTACGTGGTGCACGAGCGTCACGGCATCGGCAGGTTCGTCGAGATGACCTCCCGCCCGGTGGCTGGTGCATCCCCGGTCAACGGCGTACAGCCCATGAAGGAATACCTGGTCATCGAGTACGCCCCCGCCAAGCGCGGTGGCGCGCCCGACCGCCTCTTCGTGCCCTCCGACCAGCTGGACCTGATCTCCAACTACGTGGGTGGCGAGAACCCGAGCCTGTCCAAGATGGGCGGTAGCGACTGGGCTAAGACCAAATCCCGCGCTCGCAAGGCAGTCAAGGAAATCGCCGCCGACCTGGTGAAACTCTATTCGGCACGCCAGGCATCGCGCGGTCACGCCTTCACCGCAGATACCCCCTGGCAGCGAGAGCTGGAAGAGTCCTTCCCCTACAACGAGACTCCTGACCAGCTCACCGCCATCCACGAGGTAAAGGAGGACATGGAGAAAGAAATCCCCATGGACCGTCTCATCTCTGGTGATGTGGGCTTCGGCAAAACTGAGGTCGCCGTACGTGCCGCATTCAAGGCGGTGCAGGACGGCAAACAGGTTGCCGTGCTCGTACCCACGACCCTGCTGGCACAGCAGCACTACGAGACGTTCAGCGAGCGCTTCTCGGGATTCCCCGTGAAGATTCGCGTGCTATCCCGCTTCCAGAAGGCGAAAGAAACCCGCCAGATTACCGAAGAAATCGCATCCGGCGCGGTGGACGTGGTGATTGGTACCCACCGCATTCTCTCGGACAGCGTGGTATTCAAGGACCTGGGCCTGGTCATCATTGACGAGGAACAGCGCTTTGGCGTGGAGCACAAGGAAAAGCTCAAGCAGATGCGCACCAACGTGGACGTGCTCGCCATGAGTGCAACCCCCATTCCGCGCACCCTGGAAATGTCGCTAACCGGTATTCGCGAGACCTCCACCCTTGCCACCGCGCCGGAGGAACGCCACCCCGTGCTGACCTTCGTCGGTCCGCGAACCGACAGTCAGATTACCGCCGCAATCCGCCGCGAGCTCATGCGTGAAGGACAGGTGTTTTTCGTGCACAACCGCGTGGCTGACATCGACGATGTTGCCGCGGAAATCGGCAAGCTCGTGCCGGAGGCGCGCATCGCCACCGCCCACGGCCGCATGAGTGAATCGCGCCTGGAACAGATTATTGTAGACTTCTGGGAGCGCCGCTTTGACGTGCTGGTGTGCACCACCATTGTGGAGACCGGCCTGGATATTTCGAACGCGAACACCCTCATTGTCGACCACGCCCAGAACTACGGTCTGAGCCAGCTACACCAGCTGCGTGGACGCGTGGGTCGTGGCCGCGAGCGCGCCTACGCCTACTTCCTGTACCCGGTGGATAAGACTCTCGGCGAGATTGCGCACGAGCGTCTGAAGGCTGTGGCAACGCATAACGAGCTGGGTGCGGGCCTGCAGCTCGCCATGAAGGACCTGGAGATTCGCGGTGCCGGCAACCTGCTCGGCGGCGAGCAGTCCGGCCATATTGCCGGTGTCGGTTTTGACCTGTACCTGCGCCTGGTCGGCGAGGCGGTCGCAAACTACCGCGGCGAGAAGGAAGAGCGCGAGGTCGAGACGAAGATTGACCTGCCCGTCAACGCGCATATTCTGCACACCTACATTGATTCTGAGCGTCTGCGCTTGCAGGCATACCGTCAGATTGCTGCCGCCGATACTGAAGAGAAGATCGCGGAGGCTCGTGAGGAACTGGTCGACCGTTACGGCGAGCTGCCGGAGGCGGTAGAGAACCTGCTTGCCGTGGCGACGGTGCGTATGCACGCTCGTGCCGCCGGTATTCATGAGCTGGTGGTGTTGGGTCCGAAGGTTCGCGTGGTAACCGCTATGCCGCTGCCGGAGTCCCGCCAGATGCGCCTGAAGCGCGTGTACCCTGGCTCCACGCACGCCCAGCCGAAGGGTATGGACACCTGGCTGACGCTGGTTCCGCGCCCGAAGACCATGCCGGTGGGCGGTAAGGACCTGGTGGACGGCGCGATGCTGCAGTGGGCTGAGAAGTTCATCAACTCGATTTATGCCGAGAAACCGCAGGCTCTCGAGGAGTAGAGGTTAGAAGAATAGGGTATAGGCTGGAAGAACAGGGGAGCGCCCTGTTTAGCCGGCACCCCAAGAGAATGCTCGCCGTGCAGGTTGCCACAATATGGCATATCTGCACGGCGAGTGCGTTTGCCCCGTAGGGGCGGCATAGCTCACAATTAAGGCATGACTTCAACGGTGAACTATGCATCTCAGCGAATTGTAATTATTGGTGGTGGCCCCGGCGGCTACGAGGCGGCGATGGTGGCTGCCGCATCCAACGCGGACGTGACTCTGATCGAACGCAATGCCATTGGTGGCTCCGCCGTTCTGACTGACGTTGTGCCCTCTAAAACCCTGATTGCTACGGCGGATATGATGACCCGCTTCTCCGAGGCGGGTAGCCTGGGCATTGAAAACACGAAGGGTAAGGCACCCCAGTTGCGTGTTGATATGGACCGCGTGAACCGCCGAGTCCGTGACCTGGCCCAGCAACAGTCTGCCGACATTAAGCGTGCCCTGGCTTCTGCAGGCGTGAAGATTATTCACGGTACCGGTAAGCTCCTTGACCGCCACACCGTGCAGGTGACTGATGAGGCGGGCCTGGTCTACCCCCTGCACGCGGACTTTGTGCTGTTGTCGGTGGGTACGCATCCGCGTGAAATGGCGACCGGTATGCCTGATGGCGAGCGCATCCTGACCTGGACTCAGCTGTACAACCTCTCCGAGGTTCCCGAGGAACTGATTGTGATTGGTTCGGGTGTGACCGGTGCCGAGTTCGCGTCGGCGTATAACGGTCTGGGTTCTAAGGTGACTCTGGTGTCTTCGCGTGACCGTGTGCTTCCCGGTGAGGACGAGGACGCAGCTCGCGTGCTGGAGGACGTCTTTGAGCGTCGCGGTGTGCGAGTGATGCCGCGTTCCCGTGCGGCTGCTGTTGAGCGTACTGAGGATGGCTCCGGCGTTATCGTGACCCTGTCGGATGGTCGTAAGGTTTCTGGCACTCACTGTCTGGTTGCTATTGGTTCGATTCCGAACACTGAAGATTTGGGTCTGGAAGACATCGGTGTTGAGCAGACCCCGAGCGGCCATATTAAGGTGGACGGCGTGTCCCGCACGAGCGTGAACAGCATTTACGCCGCCGGTGACTGCACGGGCGTGTACCCGCTGGCTTCCGTGGCTGCGATGCAGGGCCGTATCGCTATGGCGCACATCCTCGGTGATGCGGTGCGCCCGCTGCGCACCGATAAGGTTGCCGCGAACATCTTCACCTCCCCGGAGATTGCGACCGTGGGTGTGAGCGAGAAAGATCTTGCTGAGGGCGCCTACCGTGGCGATGCGGTGACCCTGCAGTTGAGTACCAACCCGCGCGCGAAGATGATGGCGATGCGCGATGGCTTCGTGAAGATTTTTGCTCGCCGTCACTCCGGCACCGTCATTGGTGGCGTGGTGGTTGGCCAGCGTGCTTCAGAGCTGATTTACCCCATTGCCCTGGCGGTGGAGAAGAAGCTTGCGGTGGATGATCTGGCGGATACTTTCACGGTCTACCCCTCGCTCTCTGGCTCTATTGCTGAGGCGGCACGCAAGTTGCACACTCGCGGTCTGTAGGCGTCAACCTCTTAGGTGCTGAGCCGGGCCTTCCCCGCCCGGCGCAGCATCCCGGAACAGTATAAAAGCGGTGGGGGTCGCCTCCTGAATCCCTTAGATTCAGGAGGCGACCCCCACCGCTTTGCCGTAGAGACGCGTTAGCTACTCGAAGCTTTACTTCGTGGTGCTGACAGCGTTCATGTCCACGTCACGGGTCTCGTGAGTGAGCAGGATGAAGACAACGCTCAGGATCGAGGCGAACGCCAGGTAGCCGCCCACGGCACCCACACCGTAGGAGGTGTTCAGCCAAACAGCCACAAACGGGGTCAGCGCTGCACCGAGGATGGACGCCACGTTGTAGGCGATACCGCTGGCGGTGTAACGCACATTGGTGGGGTACAGCTCCGGCAGGTACGCGGACATGGAACCGAAGGACAGACCCATCAGGCACATACCGATAAAGATGAAGAGGGTAACCACTGCGGCGTTTGCGTTCTCACCGGTACCAACAACGGAGGGGGAGATGAACAGACCGAAGGACAGACCGAAGACCGCCATCGCGACGGTGGTCCACAACTGCTGGGTGCGGCGGCCGTACTTATCAGCCAGCCAACCCGAAATCGGGATGAAGATCGCGAAGCCAGTAATGGAGATCAGCTGAATAATCAGGAACTCGCGGTAGGGGATAGCCAGACCGCCCTTATCGGCCTTGCCGATACCGTAGGAGAGAACCCACGCGGTCATCAGGTAGAACAGCACGTAGCACGCCACCATGATGAAGGTACCCTGAATCATGGGCCACCAGGCGACCTTGAACGCCTCAACGAGCGGGGTCTTAACCTTCTCGTTGTTAGCGGCAGCCTTGGCGAAGACGGGGGTCTCCTCCAGCTTGAAACGAACGTACAGGCCAACGGCGACCATCACGATGGACAGCAGGAACGGAATACGCCAACCCCAGATGAGGAAGGGGTGATCAAGGTTCTTGCCGTCGGTTGCGGAGTTGAAGGAAATCCAGCTGGTCAGCAGCAGCATGAAGCCGTTGGCGAAGACGAAGCCGATGGGCGCACCGAGTTGAGGCCACATGGCGGCGCGTGCACGCTTACCTTCCTCAGCGTATTCGCTGGCAAGCAGTGCCGCGCCGGACCATTCGCCGCCCAGACCCAGGCCCTGGCAGAAACGCATAATGGTCAGCATGGTCGGCGCCCACAGACCAATCTGGTGGTAGGTGGGCAGCAGGCCGATGATGAAGGTCGCCAGACCCATGGTCAGTAGCGCACCAACGAGGGTTGCTTTACGACCGATCTTGTCACCGAAGTGACCGAAGATTATGGAACCGAGAGGACGGGCGATGAAGGCGACGCCGAAGGTCGCGAAGGAAGCCAGAAGCTCGGTGGTTGCGTCCTTCGCAGGGAAGAACAGCACGGGGAACACAGCCACTGCTGCGGTGGCGTAAATGTAGAAATCGTAGAACTCGATGGTGGTACCAACGAGCGAGGCGAGAATAACTCGACTGCGAGGAGTCGTATTCTTCACCGATGCAGCAGACACTTTCGTGTCGGGTGCAGAGGTGCTCATAAGGAAAACTCCCGAAATGGTGAACTGTGTGTACAGGTGGAGCCGGGGCGTCCGTTACCGGTCAGCGCGTGAGGCGGGTGTGCCGTAGGCGCGTATCGGGTGCCGTGACCGCACCGGGTGGGTGCGGTGGGCGTAGGAATCTGAAAGGCTCCTCTAAAGTGCAACATTATAACTCTGTTCAGAAAAGACCCAACAAATACAGCCACTATCTGGACGTAATCGCAATAGGTGGGCCGCTCAAACCCCACAGAAACAGATAAGAGCGGACATGGAAAATCCCCCGGAAAGATACAAGACATTACCTCATACCCTTCCGGGGGATTCCTATCGCCTATAGCGCTCGCAGTCGCGAGACCTCAGAATCGAGCGAAACGTTACTTGATGGTCGCCAGCACCGCACCGGAGGTGACGGTATCGCCGGCCTTAGCCGACAGTCCCGAAACCTTACCCGCCTTGTGCGCGGTAATGGGCTGCTCCATCTTCATCGCCTCCAGCACCAGAATCAGGTCGCCCTCAGCGACGGTGTCGCCATCAGAAGCTGCCACCTTCACGATGGTGCCCTGCATGGGGCTGGTCAGCTCGTCGCCGCCACCCTTTGCCGCGCTACGTGCCGAACGGGACTTGCGGGTCTTGGCGGCGGGCTTAGCGGCAGGCTTCGCGCCACCGCCCAGATCGGGCAGAGACACCTCCATGCGCTTGCCGTTAACCTCAACAACCACGGTGGTGCGCTCGTCCTCATCGGAGTCCACGCTGCCGGGCGCACCGGAGTACATGGGGATAGTGTTGTTGAACTCGGTCTCAATCCAGCGGGTGTGCACCTTGAACTCGCCGCCCTCAGCCGGCGCGAAGGCGGGATCATCCAGCACGACGCGGTGGAACGGAATGACGGTGGGCATACCCTCAATGGTCAGCTCAGCCAGGGCCCGGCGGGCACGCTGCAGAGCCTGCTCACGATCCGCGCCGGTAACAATGAGCTTAGCCAGCATGGAGTCGAAGTTACCACCGATAACGTCGCCAGCCACGAAGCCGGAATCCCAGCGCACGCCAGGGCCGGTGGGCACGGTCATCTTCTCGATCGTGCCGGGGGCAGGCATAAAGGAACGGCCCGCATCCTCACCATTAATACGGAACTCGAAGGAGTGACCGCGCAGAACCGGGTCCTTCTCCTCAATCTTCTCGCCGCGGGCAATACGGAACTGCTCACGAACCAGGTCCAGACCGGAAATCTCCTCGGAGACGGGGTGCTCCACCTGCAGTCGAGTGTTGACCTCAAGGAAGGAGATAGTGCCGTCGGTACCGACCAGGAACTCACAGGTGCCGGCACCCTGGTAGCCAGCCTCGCGCAGAATCGCGCGGGACGCCTCGTACAGGCGCTCGTTCTGCTCATCGCTCAGGTAGGGGGCGGGTGCCTCCTCAACGAGCTTCTGGTTACGGCGCTGCAGAGAGCAGTCACGGGTGGAAACCACCACAACGTTGCCGTGTGCATCCGCCAAGCACTGGGTCTCAACGTGGCGGGGCGAATCCAGGAAACGCTCGATGAAGCACTCACCGCGACCGAACGCCGCGGTAGCCTCACGAACAGCGGACTCGTACATCTCAACAATGCTCTCGCGGTCACGCGCCACCTTAATGCCGCGGCCACCGCCACCAAATGCGGCCTTCACCGCGATGGGCAGACCGTGCTCATCCGCGAAGGCAACAACCTCATCGGCGGACTTGACCGGGTCCTTGGTGCCGGGCACCAGGGGAGCGCCCACCTTCTGCGCGATGTGGCGTGCCGCCACCTTATCGCCCAGCTGGGTAATGGACTCGGGGGAGGGGCCAATCCAGGTCAAGCCAGCGTCAATGCACTTCTGCGCGAACTGTGCGTTCTCAGAAAGGAAACCGTAGCCGGGGTGCACAGCGTCAGCACCGGAGCGGCGAGCGATTTCAATGAGCTTGTCCATGACCAGGTAGGACTGTGCCGCGGTGGCGCCGCCGAGAGCGTAGGCTTCATCGGCGAGCTTCACGTGCTGGGAGTCGCGGTCGGGGTCAGCGTAGACAGCGACGGTCTGCAGACCCTCATCGCGGGCTGCACGAATCACGCGGACAGCAATTTCGCCGCGGTTAGCGATCAGAATCTTGCTGACCGGGCCGGTGTGACGGCCGGGGACTGCAGTAAATTTCTTGGCGGCTTCTGCCTGGTGCTGAGTCACTTAAAGCTCTCCTTTAATCTCCTGCTCCAAGGATACATCGGCAGGATTGGCGAATATAACGCGCATCATACTGTTCTATCTTATCGATTGGTGTTCAATAATGTGTATTTCAGGGCACGCTTTGAGACAGATTTATACGATTGCGCTGAATCTAATCTTCATTTTGGGGCGCCAGCCACAGCTCGGTCACCGCAACCTCGCGGCGGCGCAACATATCGCGTAGCGCGTGGGTGGACAGGCCCACCACCGTGTGGAACTCACCCTCAATACCGCGAATAAATGCCGAACCGTAACCGTCCAGGGTAAAGGAACCGGCTACCCAGAGCGGCTCACCGGTAGCAATGTACGCCTCGATTTCTTCGGGGCTGAGCGTATCAAAGTGGACGGTAGCGCTGCGCAACTCAGAAACGGTGGGCAGCTCAGAAGTAGCGGATAGCTCGGCACCCGGTTCAAGACCGCGCAAATCCACTAGAGCGTGACCGGTATGCAGCACACCGTAGTTGCCGCTCATTGCGCTGATGCGCTCGCGTGCCGCCTCGGCAGTGTGCGGTTTACCGTAGGCAATGCCGTCAAACTCGAACACCGAATCGCAGCCCAGAACCAGCGCATCGCGCACCCCCTCGGCGGCGAGTTCGGCGGCAACTGCCTGCGCTTTCAGCTGCGCCAGCAGGGAAGCGGTCTCAGCCGGGGTGAGTCCTTTCCGACCCTGGGTGCGTGCCTGTTCGTTAGCGGCGGCAAGTGCGGCGTCCTCATCTACGGAGGAGACGCGCACCGTGAACGCGATGCGGGAATCTTCCAGGAGCTTGCGGCGCGCCGGGGAGGCAGAAGCAAGAATCAAACGGATCGGTGTGGTACTCATAGGTTCTATTTTAGAGCCTTGCGGGTGAGCCTTACCCTCGAGTGCAGATTGAAGGGTGTCAAGAAGCTGGGGGAATGGGCGGAAAAGTAAGGGGAGACGAAAAGAGCGTGTCCCATCCCCCTCAACCACGTAGGAGATGGAACACGCCGTTCAAAATCATAACTCTTCTCAAACCTTAAAGAAAAAAGAATCAATAGTGACACTTTTATGACGTTTGACAAATGTATTTTGTCCATGCTGGGGCATGGGTGGTGGAGAAGCTACACGGTGCTAAGCGGTACCGCCTAGCGCCGTGTGCGTGAGCCTTCGTCAGATTAGCGGTGTGCCGCGGCGGTGTTGTCTTCCACCTCGTGAAGTCGCTGCGCCTCACCGGCAATGCGCTCATCGTAGAATTCCTGAGCCACGAAGCCGCCCTCCGAACGGGGAGCGTTGTAGAGCTCCTCATCCAAGATGTCCTCGCGGCGAGCCACAATCGCGGGAACCAGAGCCTGACCGGCAACGTTCAGAGCGGTACGACCCATGTCAACGATCGGGTCAATCGCCAGGAGCAGACCCACGCCGTCCAGCGGCAGACCCAGAGTGGAAAGGGTCAGGGTCAGCATCACGATAGCGCCGGTCGTACCGGCGGTCGCAGCCGAACCGAGCACGGACACCATCACAATGAGCAGGTACTGGGTGAAGTCCAGCTGAATACCGTAGAACTGAGCCACGAAGATTGCGGCAAGAGCCGGGTAAACCGAAGCGCAGCCGTCCATCTTGGTGGTTGCACCCAGCGGAACCGCGAAGGATGCGTAGGCGCGGGGAACACCCAGGTTGCGTTCGGCAACAGTCTGGGTCATCGGCATCGAACCCATCGAAGAGCGGGACACGAAGCCCAGCTGGAGCGCCGGCCACACGCCTGAGAAGTACTGGCGGACCGACAGGCCGTTTGCGCGAACAATAATCGGGTAGACCACGAGGAAGACCAGCAGTAGGCCAATGTAGAGGGCGATGACGAACGCGACCAGCGAACCCATCGACGCCCAACCGTACGCGAACACTGCCTTAGCAATCAGACCCACGGTACCCAGCGGTGCTAGGCGAATAATCCACCACAGAATCTTCTGAATAATTGCCAGGGCGCTCTTGACCACATCAATGAACGGCTTGGCTGCCTCACCGACCTTCAGCGCGGCAATACCGACCGCGCCGGAAATGACCAGGACCTGCAGCACGTTGAAGGATGCCGAGGCGGTGATGCCGGAATCACCTGACTTAGCGCTGACGCCCAGACCCAGGAAGTTCACCGGAATCAGACCGGTCAGGAACGCGGTCCACGAGCCGGTCGAGCCGGTGTACGCCTTGCCTTGCACCTGCGCGCCCACGCCCGGCTGAACGATCAGGCCCATCGCAATACCGATGAGCACCGCGAAGAATGCGGTAATCGCAAACCAGATGAGCGTGTTGACCGCCAGGCGCGCCGCGTTAGTCACCTGCGACAGGTTAGAGATGGAGGCGACCACGGCGGTGAAAATCAGCGGAACAACCGCCGCCTTCAGCAGGGTGACGTAGGAGGAGCCGATGGTATCTAAGGTCACCATGAGCCAGTTGGGGCTGCTCTTTGCGTCCCCACCCAGTGCGAGGGCGTGCGCGCCGAGAACAATGCCCAGAATGAGGGAAGAAATGATTTGGTTGCCGAAAGAAGTAGCCCACTTGGGCAGACGTGAACGAGATGATGCATGCGGTGTAGACATGTGGCATACTCTAAAACTTTTGCGCGCTCCGGCGCGAGTTTGTGTGAAGAAGTGTTTCAATCCGGTGCAGTGTAGGGGATGTGTGACGAACCGTGACCATCCTGTGGCATCTTTCGGCTGTACATCCCGCAGTCTAACCAGCAACGCAGCCCAACCCAGCTGCCCAACCAGCAACGCCGCCAGTTGCCCCCCACATAGGCGGTTAAATTGGCTGATAGTTAATTAGGAATCGCCGCAAAAGCAAACAGAAAGGAAACAACTGCGCAACATGCGGGGAAGCTTGCTGAGATTTTGCCGTCAGCTAATAATCCGAAAGCTAGAGCTTGATATGCTGGAACCACACCGATAGTCCGGCGAAAGTCGCCGGATAATGCTATACCCACTCAGCTTCATGTACGCGTTGAGCGTTACGCCACGCACCACCTTTCAAGGAGAGATGCATGAGTTCTGCTCCCAAATACCCCGGCGGAACCACCACCCCTAACGGCCCGAAGAAGCCCCGCAATCGCATGGAAGCGGTTGCAGATTTTGCTACCCGCGCCGCACAGACCTCAGCCCAGCAGACCCTGAACCTGGGTGCTACCCGCCCCGGCATCGCCAAGATGATTGCCGTAGCGGGTGCTGGCGTGCTGCTGGTTGGCGGTGGCATCTTCGCCTACAACTCCATGCACCAGGAAGAGAACGCATTCCTGTCGCAGGGCGAAGAGTACGCCCGCGTCTGCCAGGACGCGAAGACCGGCCTGCGCGTGGAAGATAGCGAATGTGAGAAGGCAGGCGTTCAGGAGCCGACCGACTCGCCCTCGGCCTCTTCCACGGAGTCCTCAAGCTCTTCTGGGTCTTCCGGTTCCTCCAGCTCTTCGGGCTCTTCTGGGTCGTCGGGCACTTCCGGTTCGACCACCACCCACAATAATTCGAATGCGTTCCTCTGGTACTACCTGGGTCGCCAAAGTGCCGCTAATTCTTCCGGATCCCACTACATTCCTCCTGTAGGCTCCAAGCTTTCCGGAGGCAGCACCACCCGCCCCAGCAACGGCACCGTCTACAGCGGCGTGTCCTCCAAGGGCGGCGGCTTCGAGGACTCCTACCGCACCGCGAAGAAGTCCTCCACCGTTTCCTCCGGCAAGGTGACCAGCACCAATAACTCCGGAAAGACCTCCTCGGTGCGTAATAAGACCACCGGCTCGGTCTCCAGCGGTAAGCAGGGCACCAGCAATAGCGGTAGCACCGGCTCCTATAGCAAGTCGAACACCTCGAAGTCCGGCTCCAAGTCGGGTTCGTCCTCGAAGTCTGGCTCTTCGTCGAAGTCCGGTAGCAAGGGCGGTTTCGGTGGCGGCTCGAAGTCCGGCGGCGGTACCTCCGGCGGCTAAGCCATAAGCCATCACACTGAATGCGGGCAGGGACTGAACGGTCCCGCCCGCATTTTCCTCATTAGAACAACCAAACCCGCGGTGACGTAACAACACCGCTTTCCATTCACTACTTCGAAGGAGCCTAGCCCCTCATGCGCCGCGAAGAATTTCCCGTCGGCCGACCCGACTGGGAGAACGTCATCATTGAGGAAGGCCTCACCTACAGCGTGGACGGCCCCCACGACACCGACCACTACTGGAACGAATACGCCGCCTACATTTTCAGCCCGCAAGAAATGGACTCTGTGCGCGCCCAGGCAGAAGAAATGCACCGCATGTGCCTGGAAACCGTCGAGTACATTGCCTCCGGCGCGTTCGGTACCCTCGGCCTGCCCCAGGCGGCATTCAACCTCGCCGTAGAATCCTGGAACCGCCGCGACGCCGACTTCTACGGACGCTTCGACTTCACCTACTCGGGTGTGCCCGGCGACCCCATGAAACTGCTCGAATACAACGCCGACACCCCCACCGGCATCGTGGAGGCGGCAGTCAGCCAGAAAACCTGGGCGAAAGACCAGCGCCTCGACACCTGCGGCTACGCCCACTGGGGTGAAATCGGCGAAGCCTTCACCAACCGTTGGCGCCACATCTTCGCCCCCGAAATCACCGCGGGCGTGCAGCCCGTACTGCACCTGGCGCATGTTCCCTCCGAGATTGACGAGAACAACGAGGACTACAACAATCTCTGGCTCATCGCCTACTCGGCGCAGCAGGCGGGCATCAAAACCCATATGATTCCCATCGACGAAATCATCTTCAACGATGAAACCAAGAGCTGGGAAGACGCCTACGGGCGCGCCATCACTAACCTCTTCAAGCTCTACCCCTGGGAAGACCTGGTCACCGACAGCGAAGCAGGCTACGACAAGCTCCTCTTCGCCTACCACGGCGCCATGGACCGCTGGATTGAGCCAGCGTGGAAGATGTTCCTCTCCAATAAGCTGCTGCTCGCCGCGCTATGGGATAAGTACCCGGGCCACCCGAACCTCGTACCCACCTACGCGGGTCACCGCGGCGGCATGCGCAACTGGGTTCGCAAGCCTATCTTCGGACGCGAAGGCGACGGCGTAGAAATCTACGCCCCCGACTACGACGTCTTCATCAAGCCCGAAGACGACGACTTCTTCGCCAACGCCCCCGAAAGCGAATTCATCTACCAGGAGTACATCCCGGCACCGCGCTACGAAGGCATTATCAACCCGGTCAGCCACCCCATCCTCGGCGTGTGGGTGGTCGACGGACGCACCGTAGGCGTGGGCATCCGCGAATCGAACGGTGCGCTCACCGACTACTGGTGCCGCTTCGCCCCACACCTAGTGGATCTGAACGACTCCACCGGCATGGGATTCGGCGCCACCGACCACGGCACCGCAAACTTCGGATAGCCTTCAGAAGACATAGCCCCCAGAAGACACGAAAATACAGCGAAGCCCTCGCCTCAGCCAAAGCTGAGGCGAGGGCTTCATCTATAGAGTTCCTCTTTTAAAGACTCCAGTTCAGAGATTCTTGTATAGAGACTCCAGAAATCCACTCGTCGAAGGGCAAGCAGACGAGAGGCTACTCGTCGTCATCCTCATCGTCGTCATCCTCAGTATCCAGAGGAAGCATCATCTCATCGGTCAGGGCGCGGCGCAGAGTGTCCAGACCCACCGAACCGAGCAGAAGCGCACGCGTGTGGAATGCACGCATGTCATCGCCGCGGCGCAGAGCCTGATCGCGCAGCTCCAGCCAGAGGCGCTCGCCAATCTTGTAGCTCGGCGTCTGACCCGGCCAACCCAGGTAACGCAGGAACTCGAAACGCTGCTGACCCTCAGACTCGTCCAGGTTCAGCTTCAAGAACTCGTAACCCAGCTCAGAAGTCCATATGGTGCCCGGCTCAACGCCCAACTGCTCAGCCCACTCAGCGGGAATCGGCATCTCGCAGTGAACACCAATATCGAAGACCACGCGGGCGGCGCGCATACGCTGAGCGTTCAGCATACCCATGCGGTCACCCGGATCCTTCAGATAGCCCAATTCCTCCATGAGGCGCTCGGCGTACAGCGCCCAGCCCTCACCGTGACCGGAAACCCACAGCATGTTCGTGCGCCAGGAGTTCATGGTGCCCTTCAGAGCCGTGGCGATAGCAATCTGCAGGTGGTGGCCCGGAACGCCCTCGTGGTACACAGTGGAGGTTTCACGCCAGGTAGTGAACGTGTCCTCACCTTCGGGAACCGACCACCACATGCGGCCCGGACGCGAGAAATCGGGGGAGGGGCCGGTGTAGTAAATACCGCCCTCGTTCGTGGGCGCAATGCAGCACTCAATACGGCGCATGGGGCCGCCAATTTCAAAGTGAGTATCCGCCAGGTTCTCTACCGCGGCGTCGGCGAGCTTCTGCATCCACGCCTTCAGCTCATCGGTGCCGTGCAGCTGACGTGCCGGATCCTCATCGAGCAGCTGCTTCGCACGCTCAATGCTTGCGCCCGGCTCAATCTCCTCGGCAACCTCACGCTGACGAGCAATAATGCTCTCCAGCTCCTTCACGCCCCAGGCGTAGGTTTCATCCAGGTCAATGGTGGTACCCAGGAACGAACGGGAGTGCAGGCTGTACGCCTTACGGCCCACAGCATCGCGGGAGGGCGCGACCGGCTGAAGCTTCTCCACCAGGTAGCTGTTGAGGCGGCGGTAGCCTTCCTTTGCGGCCTCGGCACCGGCGGCTGCCTCATCCTTCAGAGAGGGCACAGCTGCGGCAACCTCGGCGGCAAGCTCGTCAAAGAAACCGCCGGGAGCATAGTATGCAGCGGTCTGCTCAATGACAATATCCACCTGGCGGCGCGGGGCAACCTTACCCTCTTCACGAGCCGCCTCGAGAGTCTGGATGTAGCCCTCCAGCGCCTCGGTCACGCGGTGCATACGACCAATAATGTGCTCCCAGTCCTGCTGGGTGTTGCGCTTCATCAGGTCAAAGACGGAGCGCACCTCCTGCGGGACGGAGGCAATATTGTTCATCTGCCAGCCACCAAAGCCAGCCTTGTACTGCTTGCGGTACAGGCTCAGGCGCTCCTGCAGAGCATCCAGGGTGACCAGGTCAACGTCATCAATAGGCAGGACGTTATCGACCTTCTTCAAAGTCTTCTTCGCAAGGCGCGCAAAAGCCTTCTCACCGGCGGGTGAGTAATCGGGGTACAGAGTCTCTACGCCTTTACGGCCAAGCTCGGTCGCCTGGACGGGGTTCAGGTCGAGGACCTTTTCAAAGTATTCGTTAGCAATCTGATCGACGTCGGTCAGCGAGCGCTTCAATCGGTAGATGCTGGGAAGTTCCTGGTAAGTGCTCATGTTCATATCCTAACGCAGGGGTGTGCCTTCAACCACGATTTTCGGTGATTTGGGTCGCCTAAACCGGCAATATTACGGGCTGAGCGGCACCGAACGTGAGGAAAACGGCTCACCTGTGGACAACTCACCGGGACGCAGGCGCGAAAACGCCCCGGCTTTCCCCTTCTGAACGTGCAGGAAAGAGAAGACCGGGGCGCCACCAAGATGGGCTACAAGCTGCTAGCTGGCGACTTAGCTGGCGAAGTATTCGCCGTTGAGTTCCAGCAGACCGTTCGTGCCCTCGACCACGCCGAGGCGGTGGGCAATGAGGCGGTCCTGCAGCTCATCGCCGGACACCAAATCCACCAGAATGTTCGGGTACTTGGCCGAGCAGCGGATGAACTCGTCGTACGCCTCATCGCTGAACGGTGCGTTCGTGATGAAGGTGCCGAGCTGGCCGCCGCGGGCGTGAATCGCCAGGAAGAACGCGGTAATATCCTGCGGCTGAACGCTTGCGGAGAGAACACCGCCAGCTACCGGGCGCAGAGTACGCACGTAGAATGCGCGTTCTTTTTCGCCGGTGGCGGGGATTGCCACGCCGTCCACGCCCTGAGCTTCCAGAGTCTCTACCGTGTAGCCGCGCATCAGGAACAGATCGAAACCAATGCTACGGAAACGCTCCTCAGACACCTGAGCCAGCGCCGGAGCCAGAGCCTCGCGGCGGAAGACCTGGCGGTAACGCTTCAGTGCCTCACGCACCTGAGCGGCAGCCACCTGCAGCGCGGTCGAGGGCTCAGCAGCCGAACCAGCCGGAGCGGAAACAACCGGCTGAACGGGAGCTACAACGGGTGCAGAAACAGCAGGAGCGGGCACGGCAGACTGAGCGGTAGCCGCAGCGGCCGGTGCCGCCGGAACATCAGCGGGTGCCTGGGCAGTAGCCGCCTGGGTAGGAGCCGCCACCTGCGAACCAGCCGGACGCGCCAACAACGCCGGAGAAGCACCCGGCACCGGAGCCAACGGCTCACGCGAAGCACCCTCACGAGCCGCCAGGCGAGCCTGACGCTCCGCCGCGCGCGCCTCCTTAGCCGCCTGAAGAGCCTCCTCACGAGCCTGCAACTGAGCCGCAATATCCTGAGGCAGCTTGTGCTTAAGCGACTGCGGCGGCAGCGGCGCCATGCGGGCGGTCACCGCCTCCGGAGCACCCTCCGGGAATCGCTTGAGCAGCTCCTTACCCGCCTCGCTCAGCTCGTAACGCTCCGGGTTCTTGCGGGAGGTACGACCGGTACCCTCACGCAGAGCGTTCAGGTAGCGTTCGCCCTTGAGCACGTGCATCGCCACCGAATAGCGGTTACGCAGACGCGGGGTCAGCTTATAACGGTGCGGAGCGACCTCACCCTGCAGGTACGGGATATCCAGAGCGAGCTTCAACTCATCGTAAATGTCGTAGTAGGAGATACGCGGGTTCTCCTCAACAATTTTCAGAATCGGGTGCAGCAGCTGATGCGGGTACGGCAGAGCGTCCACCGCCGCAGGATCGAGCAGAGCCGAAGCCACCAGCTTCTGAACGCTCGGCTCAACCATCTGCGCCAGAGCCGGCGCGAACGCAGGACCCAGCGAGTAGACAGTCTCACGCTCGGAGAGGTAATGGTGGGCAATCAGCACATCGTAGAGGTAATCCTGCGCGTCAATCTGCACAAAATAGGGGTTCGAGGACGCCTGCTGAATGCGCTCGTCGCGGTCAAAGACCTGCTCCAGGCTCGGAAGGCTCAGCTCCACATCGGCGCCATGGTCGTTGAGGGTGTCGAGCAGAAGAACACCCATATGGGTCAGCAGAGCATCGGTTGTGGCAATATCCTCAGCCGTAATGGAGGCGCCCTCATCCTTCACTAGCGCCAGCACGGAGCTCAGCTCGCTTGCCGGCACGCTGGTCTCCTCGTGGCGTGCCACCAGCTCCTTCGCCGAAGGCGACAGTGAGTACAGAGTCAGCGGAGAGTCCGTGTGCTCGTGAATAGTCTTGGTGCGCAGGTAGCCCTCGCGGGTCAGCAGGCTCAGCGCCTGAGCAATCACCGGCTCAATAATGCGCTGCTCCAGGTACGACAGACCGTACCAGCCCTGCACAAAACCGCACTCGCGCAGCACCAGCTCGCGAATCTTCACGGGCACCGCTGCGGGGTAGGACGGGGTAACACTCAGGACGATGGGCAGAAGCTCACGCACCGTAATGTGCGAGAGCAGAACCGGGTAGAACTGCTTCAGGTAGTAGAGGTACACGCCGCTGAGGAGAGGCAGAACCGGCAGGAGTGCCTGCGCCTGCTGTTCCTTCGGGGTACCGAGCAGCTCGCGGCCAGCCTCGCTGAGGGTGTAGTGCAGGTTGCCCGGATGCAACTGGCTGAGGGACACCTCAAGATAGTCAGCGTTGACCAGCGCCGCGATCAGCTTATTGAGCGCCTCACGGAAGAGAACATTGTCACCGACCGCAATGAAACGCTGAGTCATATTGAAACCCAGGTCCACACCTACGGGGGTATACATATCGGGGAAGAAAACCTTCTCACCACGGTCCTGAGCGCGCTCAAAATGGCGGAGCAGGGAGAAAGCCGCCGCAACGCTGAGAGCGCGTGCTTCCTCGGGTAGGGTCTCCCACGAGGTTTCCTGCTGCAGAGAGTGCAATTCGGAATGGTCGATATGGAGCATTGTTTTATTCACAAAAGCCACGCTGGGCTCCTTATCTGGTGTTATTTATCGTGCGGGCATTCTTCATAAAGTGCAGTCATTCGAGCGGGAAAATAATCACACAATACTGGCGACACCATCTTTATTTTTGGGTCGGCACTTTGGTAACCCGTCGTGAAGAGAAGCAGGAAAGGCGGATTTCTCAGCCCGTTTCGCTTACGTACCGTCTTCTATGACGTGCACTTGGAAAGAACGCTATAAATTATGGTGAAGTGATGATACCGTCACGGGTATATACACTTCGTGAAATAATGCGAGTATATATAACGCATTACCCTCCCATTGTATCGGCTGGTTCAAGAAATAACCTAGATTTCTAAAACCAGCCGATATATGAAAAATATCCTCAAGGAAAAGTGAAAATGCATTAAGTGAAATAAAGCAGGAAATGCGCGAAGACCAGAGACATTCAGAGAGAAATACTCACCTCAAAACACCCTGGCTACTCCATGCCGCGAGCAAAATACTCCTCATCAATGCGATAACCGCACTCGCCCTCACCATCAAGCACGCCTACACGATGGCGAATCATCAGCTCCACCAAGTGGTGCTGATTAACCAGAGCAATATTGCGTGCGCCCGGCAAACCCTGCAAATACTCAGGCACCGGATGCGCAAAAGCGCCGCAGGTCACCAAAACACCCTGCAAACCGCCGTGCAGAAGCACCGCACCAGCAAGCTTCTGAATCTCGTTGGGGGTGACCTTCATAGTTCCGCAATAATGCTTCACCTGAATATAAATCGGCGCAAAATCCAGACCGTCAGAATAGCGGGCAATAACATCCACGCCCTTATCGTCGGCGCCGCCGGTTACCTCGGTCGTAAAACCGAGAGCCGTAAAAATATCGGCAACAATCTGCTCAAAATATTCTGGCGTCACCGCGTGAATATGCTGAATCAAATCCTGCGTAAAATGCTCCGCAAACTCAGCCTGAGCGTGAATCACCGGCGAATCGCTGGCACGCAAAATTATATCCAGCGGAGACTGACCGGCAGGCCAGGTCTCGGCAGTACCCGCAGAATTCAAAGCATATGCAAGGTGCTCCGCACCGGTTGCTTTGTGGGCAGCAGCAGCTTCCCCGGCATCGGTAGCAGGGAGGAACGGTTCCATACCGGTGACCGCATCACCATCGGAAGCACCAAAAATGAGGCGATGCTCCTCCTGCGCATTCTCCAGGAGTGCGTTCGCCTGCTTCTTGAGCTTCTTCACGCTCTTCGCCGTCAAACTCTGCGCACACAACACCTGCACCTGCTTCACCACACGCGGCGGCACCGAACCGTGCAGATGCGGGGTGCAGGTCAGCTCGGCGCCCAGGGGAGTGAGCAGGTACTTCCTCTTCTCCCACGGGGTCAAACGAGGCATAAGCTGGGCATAACGAAGTGCCACCAAGATTTTCAAGGTGGTGCGCACAGCCACCGCAAAATCGGTGGATTCAAGAGCCGGTAGGTTCTTCTTCGACCCCAACGCCTTAGTCTGCTGCCGCAACTGCTCGCTAACATAGGCGGCGGTGCGGGGCACAGTCTTCGACAAGCGCCGTAGCGTCGGCAACAGAAGCGTGATATAGACATCCGGTGGGGGCCTATGGTTTTTATTCAGCATCTTTGCCATGGTCCCTGCCAATTATTGATACTTATGTGATGATATATACATCCTAGCATCAGGGCATATCATCATCGCTTTATCGCTTCTAATATGACAAAATCGCAAGAATCAGCGCATTAGATGTTCAATAGCGCAATATAAATCTCAAATTTAAAGCAAAACAATATATTCCCGCCACACCAGTTGGCGTGACGGGAATATAAGAAGCAGAGTTATCCGCTCGCGCTACCTGGGGCGAGCGCGCCTCCACGAACCGGGACCGGGACGCAACGAAACACCCAGGCGCTGACCGCGGTTCAGGATGCGCGAAGCGGCACCGACCAGCAAGTTCTGCTCCTGCTGCGCGGCATTCGCCTGCATCATCGCAACCACAGCGGTGAGGGCGGCAATCTCCTCCGGAGTGGGGGAGCCCTTAACCACTTTCAGCAGAGGCTCCTGCTCAGCGTCAGTATCTACCGAAGACTGAACGGAATCCTTCGGCGGGGCACTGGGTGCGGTATCTGCGTGCGCAGAAGAATGTGCGGAGCTACGCTCAAGCTGCTCGGAGCTCTCAGCAGCCTCCGAACTATCCTTCTTTTTGCCGAATGAGAAATAACTCAGCGGGTTGTATCCTGCCAAAGGCACGCCTCCTTAGAAAACCTAAAATCCAGTGAATGCCCGTGCCACAAATGGTGCGGGCGCAACGGAAGCCTACAGCGGGATGTTGCCGTGCTTCTTTGCCGGGGTAGACGCACGCTTATCGTGCAGGGCCCGCAGCGAAGAAATAATGCGCACGCGAGTCTCACTCGGGGCAATAACCTCGTCAATGTAACCTAGCTCAGCAGCCTGGTACGGGTTCAGCAGCTCTTCCTCATACTTGGTAATCAGCTCAGCGCGGCGGCCCTCAACATCGCCGCCCTCAGCCGCCAGAGCAGCCAGCTCACGGCGGTACAGAATATTCACCGCACCCTGAGCACCCATCACACCAATTTGAGCGGTGGGCCACGCCAGGTTAATATCGGCACCCAGCTTCTTCGAACCCATCACAATGTACGCGCCGCCGTACGCCTTACGGGTAATGACGGTAACCAGCGGAACGGTCGCCTCCGCGTAAGCGTAGAGCAGCTTAGCGCCGCGGCGAATAATGCCGTTGAACTCCTGATCGGTACCGGGCAGGAAGCCGGGAACATCCACAAAAGTCAGAATCGGAATGTTGAACGCATCGCAATGACGCACAAAACGGGCAGCCTTCTCGGAGGCAGAAATGTCCAGGCAACCAGCGAACTGCATCGGCTGGTTCGCCACAATACCGACCGTGTGGCCCTCAACACGGGCGTAACCAATCATCACGTTCGGGGCGTACATCGCCTGCATCTCCAGGAAATGACCGTCATCCACGACGGACTCAATGACCGCGCGCATATCGTAAGGCTGGTTCGCCGAATCCGGGATGAGAGTATCCAAATCCAAATCATCTACGGTTACCACGGGCTCCTGGTCATGCTCCAGGGGCAGAGGCTCCGCAAGGTTGTTCGAGGGTAGGAACTCTAGGAGCTCACGCACAAAATCGAACGCGTCTTCTTCATCCTCAGCCAGGTAGGTGCTGGTACCGGTCACAGCGTTATGCTGACGCGCACCGCCGAGGGTTTCCATGTCCACGTCCTCACCGGTCACGGTCTTAATGACGTCCGGGCCGGTAATGAACATGTGTGAAGTCTTATCCACCATGATGATGTAGTCAGTCAGAGCGGGGGAGTACGCGGCACCGCCAGCGCAGGGGCCCATAATGACCGAAATCTGCGGAACCACACCGGAGGCGCGCACGTTCATGCGGAAAATATCGGCAAACATCGCCAGGGAAGCCACGCCCTCCTGAATACGGGCGCCACCGCCATCGTTAATGCCGATAACCGGGCAGCCGTTCTTCAGCGCGAACTTCTGCACCTTCACAATCTTCTCGCCGTTCACCTGCGAGAGAGAACCGCCGTAGACGGTGAAATCCTGCGAATACACGGCAACCAGGCGACCATCCACGGTGCCGTAACCGGAGACCAAGCCGTCACCCAGAGGCTTCTTCGCCTCCATGCCGAACGCGGTGGTGCGGTGGCGGGCGAGGGCATCAAACTCTACGAAAGAACCCTCGTCCAGAAGCATGTCGATGCGCTCGCGGGCGGTGTTCTTACCGCGTGCGTGCTGCTTTTCAATAGCTGCCTCACCGCTGGGCGCGAAGCTACGCTCTCGACGTGCATAAAAATCAGCGAGCTTACCGGCGGTGGTGCTCAAGTCAAAATCCTGCTGGAGGTTCTCGGACATTATTCCTCGTTCCTGCTCCACCCGATTGTCGGGAGCCAGTGGTTGCGGTGATGGCTGCTCAGGTGCCCCGAAAGGCACTCTTGAACAATGTGCATATCTTTCAACTATAGTGCGAACTAGGGCACATATGCCAGGTGAGAAGCCAGAATACCAACACTAGATACACTTTTATGCACACACTACCCGCAATGATGCGCGAAGAGCGCGGAAGAGGCATCTAGAATGCAAAGACACGATGCAGAAAACCCCCTCTCGCACCGGCAATCCTTGTCGGCGAAAGGGGGTTCAAGCTACTTGAACTTTGCGAAATTTAGATAGTGCCCAGGACCGGGTTCCACTCGGTGATGGTGTGAGACAAAACCGCGCCACCAATGTTCATCGGGTCGCCAACAACCAGCTTCTCAGCTGCCTCAACGGAGTCGACCTTTGCAATCAGCAGAGCGCCGGCGGGGGTCTCGCCATCCAGCAGGGGACCGGAAACAATCAGGTTGCCCGCCTCAATCTGCGAACCAAGGTACTCGCGGTGAGCCGGACGGTACTTCGCCTGCTCCTCGGGAGCAGCGTAAACGTAAGTAATTGCGTAATAAGCCATAGCGTTCTTCTTTCGAGCAGGGCGGAGGAACCTCCGCAGCCGGTCGGTGCTTGATGCACCCTCACTGTCTAATGTACCGTCTCGGGTACCGGGTGGGCATCACCGGCGGCAAGAAATTGATATGGTGAGAAATCAGCGTGACTCGGCTGAAGCTTGTAGGTTTCGGTGACGGGTCGGCATACTGCAGGGCAGTTTCGGACAGGGTAGAAAGGCGCAAGCTATGGAGGAGAATATGTACACCGAGAGCGATCATTCGGTTTTGGATGCACCGCGCATCCGCACCATCGCGCTGGAGGCGGGCTACTCCAACGTAAACCTCTACGATGAAGTTGACTCCACCACCACCCGCGCCCGCGAACTACTCATGGACGGCACCGACCCCGAACGCGAACAGCTTGGCGAGCTCTCCGTCTACGCCAGCCTCTACCAAAGCGCCGGACGTGGCCGCCTCGCCCGAGCCTGGACCGCCCCTCCCGGAGCCTGCCTCGCCGCAAGTATCGTGGTGCGCCCGCACGCCTCCGCAGACCCGCTCGCCCGAGAGCTACCCGAAGACAGCTACCACTGGATGACCCTCATCGCCGGGCTCAGCGTGGTCGATATTTGGCGCAGATACGGCGTGGATGCCGCCCTCAAATGGCCCAACGACGTCATCGCGCAGGGCGCTAAGGGGTGCGGAATTCTCGCCCAGCTCGTTCCTGAAAGCGGCGCTAACGAGGGGCAGCGCAGCATTATTGTGGGCATCGGCCAGAACACGAACATGTCCGCCGAGCAGTTGCCCGTACCCACCGCCACGAGCCTGAGCCTGTGCACCGGTACTGTGATTGACTCCTCCGAGGTGCTCACCCGACTGCTTGGCATCTTCGCCCGCCGCTACCGCGCCTTCGTGCGCGCCGGCGGCGACCCCGAACGCCCCGACCCGCTCACCCCTGATAGCCTCAGCCTGCTTGACCAGGCGCGCGCTGCCACCGCAACCCTCGGCGCCAGCGTGCGCATGAGTCTGCCCGACGGAAGCACCGTAGAAGGCACCGCTGAAGACCTCGACGCGCAGGGGCGCATCCTCATCCGCCGCGAGGACAGGGCCCTAGAGCCCTACGCGGTGGGCGATATTGAGCACCTTCGCCCCGCCAACGGTAGCTACGGAGATTTTCAGCAGGCACACTAGAACCAACCCCTAAAATTTCAGCCCACAAAATTTCTGCCCGGCACGGCAGCACCCCTCAACCCACACCACCTCAACCGGCGCCTCCAGCCGGAATATAACAACCAGCACAGCTAAGGACCACCATGCGTTTGCGCGGAAAACTTAACCCCGGTGAGCATGTCATCATTGCGACCCGACAGCACTACGGTGCCCTGCTGCCCACGCTTGCCTATCTGCTGGTTGCGATTGCCGCATCAACCTTCGCCTCCACGGCACGGTCCTCACCGATTCTGTGGACTCTCGGCATGATCTGCGCGGTAGGTACCCTGCTCGGTGCTGTGCGCACCGCCTGGCGTTGGGTAACCACCTACTACCTGCTGACCACCCACCGGCTCGTGGTTCGCCGCGGTGTGATGACCCGAACCGGAGACGAATCCCTCTACCTGGATTCCATGGGGGAGCGCTGGGTAAAACAACGCGGACCGGGTGCCTGGTTGGGCTACGGCTCTGTGTACGTGGTCTGCCGCGGAGCGCACCACCGCCTGACCTATGTGCCTGAACCCAAGCGTTTCGAAAAAGAAATTAAATCCGCTCGACGCGACTACTACGCCCTGCGCTCTCGCTATATTTAGAGCTTCTTCGCTCCCGTCGCCGACTCGGGCGGGAGCTGTCGGGTTGGCTCAGAGCCTAAATCAGCCGCCAAATCTGCCGAAAAAATGCGGATTAGAGTATTCTTAAATGTGAATTACTCCACTAAACTATCCTAGGGTGCGGGCGCTTTTGCGACCCAAACACCACAGCGGAGGGGTATATTAACAAGGCGCTACACGGTGAGCATCATCGCAGTGACGCAATGCAAAACCCACAGAGCGTAACGAGGCACCTCGTAACCTCGTGCCACCACGGTGTAAACCAGACAGTATTTTCCGGCAGAGATGAAAGGAGCGGCAGCGGCAATGAGCACGGCAGACCACCATGAACCTGCGCACTCTCCGCAGGGCACCGGCGCCACCATGGGCCCCGAAACCCAAATGCTCAACCTCAAAATCCTGCAGAATCTCGCGCAGAACAATATCTACCGCGACGAGGAATCCAAAGCAGGAATCCGAGCCCTCGAAAAGTCGCTCCTGGGACAGGGGCGCCGCTACACCCCCGTAGAAGCCGCAGAATGCGCCGGACTTCCCTTCGAAACCGCCCAGCGCATCTGGCACAACATGGGCTTCCCGACTATTCCCAACCACTCGCCATACTTCACCGAAACAGACGTGCAGATGCTCGCCGACCTACAGAAGTTGGACGCAGAAGGCGACATCCGCATGGAATATGTGGCATCCCTCGTGCGCGCCGAAGGTCAACTGACCGACCGCACCGTCGCCTGGCAGATTGAGGCGCTCGTGCACAACATCATGGTCACCGAAAACCTCAGCGATAATGATGCCCGCCGCAAGCTCCTCAAAGACTTCCCGCGCTACCTCGAGGTTCTCGAGCGTCTGGCGCTATACGCATACCGTCGTCAGATGTACGCCGGAATCCTGCGCCTGGGATTGCGTGAGAACAATGTGACCACCTCCGGCCTTTCCCGCCTGCCCCTGGTGCGCGGCGTGGGATTCGTGGATCTGGTCTCGTACACCTCTCTGGTACGTAACCTAGACGCAGCGGCTCTTTCTCAGCTCATCAACCACTTTGAGCAGAGCTGCCTGGACGTTATCGCACCCCTGGGTGGTCGCATTATTAAGACTCTCGGTGACGAAGTTTTCTTCCTCACCGAAACCCCGGACGCTATCGCAGAAATCAGCCTGCAGCTCTCCGAAAAGATTGGTGCCGACCCGCAGCTGCCGGACTCCCGCGTCGCCTTCATCTGGGGCGAGGTCCTGGCTAACCGCGGTGATGTGTACGGCTCCAGCGTGAACCTGGCTGCTCGCCTGGTTTCCCTGGCTGAACCGGGTACTGTGCTGACCGATAATGAGACAGCAAACACGCTCCGACAGGTGGGAAATCGCTACAATCTCACCTCTCAGGGAACGCGAAATGTTAGAAGCTTTGGTAACGTAGACCCCGTGGCGGTGACTCGTCGCGTGAACTACACAATGGAGATAGACCTCTCATGACTGAACTGAAACTACGTACCGGTGGTGCAACGCACCGCGGCGCACATCGAGAAAACAACGAAGATTCGATGGTCGTCGCAGGTTCTCTTTGCGTGGTCGCGGACGGTATGGGAGGCCACGAGGCGGGCGAGGTTGCTTCGCGCCTGTGCGTGCGTCAGCTCGCCTACTCGCCCTTCTTCACCATGCCCGGTGGCCGTAGCGAAGAGGAACAGCAGACATATGCTGAGCGCCTCGCCGCTATTGACGAGGAAGACCCCACCAAGCGCCGCCGCCGCGCGAACACCCTGCTCAACAACGAAATTGTGGGCACCCTCAACCGCCTGCACGACATCATTGGCGAAACCAACGAAGAAATTAAGCAGGCGCTTTCCCGCTCCGGCGGTACGACCCTGACCGGTGCATGGCTGACCCGTATTGGCGACCGCAACCTGTGGGTTATCTTCAACGTGGGTGACTCCCGAACCTACCGCCTGTTGCGTGAGGACGATGGTATTCACCACTCCGCCATGGAGAAGCTACCCGGTTCCGAGGGTTCCGCCTCGCTGGAGCAGGTCACCACTGACCACTCCGAGGTGCAGTACCTGGTCGACGAGGGTCAGATTACCGCCCTGGAGGCGCTGACCCACCCGCGCCGCAACGTGATTACCCGCGCGCTGGGTACCGGCAACTACTGGGAACCGGACTTCTGGGTTCTGCCCGCCCGCGCCGGTGACCGCCTGATGCTCTGCTCCGATGGTCTTTCCGGTGAGCTTTCGCACGAATACATGGCGCGCGTACTCACCTCGATCCGCCACCCGCAGGATGCCGCTGACGTGCTCCAGCACGAGGCGCTGCGTTCCGGCGGCCGCGACAACATTACCGTGATTGTTGCCGACGCTGTCGAAGCCTAAACTTCATACCTTATGATTCATCCCCGTTTTCTTCGGGCGCTTGATTGAGCGCCTGCAGGAGGCGGGGGTGAACTGCATCCGCGCACAGAAACTAAGGAAGCGTGACTCGGTAAGTGGCTACGGCGCTCTTGCCTCATCGTTCGCGCTCGCGGAACCCGCCAATATGACGAGCGATAGGGGAGAGGCGGAGCAAAAACGCTAGACTGGACGGGTGACTGAGAACAACACCACCCAGCAGACTGCCCCCGCCGAGACTCGAGCAGCGAGCCCCGCAGAAAACTCCGTGGAGATTACCGAGGCCCTGCGTGCCGAGTACGCGGAACTGACCGATAAGATTCGTGCCGCCCGCCGCGCCTACTACAACGAGGACGCACCCTTCCTCTCCGATGCCGAGTACGATAAGCTCTACCGCCGCCTCGAAATCATTGAGGCGGAGCACCCGCTCATCATCGCCAACGACTCGCCCACCCAGGAAGTCGGCGGCGAAGCCATCGAGGCCTTCGCACCCGTCACCCACCTGCAGCGCATGTACTCCCTCGAGGACGTCTTCTCCTTCGAAGAGCTGCGCACCTGGTTGACCAAGACCGAAGAGAGCTCCCGGAACCTCACCGGTAGCGCACCGCAGTGGCTGACCGAGCTGAAAATCGACGGCCTGGCGGTGAACCTGCTCTACCGCAACGGCACCCTCGTACGCGCGGCAACTCGCGGCGACGGTACCACCGGCGAAGACGTCACCCACAACGTGCGCACCATTGCGAGCATCCCGCAGCAGCTGACCGGCGAGAACCACCCCGAAGAGATTGAAATCCGCGGCGAAGTGTTCATCTCCTCCGCCGATTTTGAGAAGCTCAACGAGTCCATGATTGCCTCCGGCAAGAACCCCTTCGCGAACCCGCGTAACGCCGCGGCAGGCTCGCTGCGCCAGAAGGACGCGGCGATTACCGCCTCGCGCCCGCTGAGCATGTACGTGCACGGCATCGGTTCGCGCACCGGCTTGGATATTGCCACTCAGTACGAGACTTACGACCTGCTCGCCTCCTGGGGTCTGCCCGTGAGCCCCTACAGCGAAATCGCCGCCAACACCGAGGCGGTGTTCGACTTCATTAACAAGTACGGCGAGCAGCGCCACTCCCTGGTGCACGAAATCGACGGCATTGTCATTAAGGTCAATGACTTCGCGACACAGGCTCAGCTGGGCTACACCTCCCGCGTGCCGCGCTGGGCCGTGGCGTACAAGTACCCGCCCGAAGAGGTGAACACCAAGCTAGTGGACATCCGCATGGACGTGGGACGCACCGGCCGCGTGACCCCCTACGGAGTCATGGAGCCCGTGTTCGTCTCCGGCTCGACTGTCGAACGCGCCACCCTGCACAACCAGGACGTGGTCAAGGCTAAGGGCGTGCTCATCGGTGACACCGTGGTGCTGCGCAAGGCAGGCGACGTGATCCCCGAGATTGTAGCCCCCGTGGTTGCCCTACGTGACGGCACCGAACGCGAGTTCGTCATGCCCAGCGAGTGCCCCTCCTGCGGTTCGCCCCTTGCCCCCGGCAAGGAAGGCGACGTGGACCTGCGCTGCACGAACCCGCGCTCCTGCCCCGCGCAGCTGACCGAGCGCGTGTACTATGCGGCAAGCCGCGGTGCCTTCGACATTGAGGCGCTCGGCTTCGAAGCAGCAAAGGCCCTCACCAGCCCCGCAACCCCGGACACCCCTCCGCTGACCACCGAAGCGCACCTGTTCAGCCTCAACATTGAGGACCTGCGCGAGGTCACCATTGAACGTGAGAAGAAGGTCAAGGGCATGGGCACCGGAAAGATGGAGCGCGTGCCCTACTTCTACACCAAGCCGACCAAGGCACGCCCCGAGCCGAAGCCCACGAAGAATACGCTGAACCTCTTCGCCGAGCTGGAGAAGGCAAAGCAGCAGCCGCTGTGGCGCGTACTGGTTGCCCTCTCGATTCGCCACGTGGGCCCGACCGCTGCCCGCGCGCTCGCCGCGGAGTTCGGTTCGATGCAGGCGATCCGCGAGGCTGACCGTGAACGCCTTGCCGCTGTGGACGGTGTGGGCACCACGATTGCCGATTCGATTATTGAGTGGTTCGCTGAGGACTGGCACGCTGAGATTGTGGACTCCTGGGCCGCCGCCGGCGTACGCATGGAAGATACTCGTGACGAGTCCATGGAACGCACCCTGGAGGGCTTGACCGTGGTTGTGACCGGCACCCTGAACGGTTACACCCGTGACGGTGCGAAGGAAGCCATTATTTCTCGCGGCGGTAAGGCATCCGGTTCTGTATCTAAGAGGACCCACTTTGTGGTTGCTGGCGCGAACGCCGGTTCGAAGCTGGATAAGGCTCAGCAACTGGGACTGAAGGTGCTGGATGAGGAGGGCTTCACCGCTCTGCTTGAGGGTGGTCCGGAGGCTGTTGAAGCTACCGCCGAGTAGACCCGGTAGCGGGGTCACCTGAATCTGACCCCTGCAATATATAGAGCATTCAGGCTCTGGAGTGCGTGCTTCAGAGCCTGAATGCCAATTTCTGGCATTTGTAATTACCACAGCTTTTAAGGCGGAAGCGCCTTAAAACACTCCCAAAGCGAAGAAATATTTAAAAAATATTTACACGCCGTTCAAAACCCTTAAAGGTTGCGCCCGTCAACCCCGAATCGGAAAACTCGGCAGGGGGAGCGCCTCCGAGTTCAACCCCTAGAAAACCCCGAAATTCCGGGGTAAAGCCCATGAGGCACGTGGGGCTCGAGGTCTTAATTAATGTTTCCTGCACTTTTAACCTGGAAGAACCCTGGGAGAACCCGGGGCGTTCGCTGTGAACTTGAAATCGGGTTGGAATCATAAAAAACCTCGGCTATCTTGGAGACCAGATAGATTCTCGCAAGGGAATCGCCTGTGTGGTTTCAAGCTTGGAATGCTTGAAACGATGCCCGGTTCTACCGCACGTCCCCATCGAGGAAGTGCCACCCGGATTCCGCACACTAGTGCAGAATCGCTCACGGTGACATGAAATCGGTGGAGAGCCGCTCACATGGTAGAGCCAGAACATGAGTAACCTACTTCGTTATCAAAGGGTGAGCGGCGGCGCGCTAGAGTTCCGGGGACGGAACGAGCGGGGACGGCCCCAAGGAGCATTATGAAGAACACTTCCATTCGTCGTACCGCAGCAGCTCTCGCCATCGGTGGCGTTGCAGCAGCTACCATGTCGATGCCCGCTGCAAACGCAGTAGACGGTGCTACCTGGGACGCACTGGCACAGTGCGAGTCCGGTGGCAACTGGTCCATCAACACCGGTAACGGCTTCTACGGCGGTCTGCAGTTCACCCAGCAGTCCTGGAACGGCGTCGGCATGTCCGGCTCCCCCGCGACCGCTACCCGTGCACAGCAGATCGAGGCTGGCGAGCGTCTGCTCGCTATCCAGGGCTGGGGCGCATGGCCCGCATGCTCCGCTAAGCTTGGCCTCTACGGCAAGACCGGCGCAGCTCCCACCTACACCGAGCCCACCACCACCGTGGCTGCACAGTCGCAGACCCAGCAGACCTACACCGCTCCCGCGGCACAGGCTGCACCCGCAGCTCCTGCAGCTCAGGCTGCACCCGCAGCAGTTGAGGCACCCGCAGCAGCTCCCGCTGCACCGGTAGCACCCGCTGCACCCGCAGTTGAGGCTCCCGCAGCTCCCGCAGCAGCACCGGCAGTTGAGGCTCCCGTAGCAGCAGCTCCCAAGGCTGCAGCAGGCACCTACACCGTGGTTCCCGGTGACTCCCTCTCGCTGATCGCTGCAAAGCTCGGCGTTGCAGGCGGCTACCAGGCAATCGCAGCTGCGAACACCGACATCATCTACAACGTTGACCTGATCTTCCCCGGCCAGGTTCTGACCATCCCCGCCTAAGGATTAACCCTTAAGCGTAACGTGGACACGTTGTAGCCCAACGCCCCGCACCTCACACGAGGAGCGGGGCGTTGAGCATTTAACCCGAAAACAGGGGAGGGAGAACACCGCCTGAACACACAAACCAGCAGGTAAACCCTCCAACCCCCAATGAGACGGAAAACGCAACCTCCACTACACTAGAGAAGAGACAAGAAAAACAAACTACGGGAGAACCATGTCTGCCATCACCTTTGAACAGGTAAAGCACCTGGCATCGCTGGCACTCATTGAGATGACCGATGAAGAACTCACCGCGATGGCGTCTGAGCTGGACGTCATCGTCGCATCCGTTGAGACCATGTCGCAGAAAGCAACTGCCGACATCCCCGCGACCAGCCACCCCATCCCCCTCGAGAACGTCTTCCGCGAAGACGTACCCGTCACCACCCTCACCCAGGAAGAGGCGCTCTCCGGCGCCCCCGACGCACAGGACGGCAAGTTCCGCGTGCCGGCAATCCTCGACGAAGACTAAGAGGAGAACAACCAAGTGAACGAACTGATCCAGCTCACCGCCGCAGAAGCAGCAGAAAAGCTCGCATCCGGCGAAATCACCTCCGTCGAGCTCACCCAGGCACACCTGGACCGCATCGCAGCCACCGACGGCGCACCCCTGAGCGACAACCGAGCAGACGGCAAGAACGGCCTCAACGCCTTCCTGCACATCAACGCCGAAGAAGCACTTGCCACCGCAGCAGCAGTGGACGCAGACCGCGCAGCAGGCAAGGAACTGCCCCCGCTCGCAGGCGTACCCATCGCCGTCAAGGACCTCATCGTCACCAAGGGCCAGCCCACCACCGCAGCATCGCGCATGCTCGAAGGTTGGATGAGCCCCTACGACGGTACCGTCACCCGCAAGGTCCGCGAAGCACGCATGCCCATCCTCGGCAAGACCAACCTCGACGAATTCGCAATGGGCTCCTCCAACGAGCACTCCGCATTCGGCGTAGTCCGCAACCCCTGGGCACTCGACCGCGCACCCGGCGGCTCCGGCGGCGGCTCCGCAGCAGCCGTCACCGCCTTCCAGGCACCCCTGGCGCTCGGCACCGACACCGGCGGCTCCATCCGCCAGCCCGCAGCGCTGACCGGTAGCGTCGGCGTCAAGCCCACCTACGGCTCCGTCTCCCGTTACGGCGTCATCGCCATGGCATCCTCCCTCGACCAGGTAGGCCCTGTCGCCCGCACCGTTCTGGACACCGCGCTGCTCCACGAAGCAATCGCAGGCCACGACCCGCTCGACGCAACCTCCCTGCCCGATGAGCCCGGCAACTTCGTTGAAGAAGCCAAGGCAGGCGCAGAAGCCGCACGCAAGGGCGACCTGTCCGACCTGCGCATCGGCGTCATCAAGGAACTCGGTGGCGGCGACGGCGAAGGCTTCGAAGCAGGCGTCCTCGCACGCTTCCGCGAATCCGTCGAAGAACTTCGTGCAGCAGGTGCAGAGATCATCGAGGTCTCCCTGCCCTCCGTCACCGAAGCCATCAGCGCCTACTACATGATCATGTCCTCCGAGGTGTCCTCCAACCTGGCACGCTACGACGGCGTCCGCTACGGCCTGCGCGTCGTACCCGAAGACGGCCCCGTCACCATCGAACGCGTCATGTCCGCAACCCGCTCCGCAGGTTTCGGCCACGAGGTCAAGCGCCGCATCATCCTCGGCACCTACGCACTGTCCGCAGGTAACTTCGACGCCTACTACGGCGCCGCACTGCGCGTACGCACCCTCATCCAGCGCGACTATGCAGCAGCATTCGAAAAGTGCGACGTGCTCATCTCCCCGACCGCGCCCTCCACCGCGTTCAAGCTCGGCGAGAAGACCGAAGGCGACCCCATGGCAATGTACCTGGGTGACGTCGCAACCGTGCCCGTCAACCTGGCAGGCGTCCCGGCGCTCTCCCTGCCCGGCGGCCTCTCCGAAGAGAACAACCTGCCCGTCGGCATCCAGTTCACCGCACCCGCACGCGAAGACGCACGCCTGTACCGCGTCGGCGCAGCACTGGAAGAACTGCTCACCGCAAAATGGGGCGCACCGCTCTACAAGAGCCTGCCCGACACCGAAACTCTGATCCGCGACTTTGACTTTGGGGGAACCAAGTAATGAGTGAAGAAGTCCTCAGCTTCGAAGAAGCCATCGAAAAATACGACCCGGTCCTCGGCTTCGAGGTGCACGTCGAACTCAACACCAAAACCAAGATGTTCGACTCCGCACCCAACGAGTTCGGCGACGAACCCAACACCAACGTCACCCCCGTATCGCTCGGCCTGCCCGGCGCACTGCCCATGGTGAACAAGACCGCTGTTGAGTCCGCCATCAAGCTCGGCCTGGCACTGGGCTGCGACATTGCAGACAAGTCCTACTTCGCCCGCAAGAACTACTTCTACCCGGACTCCCCGAAGAACTTCCAGACCTCCCAGGCTGGCGGCCCCATCGCGGAAAACGGCTCCCTGGACGTCGAGCTCGAAGACGGCACCATCTTCACCGTCGAAATTGAGCGCGCCCACATGGAAGAAGATGCAGGCAAGCTCACCCACGTCGGCGGCGCAGACGGCCGAATCCAGGGTGCAACCTCCTCTCTGGTCGACTACAACCGCGCAGGCGTGCCCCTGATCGAGATCGTCACCCGACCCATCGTCGGTGCCGGCGAGCGCGCACCCGAACTGGCACGCGCCTACGTTGCCGCAATCCGCGACATCGTACGCTCCCTCGGCATCTCCGACGCCCGCATGGAACGCGGTAACGTCCGATGCGACGCCAACGTCTCCCTCATGCCCAAGGGCGCAGAGAAGTTCGGCACCCGCTCCGAAACCAAGAACGTGAACTCCCTCCGTTCCGTCGAGCGAGCCGTCCGCTACGAGATTCGCCGCCACTCAGCGATCCTCGAACGCGGCGAGAAGGTCACCCAGGAGACCCGCCACTGGCACGAAGACACCCGCGAAACCTCCTCGGGTCGCCCCAAGTCCGACGCCGACGACTACCGTTACTTCCCCGAACCGGACCTCGTACCGGTCGTCACCAACAGCGAGTGGATTGAGCGTCTGCGCGCCGAACTGCCCGAACCCCCGGCAGAGCGCCGCCGCCGCCTCAAGGGCGAGTGGGGCTACTCTGACGAAGAGTTCCGCGACGTAGTCAACGCTGGCGCACTCGACGTTATCGAAGAGACCGTCGCCGCAGGCGCAACCGCAGCAGCAGCCCGCAAGTGGTGGATGGGCGAAATCGCCCGCCGCGCAAAGCAGGCTGAAGTTGAGCTCACCGCCCTCGGCGTGGAGCCCGCAACCGTGGTCGCCCTCGAAGCGCTCATCTCCGAAGGCAAGATCAACGACAAGATCGCCCGCCAGGTGCTTGAGTTCGTCCTCGCCGGTGAAGGCACCCCCGCCGAAATCGTTGAGGCACGCGGCCTCGCTGTGGTCTCTGACGACGGTGCGCTCACCGCAGCTGTTCAGGAAGCACTGGCAGCAATGCCCGACGTTGCCGACAAGATTCGTGCCGGTAAGGTTCAGGCTGCTGGCGCTATCGTCGGTCAGGTCATGAAGGCTACCCGCGGTCAGGCTGACGCCGCCCGCGTGCGTGAGCTGATTCTGGCTGAGTGCGGCGTGGAAGGCTAAGCTTTTCCGCTGACCCGGCTCTAACGTAATAGAGGCGCCGTCTCCCGAGGTGGGAGGCGGCGCCTCTTTTGTGCTCTCTAGTCCCGCATGGTTCCGCTTGGAAAGGCGGTTATCGTTCTCGTTCCTACAGGTAGGGGGTGGGTGCGCTA
>NZ_KZ627135.1:224652-290415 GCF_001811075.1 Rothia sp. HMSC069C03
CAGGCTTTTTTGTTTATATCTGTATCTGTCGGCTGATCTTTTAGGTTCTATGGTGCCGCCGTGAGCCTCTCAAAGAATAAAGGCGAAAAGCCACATGTGTTTCGAAAAGCAACCATAATGGTGGCTTCTCGAAACACATGTGGCTTCTCAGCGGTATAGGGGACGCGGAATCTACTGTGCCGACGCCTCAGCAGAAGCAGTAGTAGCCTCCGCCGAACCTGCAGCAGTCGCCTCCGCAGACGCAGTACCCTCAGCGGAAGCGCTCGGGCTCAGCGACGGAACCGGCGAAGCAGACGCAGTACCCGGAGCACGACGCACCATACGCCAAGTGCCGTCCTGATAGTGCGCCACAATCTGACCAGCCACCGGCTTACCCGGGTACTTGAACACCTCGGTCAGCGACTGCACACGATCATTAGTCTTGCTGTACACGCCAGCACCCTCAGCACCATCAATCACCATCTCGGTTGCCCAAGTGTAGTAGCCGGTGCGGGTGTCCTTGGTCGGGCGGTCAGCAGTCAGCGACAGAATCATCGGACGCTCCGAGCCGATCACCCAGCCGCTCTCCGAAGCGTACATGCTCTGGAAGAACTCAGCCACAGTCGAGTAGTCGCCGGTGTGGTCAATGTTCGTGAAGCGGGTACCGTCGCCGGTCAGCAGTAGGTAGTTCAGGGTAGCCTGCCAGTACGCGATGAACGCGTGCAGACCTTCAACACTGTTCTCGCGCAGCTTCGCCGGCTCAACCGGGATCGCAACGTTTACAGCCTTGTGCTCCTTGGTGCCGGGCTCAAAAGTGCCGGTGGAGGAGTAGTCGGCAAGAACGACCTCACCCTTCAGGCTGGGGCCGGGCTCAACGGTGGTGGTTGCTTCCGCGGTGGGGGAGACGGATGCGGTAGCGCTTGCGGTCGAAGACTCGGTAGCGGACGCGCTCGCGGTCGCAGAAGATTCGGAGGACTTCGAGGAACATGCGGCAAGAAGTGCGGCGGTGCCCAGGCCCAGTGCGGTCAGGGCAGTGCGGCGGGTGTATATGGTAGACATGGGGCTCTTTCTGAGGTGAATAAAGTATGTGCAGGTATTGAACTAATTCCAGAATATCGCAGGGGAACGGTCAGCCCAATGTTGTGTGCGCCTCCAACGCCGTAAAAGCGGCGGTAGATGATGAAAAACACGGGACCCAGAGATTCTCGCACGACTACGATATGGCCGGGGTTCTAAACGGAGGCACCGGAGCTGCTCGCGCTTGAGCTGGGTGAGCTCGTTGTAAGTTTGGCTGGTTCATTCCTGACCGTCCATGCACCGTCTTGATACTCCAAGATAAAGAAGAACTCATAGTCACCGGGGCCGCTACTCAATGAGGCCATGGTGAGTTCCCTGCCATCTGTGTAGTGAATCTTTGCTTCCTTGTTATATCGGCCAACACCCAGCCAGCGGTACTGTTGTTCGTCAACCTTCTGCGGGGCGTCCTCGGTCAGCTCTGCTGAGAACGGCGCATCAGTACCGTACACCCAGCCAGTGTTCTTCTCATAAAATTCGACGAAGGGTTCGGCCTTGTAGATATCGTTTCGGTTTATATCCACAGCCTTAAAGGGCTCAATGTCGCCGGTAATCATAAGGTAATTGAAAGAAGCCAACCAGAAGCTTATGGCGGCGTACATGCCCTCCGTCGTTTCGGCTTTCATCTCTGCAGGGGGGACAGGCTTGGGTGGATTCTCCGCCTTCTTCGAGCTGGTTGCAGGAATGTAGGTTCCTTGTGATTCGTAGTTGTTAAACTTCAGATCACCCTTGTAAACGCGCTGAGCATCAAGTATGCTCGGGTCGCTGAGCGGGCGAATATCGCTGGCGCAGGCAGTCAAGGAGGCGAGCGCGGCGGTGGCGGCGATGCCAAAGGCGGAGCGTCGGGTCACGAAGGTGGACATAAGGTACCCTTCAATAGATTATCGGTGTATCTATTTCAGGGTACCTTAGTGTATTTGGTTATGTTTATGATTTCTTCGTTGTTAAACCTTGGAAAATGCTATAAAAGCTACGTTAGCTAACGAAAAGTGCCGTTTACCAGGGGAAAGTGTCACCATCTTCTTGTGCTGCCGCTTTCCTGCGCTGGCATTTTGCCACGTTGCAGCTGTTCTGCGCAGATATTTTCCTATGCTGGTATCTTGCCGTGCTACTGCGTTCTAAACGTTGAGGCCAGAACCGCTTCCGCCCGAGGACCCAGGGGAAGTTGTCGAGGAACTCTTCGTCTCAACGGTGACCATCCACGCATCGTCTCGGTATTTCAACACAAAAGTGACCTCATCGTTGCTAGAGTCACCGCTCGTCTCAGCCAGACGAATGTTCCTGTCCTCGGGCACGTAATGGAGAACAGTATCCTTATGACTACGGGCAATACCCTTCCAGCGGTACTGCTCATCGTTACCTTTCTGCGGGGTCTCCTCGGTCAGATCAACCACGAGCGGCGTCTCGGTGCCGTACATCCACCCCTCATTCTTCTTATACAACTCTACGTATGCTTCCATCTTCCGCACGTAGATGACGTCCATGTCCACGGCCTTGAGCGGCGTGTCGTCGCCTGTAACCGTCAGATAATTCAGGGACGCGACCCAGTAGCCTATAGCTGCGTACATGCCCGAGGTCGTCTTCGATTTCATGTTCTCGGGAGGAACGGGCATAGGCGGGTTCTCCGCCTTCTTCGTGGAGCTTGCGGGGCGGTACGTTCCGGTGGACTTGTAGCTATTGAACTTTAGCTCGCCCTTGTAGGGGTGCATCGGATCAACTACGCTCGGGATCCTCCAGCGGGCGGATATCGCTGGCGCAGGCGGTCAAAGAGGCGAGCGCGGCAGCGGCAACAACGCCCAGGGCGGTGCGTCGGGTAACGAAGGTAGGCATGGGAACCCCTCAATAGTTTGTTCGTGTGCTTTTAAGCGTACCTGAGCAGGTTTGTTGACACGCTCAAAGCCTGCATCTGCTCGTCTGCGGGAATAGTTCAACACGACCGTACGTAGGCCATGCTAACAAAAAGGGGAAGCCCCCGCACGCAGCCTCAACTGCATTCGAGAGCTTCCCTCATCACTATAAATGACTAGGAACGCGGGTTAGGCACTAGCGCTACTCGCCTCTGAAGAGGGGGAATCAGCTTCTTCATCACTGAGTAAGAACCAGACGCCATCCTTATAGTCAAACGGAAAATTGGTTGCCTCGCTCTTGGTCGATCCATCAACCAGAGGAACAGGGTCATGACCCTCAACGCGAGCCTTTGCATTGGGATCATAGATAATGCGTCCGAGCCAATCGTAACGGTTGGGACCGCCCTCAACTTTTTTGGGAGCATCAGTCAGCAGCTGAATGGTAACCGGCGCATCCGTGTCATACACCCAGCCCTTACCGGAAGAGTAGATAAGAACAGCATTGGCGTGATCGTTCGCATAGCGGCCTTCAGGGTCAGCCTTCTTGAGCGGCTCGAAATCGCCCGTCATGAACATGTAGTTGAAGCTTGCCACCCAGTAGCAGAGGAACTCGTACATGCCCTCAATGGTTGCCTCATTCATCTTCTCCGGAACAACAGGCTTCGGCACGTTCTGCGCCTTCTTCTCAGCCGTGGCAGGAACGTATTCGCCGTTCTTCTCGTACTTGTCGAGCTTCACCGTGCCCTTGTACGACTTCTTAGCAGACTCAGTCGCTGAAGCAGATGCTGAGGCGGATGCGTTCGCAGGTTCAGAAGCGCTGGCACTCGCCGAAGCCTCACCGGAGGCGGAGCTATCAGCCAGCGGGCGAATATCGCTAGCGCAAGCAGTCAGTGCCGCAAGAACACCGGTCGCACCAACCCCCAGGAGAGTACGTCGAGTGAAGAAGGTAGTCATCGGAAGCCCTTCGTTGGAGCCAATACAGAGCAAATCATGCCACACACCGCGGCAGACATACGCACCCCGTACAGGCCTATCAGTACGTCAATGTATATATTTTTAAGGTTACCCGAGAGCCACCAAATAGCCCCGCGACCACCTCGAATGTTCAGAAAATTAAGACCCCACACCCAGCGTTTTACCAGACGTGGGGTCTTAGGGTACGAGAAGTCACGAGGAGAGTTGAACCCTATGCAAGGCGGCAACTACGCGGCGCTAGACAGCTCCCACTTGCCGTCCTTGTACTCCAGGCGGAACCTCGCCACCTTCTTCTTTGACTCTTCAGCGCTTGTCGCCTTCTCAGGCTGATTCCTATAATGCCGCATCATCTTGGGGTCCATATGGGCGAGGCCCCCCCCCAAATGAAGGCAGTGTTATTGCTGCCGGGCACCTCTCGAGGAGCATTAGTCAGCAGCTCAACAATATACGGAGTTTCCGTACCATACACCCAACCAGCACCCGAGACATACAGCTTGATTGTGCTCTGATGCTTCTCCCAGCCGTAGCCCTTGTAGTAAACCATCTCAATGGGCTCCGGGTCACCCGTGAGCATCAAATAGTTCAAGCTCGCCAGCCAGAAGCTCAAGAAAGCATACGCACCATCAACACTGTGATCCTTCATATTCGCAGGCGGAACAGGCTTCGGCATATTCTCAGCCGGATTCGTAGCGCTCGCCGGAACGTACTCACCCTTCTTCTCATAGCTATCGAACTTCATCGCACCCTTATAGGACTTACCGACGACGGAAGACCTGAAGCAGCAGAAGCACTCGCAGACGCTGCATCAGACGCAGAAGGAGACGCCGAAGTGCTCGCAGACGCCGAGGCGGAAGCAGATTCGGAGGTGGTCGCCGCCTCCGACGGAGAAGCCGATCCGGTGCTGCCAGCCAGCGAACGGATATCGCTAGCGCACGCAGTCAGCGCAGAAAGCGCACCAGCACCAGCAACACCCAGAGCGGTACGTCGAGTGAAGAAGGTAGTCATCGGAAGTCCTTCGTCGGATCCTTCACCTCCAAAGCCGTCAGCACGAAGCTCACAACCTGCAGGTAAAGACCGCATGTAGTACGTCAATGTATATACGTTAAGCGTACCTGAGGCACCCTCCGCCGACCCCGGCCATCCATTGGGTTTTCGCCTGAGTATTCCCTGTATTTCCATAGAATTCCGGCAGAATTTCAGCAAAATTTCGGCACAGTTCCGACATAAAGAAACCCCGGCCACGGTGCATTACCGTGGGCGGGGGAGAATCCTATCTCAATCCGTTAGGCCTTACCCAATAAGGTAGGGGCCTAGACAGAAGAAGAGCTAGAAGAAGAATCGGAAGCAGCCGAAGAAGAGCCTTCCTTGCCGGTAAGCATAAACCACTTACCGTCCTTGTACTCCACAATAGCCTTCATCAGCTTGCCGTTCGGGCTCTCCGCCGTTTTAAAAGGCTGGTCAGACTTACCCTCAAGGTGAATCTTCGCATCAGGGCTGTAGTTCATGTAAGCCGGCCAGTAGTACAGGATGCTGCTACCGGAAGGCTTCTGCGGTGCACTACTAATCAGCTCAATAGTAATCGGGGTATCCGAACCGTACAGCCAGCCCAGATCATTCTCGTACATCACCGCGTAATCCTGCAGCATGTCAACGTACACATCCGCAGGGTCGGCCTTCTTCATCGGCTCAGTATCACCGGTCAGCACTGCATAGTTGAAGCTTGCCAGCCAGTAGCCAATGAACGCATACAAGCCATCAACATTCTGCTCGTTCATCTTCGCCGGAACGAGAGGCTTAGGTACGTTCTGAGCCTTATGAGTAGCGGTTGCCGGAACGTACTCGCCGTTCTTCTCGAAGTTATCGAACTTCACGAGGCCCTTATAATGCTTGCCGGAAGAAGCAGAAGGCGAAGCGCTAGCCGAGGCACTGGGTGAGGTACTAGCTGAAGCGCTCGCGGATGCATTAGCAGAACCGGAAGTAGAGTTAGACGCCGAGCCATCAGCCAGTGGGCGAATATCGCTAGCACACGCAGTCAACGCAGCCAGCACACCGGCACCGGTAGCACCCAGTGCCACGCGGCGGGACATACCAACAGAACTGGGGGAAGGGCTCGTCATAATCAGCCTTTCATAGGAAGTCAACAAAGGAAATGGAGCGAGTTGACAACCCCATCATACCCTAAAGTGTGCAAATAGGTATCAAACATTTCTACTTGTATACTTTTGCGAAGAAAAACTTCAAAAGCTGCAATTAGTGCACTAGGACGCTGAGGGGTTCGCAGACTCCGTGCTCTTATCAGCATCCCTATCTTTCTGAGTGCTCATAAACCAAGCACCCTCCTTATACTCCACAACGATCCTCATCGTCTGGCCCTGAGAATCTTCTGCCCTAGCCAGCGACTTATCGCGGTTATCACCCTCCGTCAGATGCCTCTTCGCATTCTGATCAACCAGAGAACGAGCACGCCAGAAATAACGAATACGGTCGCCCTCAACCTGCGTGGGAGTATCCGTCAACAGATACACGGACATCGGCTCACTCGTGTCATAAATCCAGCCGCGCCCCGTCTCATAGAGCTTAACCATCGGCTCAAGCTCCTTATAGTATTCGCTACTCGGGTCTGTCTTCTTTAACGGCTCAATATCACCCGTCAACGCCAAATAATTAAAGCTAGAAATCCAATAGCCAATCAGCGCATAAATACCGTCAATGCTCAGCTCCTGCACCTTCTCCGGCATAATCGGTTTGGGTACGTTCTGCGCCTTCTTCTCGGCAGTGGCAGGAACGTACTCGCCGTTCTTCTCAAAGTTATCGAACGTGACCTTACCCTTATACGACGTATTCGCAGACGGCAACGCCGGAGAAGCAGACGGGCTCGCACTCGCCGATTCAGATTCAGCAATATCAACTGGCGTATGCACCGTACGCGCACACGCAGACAACACGGCGGCAAGACCAACACCGCCCACACTTAACACGGCGCGGCGGCTCAAAGCGACGGGCTTAGAAGAAGAGATAGTAATCAGCAGTCTTTCGGTGAGGTCAACGGACAAGGGGGAGTGAGTCGACACCCCCATCATACCGGGCGTACCTTATAGCAACCCTAAAGCACAGGCGAACAACAAATAGCCGGGCGCATGAAGACACCCCATAGCTGCCACACAACAAAAGACAGCTACAGGGTGAACAACGTAATACGCCTCGACTGAACCGGAAGCACCGGCTAACGGAGCAGATGCGCAAAATTACGGCGCGCCTGAGCCACCTTCGGGCTCACCACAAACGCACAATAACCCTGCACCGGATTCAACGCGTAATAATTCTGATGATACTCCTCAGCCTCATAGAACACGCCCAGGGGCTTAACTTCCGTGACAATGGGGGAGGGGTACAGCTGCTGAGCACGCGCCACCGCACGCTCAAATGCCTCACGCTGCTGCTCATCCGCGTAGAAAAGCACCGAACGGTACTGCGAACCGGTATCCGCCCCCTGACGATCCCAGCTGGTCGGATCGTGGCTCGTAAAGAAAATATCCAGCACCGTATCCAGGTCAATGACCTGCGGGTCAAAGCTGAGCTTCAGCGCCTCCTGATGCCCGGTCGCACCCGAACACACCGAACGATAATCGGGGTCGGGAGTATCGCCGCCCGTGTAGCCGCAGACGCTCGCCTCAACCCCGTGGAACTGGCGGTACACCGCATCCAGGCACCAGAAACAGCCGCCAGCAAGTACAACATCAGTCATGATTCCTCCTTGAACTATAAAACCACACTACCTGAAGAACACCGCAGGGCCGCACAATATTCCTGTGCTACCGAGGGCTTTGGCGTAAACCGCCACCTGCCCTGTCGCGCCACCTGCCACAATAGAGGTATGACTGAAAAACTAGAAACCCCCACCCTCGCAGAAGTCGTCGATGCCTTCCACACACTCTTCCCGCCGCAACTCGCCGCCGGATGGGATGCCTCCGGCCTCGTCGCCGGACGTGGCGCCGCTAAAGTGAGCACCGTCCTCTTCGCAGTAGACGCCCTCACCGCCACCGCTGAAGAAGCCGTAGCCGAAGGCGCGCAGCTACTCATCACCCACCACCCGTTACTGCTACGCGGCGCAAAGTTCATCCCCGACAGCGACTACAAGGGCAATGTACTGCACACCCTTATCGAAGGCGGATGCGGCCTGCTCGGCGCGCACACCAACGCCGATGCCGCCGTTGAAGGCGTGAACGAAGCACTCTGCGACGCTATCGGCCTGATTGACCGCGAACCGCTCACCGAAGCACAAACCCAGGTACTCGACGAACAGGAACACTCGGTAGGCACCGGCCGCCTCGGCACCCTGCCCGAAGAAATCACCCTCAAGGAGCTCGCAGAACGCCTCGCAGCGGCACTGCCCGCAACCGCCGGTGGCCTGCGCATCGCCGGACGCGCCGACCAGCCGATCCGCCGCGTCGCCCTCTGCGGTGGTGCCGGTGACTCCCTCTTCGACGCTGTGCGCGCCACTGACGCGCAGGTGTACATTACCGCCGACCTGCGCCACCACCCCGCCAGCGAATTCCGCGAAACCGCACGAGTTGACGGTAGCAACATCGCCCTGATTGATTGCTCCCACGCCGCCAGCGAATCCCTCTGGCTACAGTCGGCGGCAAACCGCCTGCGCGCCCTGCTCGCTGAGCGCGGCTTCACCATCGAAACGAAGCTGTCCGCACTGAACACCGACCCGTGGGACTTCACCGTCTCCACCGGCGTGGCAACCGGTCATGACGCGCACTCGGCAAGCACCGAACCCACTGCCGCATGGACCAGCCTGACTGAAAAGTAAACGCTGAAAGTAGCCGCTGAATAGCTACCAAGAAGCAGGCTTCAAAAATCTAGGCACAGTAAAGCCCGGCCTGCACGAACCCGACAGGAACCTTTCCCAAGGATCCTCAAGGGAACGTGCAGACCGGGCATTACTTCTGAGGGGTATTATCTCGCAAGCACGGGCGGTCTAAACGACCTTACTTAGCGCGAGCCTGGAACGCCTCAATCAGAGTCTCTAGCTCACCCTGAGTCACCATGTGCTGAGCATCGAAAGCGCCGCTAGCGTTCAGCACCACCTTGTTCTGCTGAGCCCACAGAATCTCACGGTAGAACGCCGAACCGGGAGCAACATCGCTGTAGGGGGAGTCGCCCTTAACCGCGGGCGAACCCGCCGCGCGGTAGGTGAAAGCCGCAACGGTTGCGTTCGAAATGCCGGCATCCGCGTGGAACTTACCGTCCGACCAGCCGAAGGTAATACCCTTCTGACGAGCCCACACGTAAGCAGGGAAGTTCGGGTCGTCAGTCTTCACATCCGGCCAGGGGGAAGTCTCAGGCAGCTTCACCTCGGGGGTTCCCGCCTGAATGTACAGGGCAGCTGCAAGCTCACCGCGAGTTGCGGGAGTCTTCAGCTTCTCATCGGAAGGAGCAGGCTTCTGGTCGTCGTCCTTCTTAGGATCCTGCGCGTTGGGCAGGTTTGCATCCCTGTAACCGTTCGTACCATTCAGATCCAGGTCCTGCCATGCGAGCAGGGTACCGCGGCCCTCGGTGGACTTGCCCACAACCGGTGCGAGCAGCTCGCCGCTCTCGCTGTAACCGTCATTAGCCCAGACCTCAATCACGTACTTCTTCGAAGCATCCAGGGTGTTTGCCGGAACATTCACTTTACCGTACAGGTTGCCGTCACGGTACGCCGAGTACATGGTGGGGTGGTTAAACTCGATAATGTCGCTGGCTGCCAGAACCGGGGTGTTCGAGCCCTTCTCACGAACCACGAACTGAACGCCCTTAACGGAGTCGATATTGCCGTGGAAGCCGCTGCCGCTAACATACAAAGTCTGCGCCTGCGCGGGATTACCCACAGCGTTGTATGCCAAGCTAGGATCGAACGGCTCTGCCCTCTTACCCAGAGTATTCAGGACCTGAGTGCGTACCACGTTTTTGCTGGTCCACAGCTCCTGAGTGGTCAGCGGCTTCTGACCCTTCTGCTCAGCAACCACGTGAATCTCATAGCGGACATCGTACTTGGTGCCGCCGGTCGGATCCTGGGCGTAATCGTCATCGACGAAGTAGTAGGCGGCAAGATCGTACGCCTCAACCTTCAGGTCAGCCTCAAAAGTGCCGTCATCGGCAATGGTGAAGTCCTGACCCTCTACAAAGCGCAACATCTTCGAAGTCGGAATCTCGTAGCCGGAGGGCGCGTAGTTCGCGGGGGCAATGTACAGCGCCACGGTGCCGTGCTGAGCACGCCACTCCTTGGTGTAGCCTGCGCCCTTCACATGGACGGTACCGCCCTCAGTCGTGACGAGGAAGACGTTTACGCCATCGTAGTTGTAGCCATTGGGGAGAGACACATCCAGGGTCGGGGTAGCCGCAGCGATCTGGTTAGCTGCCTGAGGGGTAGCGGCAGCAACGGCAGCATCAGCGGCAGGGGCCGCATTCTGAGCCAGCGCCGGGGTCATCGGCAGAACCATAGCACCAGCCAACGCCAGTGCGCCGCAACCCTGAGCGGCGCGGAGGAAAGAAGACTTAGAGTTCGGAAGCGAGGACATAAGACATCCTTAAAGTTGTTTCTCGCAGGGCTCTGCGGGCTCAACGGCGGGTAGGGAATTCGCCGTTGAATCTGCACACACCCTATGCAAAAAGTGGTTGAAAGCCCCGTCGGTTGCGGGGACATCTTCACCCTATCAAACCCTCAGGCAGATGTCAGAGAACACTCAAGGTATGCTTGAAGGTTTTGAGGCATTTCACAGGTTGATCAGCCGATAAAAACCGAACCCCGTGCACCCGGTGAGAAGAAGACTCTCGGGGTGCACGGGGCATTGAGGCTAGAGCCAGCCCGGCTTACTTAATCAAGTAGCTCAGGATGAGTAACCTCGGTCAGGAAATAGTACATCATCCATGCCAGCTCAAGGCGATTCACAGTCTGCGATGTCTCAAAAGTACCGGTGTCGGGATTGATAATGCCCTGCTGGGTCGCCCACAGAATCTCGCGGTAGAACGCGGAATCCGGCTTAACATCCGGGAAGGAGGAAACACCCTGCACGGCCGGTGAACCAGCCGCGCGATAGGTCAGCGCAGCGACGGTAGCGCGTGAAATACCGGCATCCGCATGGAACTTACCATCAGACCAGCCGAAGGTAACACCCTTTTCACGAGCCCAAATATAGGCGGCGTAGTTCGGGTCGTCCGTCTTTACATCCGGCCACGGGGAGACCTCAGGAAGATCCACCTTGGGGCTGTCGTTCTTCTCATAGAGGAGGGAAACCAGCTCGCCGCGGGTAGCGGGCTGTTTCTCCTCCTCATCTGTAAGCGAATTCGAAAAGTACTCGCGTCGTACATCAGGCGTATGAGCACGCGTGAACTGCTGGACACCCTCAAACTTCAAATCCATACTGGCCAAATAGCCACCGCGGTGCTCCGGTGCATAACCCACCAGCGGGGTGATGAGAGTCTTATCCGTCTGGCTGACATAGCCGTAGTCGCTCCGCGCCTCAATAACGTACTCCTTGGAGGGATCCAGAGTGTTCGCCGGAATCTTGATGGTAACGAAAGCGAAACCTCCCTCCAGAATGTTCGAGTAGGTTTCCTCATCGTACTGGTAGTACTTCATACCGCTCATAGCCAGGACCGGGGAACCGGTACTCTTCTCACGAATGAGGTACATCATGCCCTCTGCTCCACGGAGATCCCCATGGAAGCCCACGCCCTGAATCAGCAGATCCTGATCCTTCGTGGTGTCCTTCAGAGCATCGTATTTAAACATGGGTGATAACGTACCAGGACGATAATCATTGGCGTTCAGACCCTGGTGGGCAACAACATTCTTGCGAGCCCAAATATCCTGAACGGTCGACTGCGGCTGACCCTTAGGTTCGGCAAGGATGCCAATTTCATAGCGCACCTTCTCCAGAGTCATATTCGGGGAATACTCCGTGAGGGGGTAGTAACTCTCCAAGGTGTTGGCATCGATCTTCAGGTAAGCGTCAAAGGTGCCGTCATCTTCAATGGTGAAGTCCTTACCCTCTTCAAAGCGAAGCATCGACGTGGAAGGCTCCACATTACCAGGACGGTCCTGAGTAGCAGCAATATAGATGACCACGGTGCCGTGCTGCTCACGCCACTCCTTGGTGAAACCGCTGCCCTTCACCGTCATTTCGTTGTACTCACCGGTGTACAGGGCGTCGCTCTTTTTCCTGAAGTAGTCACGACCGTCCAGGAAGTCGTATTCCCCATAATCAACGGTGAAAGACGGCTCAGCCGTAACATCTGCAGGGGTATTGGCAACCGGTGTGTTAGTCACAGGGGTGTTTGCGGCGGGTGCTGCATCCTGCGCGAGAACCGGGGTCATCGGCAGGACCATCGCGCCCGCCAGTGCCAGTGCGCTGCAGTTGCGAGCCGCGTGCAGGAATGAAGACTTAGAGTTCGGAAGTGAGGACATAAGACATCCTTAAAATCGTTTCTCCCAGGGGTTGTAGGGGACTCGCTGGCGGTTATAAAAATCGCTATCGAACCTGTTTTTCCCCAAGAGAAAGTGGTTGAGTACCCCCGTCGGTTTCGGGAGTACTCCCACCCTAGCAAAGTGTTGAACAGTTGTCAGGAAACACTCAAGGAACGCTTTAAGGTTCTGGAAAATCTCACACAGTGAGTAGCTGTTAAACGCTGAACCCCGTGCCCCCAAACAGAAAACCTGTCTAGGAACACGGGGTTATGCGTGCAGCTAGTCGATCAGCTGAGCCAGCTTATCGAGACTGGAAAGCAGTCAGAACAGTCTCCAGATGGCCGCGAGTCAGCAGCTGCTTAGGAAGGAAATAGCGACCACCGTACACAGTAGGCAAATTCTGGCTAGCCCACACAATCTCACGGTAGAACGCCGAACCGGGAGTAACATCGCTGTAGGGGGAATCTCCCCTAACCGCGGGCGAACCAGCCGCACGGTAGGTAAACGCTGCGACGGTAGCGTTCGAGATACCAGCGTCCGCGTGGAATTTGCCGTCCGACCAGCCGTAGCTGATGCCCTTCTCACGAACCCAAATGTACGCAGCGTAGTTCGGGTCGTCAGTCTTCACATCCGGCCAGGGAGAAGTCTCAGGCAGCTTCACCTCTGGTGCGCCAGCCTGAAGGTACAGAGCCACCGCCAGCTCACCGCGGGTAGCACGCTCCTTGCGCTGCTCATCGGTCAAGCTAGGCTTCTTATCCTCAACAGCGTCAGAGCCCTTAAAATTCAGGTCCTGAGAAGCCAACAGCTCACCGCGACCCTCAGGTGCCTTACCCACAACGGGGGCAAGGAACTCGCCAATCTCGCTGTAGCCGTCATTAGCCCAGACCTCCACCACGTACTTCTTCGAAGCATCCAAGGTATTAGCCGGAACCTTCACGGTGCCGTCCACTACGCCGTCCACATACTCAAAGGCACGGTCGTGGTGGTTGTACTCAATGACGTCACTGGTCGCCAGAACAGGGGTGTTCGAACCCTTCTCACGAATCACATACTGAACACCCTTGACGGAGTGAATCTCACCGTAGAAACCGGTACCCGAGAAGTAAATGTCCTGATCCGCGGTGGTGTCAGCCAGAGCCTTGTACGCCACCTTGGGAGCAAACTTCTCAGGGCGGTACGCCTGAGTCTGCACCGCAATACGCTGCACTACGTTCTTACCAGCCCACAGATCATCAAGGGTCAGCCGGGGCTGACCCTGCTGCTCAGCAACCAGGTCAACCTCGTAACGCACCTCGTAACGCGGAATGCCGGGGAAGTAGTTGCGAGGCTCATAGTAGCGCTGAAGTACGTCCGGCTCGACCGTCAGCTGAGCATCCAGGGTGCCATCCTCAGCGATGGTGAAGTCCTTACCCTCCTCAAAACGGAGCGGCGTATCATCAGCGGGCAGAAGGCTGCCATCGGGAACACCCCGAGAAGCGGCAATATAAACCGCCACGTTGCCGTGCTTCTCACGCCACTCCTTGGTGAAACCCGAACCCTTCACGTGAACGGTACCGCCCTCGAAGGTGTACAGCAGCTGAGCCTTGCCGTCGTACAGAACCTCGAACGTCGGGGTAGACTCCTGGGTAGCCTTCGCACTCGGAATATCCGCAGCCGTCGTGCCGTCAGAATCATTAAAGTTCAGCGCCTGAGAAGCGAGCAGGGTGCCACGGCCCTCGGGTATCTTGCCAATAATGGGGGCTACCAGGTCTTCGCTACCCTCCTCGTAGCCATTGTTACCCCACACCTCGACAATATACTGCTTTGCCTTATTCAGGGTGTTCGCCGGAATCTTGACGGTACCTGTCATGTAACCGCCCTGGTAAGCGAAAGCCAGCTCCTCGTGGTCATACTCAATGACGTCGCTGATAGCCAGAACCGGAGTGTTCGTACCCTTCTCGCGCACAACAATCTGAACACCCTTCGGGGAGTTAACATCACCCTTAAAACCCCAACCAGAGAAATCCAGAACCTGATCGTTATCGGTATCCTTCAGAGCGTTGTAGCTCCAGTGGGGAGCGAACTCATTAGAAGTAGCAACAGGAGGATTCTCACGGACACGATCACCCGGCAGAGCACCGGTCGCTGCAGCTGCAGGAGCATCTGCGGCAACAGTCTGGGCAAGCGCCGGAGACATCGGCAGGACCATCGCGCCAGCCAGCACCAGTGCACCGCATCCCTGCGCCGCCCGGAAGAAAGAAGACTTAGAGTTCGGAAGAGCGGACATAAACATTCCTTATCGGTTGAACCCATTGCGCTGATGCAGGTTGTAAATAGGATCTCCGTCGAATCTGCGCCAACCCAATGAGAAGTGGTTGAGTGTCCCCATCGGTTCAGGAAACACTCTCACCCTAACAAACCTTCAAGTAGAAATTGGCACGTTACTCAAGAAAAACTTGAACCTTCCGAAATATTTCACTGCGTGCATGATGCCGCGCACAGGAAACCCAAAACCCAGGCGGCCCCAACCCCCAGGCAACCCCGCGCACAGTCCTCAAAATACGAGCGGCCCCGCACTCCCAAACGGGAGTACGGGGCCGCTCGATACGCTATAACTAGGCGGTGTAAAAACTACGAAGTGCGGAAGTATAGGTACATCATCATCGCAACACGACCACGAGACGTCTGAGCCGTCGGCTCAAAAGCATTACCCTCAGACACCGTCGACACGCCACGGCGAGACGCCCACACAATCTGACGGTAGAACGGAGTCGCAGACGAAACATCGCTAAACGGGGAAGTACCCGACATCTGAATCTTCTGCGCATCATCAGCACGGTACAGCAGAGCCACAGCGGAAGCATTCGACAGGCGCGCCTCCGCATGGAACTTACCATCAACCCAACCGGACGTAATACGCTCCTGACGCGCCCACAGGTACGCATCATAGTTCGGGTCAGACTCATCAACATCCGCATACGGCGAATGCTCCGGACGGGTCACCGCCGGCGAACCCGCCAGCTTATAGAACATGGTGATCAACTCGCCACGAGTCACCGGATCCTCAGCACCAAAATGGTCCTCAGAAACCGGCTCCATCGTCTGGGTGCGAACAGCCCAACGGATACCCGCATAGTACGCAGAATCCTCGGGAGCATCAGCAAAAATAGTGTTCGCATCTGGTGCAGTCACGGACGGACGCAGAATCTTCGGGCCCTGAGTTGAAGAATTCAACACCAGGGGAGAAGCAGAAGCCGCCGAAGCAGTCGCCGGCGCAGCAGTATCCGCCGAAGAAAGACGCGCCTCCGACGAATCATAGAAAGAGAAAAGAAGAGAGAACGGCAGATACAAAACACCCGCCAGCGCCACAGCGCTAACAGCCAGCTCAATACGGCGGCGCTTACGCTTCTTAGAGGCATCCTGAGAAGAAGTATCGGGGGTGCCCTCCGGCGCAAGCAGAGGTGCAGAAGAATTATGGGCAGTATCAGTCGACTGCTTAGAATCCTGAGACATAAATCCTCAATGTGGTTGATGTATCGGTGTGTGATCGGCTCCCTCGCACAACAAACGCCCAACCGGAAACGGGCGCGCACCAAGGGGGCGCAACAGTCCTAAGCATAAACCACAGCTTGAAAAAATATTAATTTACGCTTCACGGAACATTCTTGAAAAAGGGGAATGGGGCACCCCGAAAATCCCCCAATAGCGGGTACCGCATGAGGTGCGCCCCACATGCGGTACAGCCCACATCGGCATGTTAACCGGCAAAAATACCCCGAAAAACCGCGGAACAGTAGCGGATAACAGCTCCGATAACGCCCCCTTGAGGCGCCCTACAGGAGGCACAGAAAAGCCGGGCCAGCGGGATAAAACCAATGTTTCATCACCGCCAGCCCGGCATAATCCCTAAAACCTAGAGATAACCCTAGCGAACCCTATAGAACTCTAGCGGACCTTGTAGTTCATCAAGAAACCAGCCAGCTCACCACGGCTCACCAGCGCAGTCGGGTGGTACTCAGAACCAGGGAACACCTGCAGCTTCTGCTGCTTAGCCCACGCAATCTCACGGTAGAACGCAGAACCGACCTTCACATCGGTGTACGGCGCCTCAGTCACAGCAACCGGCTTCTTACCGTCAAAACGGTACAGGAACGCCGCAACAGTAGCATTAGATATAGATGCATTCGCGTGGAAATTACCATCAGACCAGCCGAAAGTAATGCCCTTCTGACGAGCCCAAATGTACGCAGCGTAGTTCGGGTCGTCAGTCTTCACGTCCGGGTACGGGCTAGTAGCCGGCAGATCAACCTTCGGGGAACCAGCCAGATGGTACAGCGCAACAGTCAGCTCACCGCGGGTCGCATCATCATTAACGCCGAACCAATCCTTCTCACGAGAATCAATCAGCTTCTGATCGGCAGCCCACAGAACAGCCTTGTGGTTCGCGTGAGCAGCCGGAACGTCAGCGAAACGCTCACGAACCTTCTGGTTCGCAGCCTCACCAGTCAGAGTCAGGTAATCAGCCGCGATGCGCTCGCGGTCACCGTCAGCGTAGTTCACGGTTACGAAAATAGCATAGTGGCTATCAGCATCCAGCTTGGTGCCGTCAACGTTAACGGTCGTCTCAAACGCGCCGGTCGCCACACGGTCAGCGTTCAGAGTGATGCTATCCAGAGCCTCACCGGTCGGGTTGCCGTCAGCCTCAGCCTCAGAGAACAGCACGTTCACGGTAGCGCCAGCCGGAACCTTGAAGTCCTTACCCTTCACACGGATAGTGGTCGAAGAGCTCAGATCCACCGTGTCAGTACTCAGAGACACCGAAGGATAAACAGGGTTAGCGTTCTCGCCATTCACCGGAACAAATGCCTGAGTGCTCAGCGCCTGGCTGTTTGCCTCATCGTTATCTTCCGGAACGTTGAACTCGAAAGTCTGCACAACATAGGAGCTACCGGACTTCAAGGTACCCGCCGGGATATCCAGAACAGTCGAGAAACGACCGTTAGTGTAACCCATGTACTGACCAAAGAAAGCAGAGTAGGAGGTGAACTTAGCCTCCGACTGCACCAGTGCGGGGCCGGTTGCCTTACCGGTCGCCGGATCAACCGCACGAACCGCAACAATCAGCGACTCGCTACCGTTGTACGAAATGTTCTGGAAACCAGCACCATTCACGGTGACCTTAGTGTTCTCAGAAGCATTCACCGACGAAGCGTCGTACGACAGGGTCGGGGAAGAAACGGTGGAAACATCCGCGACCTTCAGCTCAGTACGAACCTCATCCGCGGGAATCCAGCCGTCTTCAGCGTCATCGCGGTAACCGAGCACAACATCGAAGGACGAGCCATTGGCCTCCAGATAGTTAGCGCCGATAGAAGCGGTCAGGTTCACGGAACCGTCAGCCGCAAATGTGGAGGCGGGAACATCCTGAACGTAGAAGGGGTAATCACGCGGGCGGTGCGGCGGGAAAGCAACGCTTTCACCCTTCGGAACAACGTACAGGCGGAACGACTTGCCCTTAACGAAGTCCTTGGAGAAACCGGAGCCGCTAACGGTCACGTTGCCGCCCTTGAGAATGTCAAAAGTGCCGGAGGTAACCTGCAGACGCTGAGCACCCTGAGCCTCGCCCTGCTCAACAGCCTGGGCTGCTACCGGAGTAGCAGCAGGAGCCGCAAACGCGGGGGAGAGAGGCAAGAGCATGGCGCCCGCCAAAGTGAGGGCGCAGCCGCTCTTGGCCATGTTTTTGGGTAGCGCAAAGCACATGTGGTTGGGAAGTGAGGACATTGTTATCCAATCAGTTTTTATCGGTGTCGCGCATCGAGTGTGGTGCACATAAACACCGTAGCAAATAGTTAAGACGTGCTGGAACCTGAAAGGTCATCAGCACGAAAAATGTCTGTGTGTTTTATCGCATGTCTTAAGGTGAAGTATAGCTTTAAAAAGTATGTGCATGACGTGGAAAATATACCTAAATAGTGTGCTGATAAGCACAAATGCTGGTCACTGTACAAAAAAGAAAGTACAAAAACCTACCGCATCCGAAAAATTTGCACCTATGCAACCTCTGCAGGTTGAAAATATTCACAATGCGGTGGGCAAGACAACATAAAAGTCACCCACAATAAAAATGGCACATAAACAGAGCCATAAAGTCGCCTACTTGACGAAAGCCAACCAGAATGGCTAACACCACGGGGAGACACTATGTGAGACGGCTGCCGCCTTGCGCCATACGGTACAGCATGACAGCCAAGTCGTAGGTGGTCGTTTGCGGCCAGGTAAAGTCCTCGCGTAGCCAATCCTCGGCGTAGCCCCAGATATGTTGCTGCACAGCCCACCGAGATTCACGCCAAAAAGCGCTACCCTCGCTTAAATCCGTAGCCCAATACTTAGTGCTCAGCTCAGAATCCTTCGACCCCGGCAAGCTGCCATTACGAGGCTGAGGCGCGGCAGTCGGCAAACTGGGGGACACCTTACCGCGCGAACGCTGATACCTGTACAAGAACGCAACGATAGAGCGAGTAGAAAGCTGTGCATCCGGGTGGAAACTACCGTCAATCCAACCGGACGTAATGCTCTGCTGACGAGCCCACACAATCGCTGCATAGTCCGGGTCGCTAGGCAGAACATCCGGATACGGGCTGGTTGCCGGAAGATCAACCTTCGGCGAACCCGCCAACATATAGAGAGCCACCGTCAGATCACGGCGCATCAACTTCTCAGAAGAATAGGACTCTGACTTGGGAAGCTGCTGAGCCTTGTACCACCTCTTCGCAGCCTCACGCTCCTCAAACGCGTTCACCACCAAACCAAGGTCAGTAGAAACAACCTGCTGCACAGAATCCGCGGAACCACCCTGACCGGGAAGAACCTTCTCCACCATCAGCTTGTAACCGCCCTGATAATTCAGCGCCTCACCGGGAATAGTGAGGGTCGCCTCCGTGTAACCGCTCTGGATACGGTCAGCCGCAATATCCTGCACCAACGCCTTCTGACCCGTCAGATTGCCAGAAACATCCGTAGCCTGCATAGAGAAACGGTAATGGCCCTCAGCGAGGTTCGGCAGATTCACGGCACGCACCTGCAACGTGTTCTTCTCCCAATAGGGGCTCACCTGCGGTGAATCAGAACGATATTGGTCCATCTGCTGCGGCTCAACGCGCAGAACCGGGGCAGCATCCTTCACCTCGGTGTTCGAGTTAGGCGAGCGCACCGGAATAAACGGGGCAACATCCGTCAAAAGGCTACCGGGGACCTTCTCCTCATCCGGATTCGGGAAGAAGCCGCTGTAGACGCCGATCATGTACGACTTGCCCGGTCGCAGAGTACCCGCAGGAATTGTCACATCCGCAGAGAAATAGTTGTTCAGAAAACTCCAGCAATAGTATTCACCGCAATCCGTATAACGAACTGCATGAGTGAAAACAGGCTTGCCCACCATCAGCCCCGTAGCGGGGTCAACCTCATACAGCATCAGATACGCCGGGGCACTCCCCGGCTCAAGAAGCTGCTTAGAGAGAATATGGTAGCCCTCAATCGTCAGCTGCGTATCAACCCAGGGGTTATCAACCGCCGGCATGCTGTACACGTAAGTAGTATGATCCGGCTCAGGGTCCTGAGTCAGGCTGAGCGGAGTGCGGGCAGTAAGGCGGGGGTCCTCATACTCCTCGGCGTTCGGCTCGCGCTCACCCGCTGGGTAGTAGGTCAGCACCACGTCAAGGGCAGGCGAAGGGGTAGCCCGGATGGTCTGCTTCTTGACCTCAAAGGTGAAGGTGAGGCTCCCGTCCGGGTTGTCGCGGACAATACCGTCATCTCGAAGATGATCAACCTTGCCGCGGTACAGAGGATATTGGGTTGCCTCGCCGGTGCGGGACCACTCGTAACCGGTACCACGGTTCACGAGGCCGAACTGGAAGAGCTTGTACTTCTTACGGAACTCGGGGGTCAACGGGGAAGTCGTCAAGGACACCGTGCCGCCCTGAGAAATATCGAGAGTGCCGGTGGTGACCTTCAAATCAATCTTGTCAGCATCGCTGACGCCAGTGGCTGCGGCATCGGGGGTGGCAGCTACGGGGGTTGCCTGCAACGATGCGGCAGGGGAGTTAGGGCCTACCTGAACAGGGGCCGCTTGAGCAGTCTGTGCGGGTTTCACCGGTGCCGCATCAGCATGCACAACAGGGGTGACCGCCAGCGCCGGGGTCATGCCCAGCCATAGGGAGAGGCTGATTGCCTTCTTGCCCTGAGTCTTTAGAGCGCGGGCATTTTGGGTAGGGGCTTTTAGGGCGGGCACCTTAGCACCCTGAGTTGTGGTTGGTCGGAAGAAGGAAGACACGGTTATCCCATCTAATGTTCTGCACTGTGCTTTTTACACGGTGGTTTTCTGCACAGTGGTTTTCTGCGAGGTGATTGAAGTGAGTGAGGGAAAACGTTGAGTGGAAGAGGGGTGCACAGTGCGTCTTAGCGAAAGTGCTGGCGGGCTGAAAAGCCGGGCGAATCAGCCCGAAAATTTCAGCCCGCCATCACCGATTGTAAAGCAACACAGCATCAGGCTGCGTGGCCGCGGAAGGCGACTCTCAAATAACTACTTCAGGGCAACTACTTGAGGTGGCTGCCGCCGTGCGTCATGCGGTAGAGCATCAGTGAGAACTGCCAAGAGGAAACAGTATCCGAGCTGAAATTCTCACCGTGGCCTCGATAATATTCTGCGTATCCCCAGATAATCTGCTGGGTAGCCCACAGCGATTCCCTCCAGAACGCAGTATCCATACGCTCATACTCGGGCCAGTGCACCCGCGAACGTGAATCCCGTGTGGGAGACTCCTCCGGTACATTACTGCTATCTGACGTATTGCTCTTCGGTATAGGCGAAGACGGCAAACTGCTCGACTCCGGCGAAGACGCAGGGGTTAGCGCTCGTTGGTACCTGTACAGGAACGCCACCGTCGAGGCAATCGAAAGGTTCGCCTCCGGGTGGAAATTACCATCGACCCAACCGAACGTAATACCCTTCTGACGAGCCCACACAATCGCGGCATAGTCCGGATCGTCCGGGGTTACATCCGCGTAAGGACTGGTTGCAGGCAGCTCAACATGAGGTGCGCCCGCAAGACGGTACAGCGCCACCGTGACATCGCGGCGACTCAGCACAGCCTTATGCTTATCCAGAAGAACCTGCTGCTTAACCCACTCAACAGCCGCTTCCCGCTCCGCAGTGTAGCTTACAAAAAGCTCAAGGCCCTCAGAAGTGACCTGCTCGACCGTATCTGCGGCACCATCCTTGCCGGGGATTACCTTCTCCAGAACAACCCTGTAAGACCCCTCATAATTCAGAGAGCTACCGGGAATATTCAGCTTCTCATCCGTAGAACCACTCAGAAGGTGTTCAGCAGGGATCACCTGCTCCAACGCCTTCTCGCCGGTTGGCTCGCCAGAATCATCCGTTGCCTGAACCGAGAAACGGTAATGACCATCGGTAAGCTTCGGAAGATTCGAGACTCGTGCGGTGAGGGTATTCATCTCCTGGTACGGGCTGATGCGCTTATTCAGAATGTACAAGTCCGGACGCGCTACAGGCTGGTCAGGGTTAGGCTGCGTAGACCGCACGGGAAGGAACTCAGCGACACTGGTCAGTAGGCTACCGCTATACTCCTCTTCGCCAGGACGAGGCAGATTAGAACCGTAGATGCCAATCATGTAGAGCCTGCCCGGCTTCAACGTACCCGCCGGAATTGTCATCTCCGTGCTGAAGTAACGATTATGGAATCCGCTGCAAAGTTGTCCGCACTCTGTCAGCGGAATGATGTCGGAGAAAACAGGGCGTCCCATAATCTTTCCCGTGGCCGGGTCAGCCTCGTAGAGGGTGAGGTATGCAACCGATTCATGACCGCCTACCGCATGAGGACTGAGGATATGATAACCCTCAACCGTCAGAGTTGTATCCTGCCACGGCTTGTCAATTGCAGAGAGACTGTAGCGGTACGTTGGCTGAACCGGCTCAGGGTCACGCACTACCGGCAGAGAAGCTCGTGCTGTAAGACGGCGGTCTGTCGAGTCCCAACGCAAATCTGGCTCAGCTTCATCAGACGGGTAGAACGTCAACACGACATCGAAGAGCGTGCCCTCGGGGACGTCAAAGATTTGCTTGCGAACATCAAAGGTAAACGTAATGCTTCCATCAGGGTTTTCATGAACCTTCCCCTGATCTCGAAGGGTAGCGACTCTCTTACCGTACTGGGCTTCAGGTAGCTTACTGCCGTAGCTTGACCACTCGTAGTTCTTCCCTCGCTCCACAATGCCGAACTCGAAGAACGTGTACTTCTTGCGGAACTCAGCACTCAGCGGTGCAGTCGTCACAGAGACAGTACCGCCCTCAGAAATATTGAGGGTGCCCGAGGTGACACTTAAACGCACTTCATCAGATGCGGGAGGATTTATCGGGGTCGGAGGAGCAGCCAGCTGCACGGGCGCAGCGACCGTAAAAATGTGACTTCCCTTCATATAAAGAGAATCTGAGAAAGTTACCCTCAGCTCTGCCTCAGAACCAAGGTACACATTCTGCAACTCCTTGATGACTGCAGAGTCAATTTCAAGTTCTACGGTGCGGGTACCGTCAGGGTTACGGACAACAATAATGTCATGATCAAAGTAAGGAATGTCAGTAATTTCGACGATAGTCTTTCGAGCGGTTTTACTATAAATGTCGACGGACTTGACGTAATACCCCAAATCAACTTCCGGGGAAATGTTAGAAATAATAACTTTATATTTCCCTGCATGGTGCGGGTCAACGGTCTGAGGAGACAGTGAAACCTTCGGAAGAGTATTGCGGTACGTATTGCTCTGGTAAGGCATTTTCGCGGGGTTCTTACCCACAGGAATGAAGGGGAAATCGCGCGATATAGCGTTAATGCCGAAGGGAGAAGAATCAACCCCGGAGGGATAAGATCCAACCACGCTCAGATAATACCCCTTACCAGGCTTTAAAAAACCGGCAGGAATCGTAATCTTACGCTGAAAATGACCGTTAGGAATCAGACCATGAAAAACCCGCTTCAAGTACGGAGAATCTGCAGGAACTAAATCCTCGAAATCTAAATAACGATGATAACTTTCAGGATTATTCGGGTCGATTTCCACAAGAGTAAAACTTAGCTTATTCATCCCGTCAAAACCCGAACCCGTCATATTGATTTCAATCGGTTTTCCGGAATTAATCTGCTCCTCAGAAATAGAATCCACATCATAGGTAATAGAAGGCAAAACAGACTGCGGGAAATTACTCGTCACGGCGAGTGCTGTGCGAATACGACCCTCAGTGCTCCACTGATAGGGGTGCGCCTCATCCAGTGGACGGTAGGTCAAAATAACTTCGTACTCCATGCCCGCAGGTATACCGTTGGAAGATACTTCCAAGTCAGTGCTGAAAGTCCCGTCTGCGGCAGGCGTCGGAACGTCAAAACGCGGTCCCTGATATGTTGGCTCTTGGTGAGGACCCACGTAGGTAGAGGAACCCTTGGGTGCAATAATGATGCTACGTAGCTCATTGTGTGCCAAGAACTCGGGAGTGAAGCCGGTGCCTTCAACATGCACCGTGCCGCCAGTCTCAATTCTTAACGTGCCACTGGTGACGCGCAGAGTCGGTAGCGAATTGGTCTGCTCGCCCTGACCTTCAGGAATTTGCTGGTTTTCTGTCTGGCGCTGGTTCAAAGCTGCAGCGGGGGAGGCGGGGGTCGCCTGTTCCGGTTGCACCTGCTGCTCAGGTGCCGCCTGGGTCGGTGTTGCCAGCGCCGCCGGGGTGATACCGGCAAGCGGGCTCAAACCCAGCAACAGGGAAAGGCTGAGCGCGCGGGCGCTCGCCGGGTGGCGCGGTGCAGTTGAGCGGCACCGGGCGCCTCGTGGGGCGAAGAATGAAGACATCATAATCCCATCTACAAAATTTATACGGTGATTGAAGTGAGTGAGTAGATGAAGTGAGTGAAGAAGTTGAGCGGATAGAACCTGAAAAGCCAGACTAGGGGAGAAGACACCCCGTAAAGCCTGGTGCCGGGCACAAGAAGTCGCAGAGGCAAGGAAGAAAAACCGGGGCGGCACCGGCGGGCTGAAAAGTCGAACTACGTCAAGCATCCCAGCCCACCGGTTACCCCTCACCACGACCGGACGCTACTTGAGGTGGCTGCCGCCGTGCTCCATACGGTACAGCATCAACTTCAAATCACCAGAGGAAACGAAAGACCTATCAAAGTCCTCATAGGTGTATTCCCCATCAACACGGTAACCCCACACGCGGTGATTAACAGCCCACTGAGCCTCACGCCAGAAAGCGCTACCCTGACGAACCTTATGCTGCCAGCCGCCGGAGGAACTCTGGGGCGAATCCTGGTTACCCGGCAGCGACGAGTTACCGGGCAACGAAGAAGAGGTCGGTGCCTTCGGCGTGATCTGACCCATCGCCTTCTGGTACCTGTACAGGAACGCCACCGTCGACGGGGTCGAAAGCTTCGCCTCCGGGTGGAACTTGCCATCCGCCCAACCGAACGTAATGCCCCTCTGACGAGCCCAAATGTACGCGGCGTAGTCCGGGTCGCTCGTCGCCACATCCGCGTACGGGCTAAAAGCAGGCAACTCAACCTTCGGGGAACCCGCCAGGCGGTACAGCGACACCGTCACATCGTGGCGCGTCATACCGCTATGCCAGGACATCGGCGAAGGATTAGGCAGAATCTGACGATCAGCAAACCACTGCTCAGCCGCCTGCAACTCATCCTCACGCGTCAGCTTCAGAGGAATATCCTCGACAGCAAGCTGCTCTACCGACTCACCGGCACCATCCTTACCGGGGGTGACCTTCTCCAAAACCAGACGATAAGCACCCGAATAGCTCAGCTGCTGAGCAATCGTCAGATTCAGCTCCGCCCTGCCGTCCTTGATGAGGTCAGCTGGGATCGCCTGCTGGAACACCGTCTGACCGGTCAAACGCCCCTGCTCATCAACATGTTGCACTGAGAGGCGATACGATCCTTCACCCTGCGCAGAGAGCCCTGTAGCGCGTGCCGTAAACAAGTTCGTCTTCACGTAGGGGTTCAAACTCACTGAGCCAAGGTGCAACGTAGGCCGTGCAGACTCCTGCTCGGGGGAACGCACCGGAAGGAATTCCACAACATCATTCAGCATAGAACCCGGAGAATCTTCCAAGCCGGGGTAAGGCAACCCGCCACCGTACACGCCCATGAAGTACAGCTTGCCCGGCTTCAACGTACCCGCCGGAATCGTCATCTCCGTGTTGAGGTAGTTGTTACGGAATGTGCTGTAGTAATCCTGCTGGTTAGTGAACTCCAGCGTGTGCGTGAACACGGGCTGACCCACCATCTTGCCTGTTGCCGGGTCAACCTCATACAGGGCGAGAACCGGCTGTTCACCATCCCCCGCGAAGTTCTTAGCCTGCGAGAGGACATGCCAACCCTCAACCCTCAGCGTCGTATCCTTCCACGGGTTATCAATCGCAGACCGGCTGAAACGGTAGGTCGCGCGGGTAGGCTGCGCATCCTGAACCACATCAATATGGGCGCGGAGGTAAAGACGGTTCGATCGAATCAACGGATCCGGCGTATCTTCGTTCGACGGGTAGTACGTCATCACCACGTCAAAGAGCTCACCGTCGGCAGGCTCAACGTACTGCGGCGGAACGTCGAACGTGTAGGTGAGGCTACCGTCCGGATTCTCACGCACCTGATGCGGAAAATACCTGAGTTCCCCGCCGTATTCGTCAAGAGGCCCAGAACGATAGTGTCCCCCGCCGTGCACGTACGCCGACCCGCGCTCCACCAGAGCCAGCTCGTAGAAAGTGTACTTCTGACGGAACTCAGCGCTCAACGGGGAAGTCGTCACCGACACCGTGCCGCCCTGAGAAATATTGAGGGTTCCCGAATCGACCTTCAACTGAACGTTTTCGGGGTTTGCCGGGCGAACAACATCAGCAGGAGGCGGCACCATCGGAAGCTCCGCGCTCACCGTGAACGTGTGGGCACCACCTGAGTACTTAGAATCCGAGAACGTCACCTGAACCTCTGCCGTAGAGCCCACGTGAGAGGGAGAATAATACCCGTCATCAGCCTGCGCCTTGTATTCGATTTCCACCGTACGGGTGCCGTCGGGGTTACGGGTTATGATCTCGTCGCGCTTGTAGTACTTGCCCGCAATATCGTTGACCGCAAAGGGCTCGACTTCCTTAGAAGTCGCATTGTAAATCTTGACGGACTGAATGTAGTACCCCAGATCCACCTCGGGTGAAATATTAGAAATAGTCACCTTATAGACGCGGTCCTGACCGGGATCAAAATCCTGCGCAGCAACAGATACCTTCGGCAGGGTGTTCCTGAACGCATTATCCTGGTACGCCATGCGTGCAGGGTTATTGCCCACAGGGACAAAGGGGAACTTACGCGATACCTTGCCCCACCTGTGGGTTTCCACACCGTAAACGCCCAGGGAGTAACCCTTGCCAGACTTCAGGACTCCGGCAGGGATCGTGATCTTCTTCTGGAAATAGCCGTTAGGAATCAGGCCCTTGAAAATGCGCTGATTCTCTTCCGTATCCGGTGCCTGGAACTTGCCCAGCGAAGCCACGTTATCGTTCGTAACCTTTCCCTGCTCATCATGCTCGGATAGGGTGAAACTCACGGAGCTGACATCCTGAAAACCGGTACCCGTCAGCGTCACCTCAACCGGCCGACCCGAAGCAATCTGCTCCTCAGAAATAGTCGAAACATCATAGGTGATGGAGGGGAGCACAGCCTTCGGGAGGTTGAATTCCACCGGCAGTGCCGTACGGACGCGATCCTCAGTGTTCCACGCATAGGGGTGTACATCGTCTACGGGGCGGTAGGTGAGAATGACCTCGTATTCCAGGTTTGCCGGGAGGCTATTTGCCGGAACCGTCAGGTCAGCGCTGAAACTGCCGTCAGCAGCTGGTTTCGGGGCGTCAAAGACGAGGCCGCGGTGATCGACCTTCTGGTAGGGGTTGGCGTAGGTCGAAGAGCCCTTCGGCGCAATCGTGAGGCTACGTAGCTCATGATGCGCCAAGAACTCGGGGCTCAGCCCGGTACCTTCCACGTGCACGGTACCGCCGCGAAGAATGTCGAGGGAACCGCTGGATATGCGCAGGGTCGGCAGGGAAGCATCCTGCTTATCACCCCGCGCAGGTTCGTTCTGGGCAGGTTCGTTCTGCACGGGCGCTGCTTGAAGTGCTGCCTGCTGGGCGGGGGAAGCGGGCGCCGGCTGGGCCGCCACCGGCGTCAAAGCCAGCAGCGGAGACAAACCCAAAACCAGGGAAGCACCCGCAACTTTTCGGCGCGTGCCACGAGCAGGCTTAAAGAAGGAGGACATCATTATCCAATCTGAATTTTCTGCATGAAAGAGGGCGAATGAGAAAAGAAGTTGAGAGGATAAATGAGTGACAGTCCACCGCGCTGAGCCCGCACCGAATCCACATCGTAGAGGAGCCGTAGCGGCGGCATGCTGAAGTGCAATCTCAGCCTACCAACCCGCGTCTTAAACATTCAATGAAAACACGAGAAAAACATGCCGATGAGAGTTATAAGACAAAAAATTCAAAAATTACGCACCGGTTTTATGCAAAGCCCAAACCCCAAAAAGACTACACAACAGAGAAACAAAACTGTAAACATAACCGGCACTAAAAACCGTACCCAGCAGCTCCTGCACCAGAAAACGGGCACACAGAAAGAGGCGGTGAGAGAAAAACTCTCACCGCCCCTTATATAGGCTACAGCCACTATCTTCAGCTACTGTTCTCAGAGACTAACCCAAGCTAAAACGTGTAGGGTCAACCGCCTGGTTCACGGCACCTGCCGAATCCTAATCATCGATATAGGGGCTACTGGGGATGGTGTCAAGCATGTCGAGCATTGACAGGACACGAGCCAGCTCCTCGCGGGTAGCAATCTTGGTCGGACGGAAATCCTTGCTCTTATAAATGAAGCTCACATCAACATTCACCGACGAGTGTAGCCACACCGACTCGGTGTAGAACGGGGCACCCGGCTTCATATCCTGCGGGATGGTGAGATTGAACCACGAAGGACGGCTGCCAGGGGTAAGCATAAAGTAACGGTAGAAGAATGCTGCCATCGTAGCGCGGCTAGCCACCGCCTCCGGGTGCATCTTACCGTCAGACCAGCCCGAGGTCAGACCCTTCTGATACGCCCAAATGTACGCTGCGTAACGCTCATCCTTCGGGGACACATCCGGGAAAGGAGAACGCGCAGGAAGCTTCACCTTCGGCGAGCAGGCGCCTCGGTAGATTGCATCCATCAGGTCGCCGCGGGTCACCGCACGCTTAGGGTAGAAGCAACGTTCCTTATCGAGCAGCAGAACCTTTGCCTTACATGACCTGTAGATATCGGGGGCGTACTCGCCATCCAAATCAATGTCCACAATGAAAGGTGCCCACGCGAACTCCGTGTCAATCTTGGGGCGAACTTCAAGAGTGCGCAGAATGGTGTACTGCTCACGGCGCGGACGAAGAGACAGGCGAACACCATAGTCTGCATTCGGGCCGCCGGTGATCTCAGGATCAATGACGTGATGCCTAATGTAGACATCATTCTCGATGCGCTTCTTCGGCTCAAGAGAGAAGAAATAGAACTGGGTGAAGCCCTTCTTCTTGGTGTAGTAGCCGACCTCAATGTACGGGGTGTACAGACCGGTATCAAGCACAGCCTGCAAGCCGGTAATCTCGTAGCTGAGGTTGAAGCCGCTAATATCAAACGACGCCTCGGTAATCTTGAACGTCAGCGGAGTAGTCTTAACGTCCAAGGTGGCAGCCTGAGCGCCCTGCTCACCGGCATGGTGCGCGCCCAACGCGCCGGCGACTGTTAGTGCTGCCGCACCCTTAATGAGGGCGCGACGAGAGGAAAAAGTAGACATAACGTTGTCCCATCGATGTGTTTCTGAGTGGTTATTTTTACGCTAGCAAACATATAGCCAGGGGAGTGATCCGCTGACTATGTGCTTTACGTATGTGGTGTTTCGTATTCCATGTGCGTTGAGTTGAAAATGTGAATGTTTGTGAGTGAAGTGCCCGCCACCAGTGGCGAGTCATTAAATACTATAAGCACTTTTGTGCATAAAAAGAAGGCGGATAGATAGACACTATCCGCCTTCTGTGAGTGTTAAAACCAGTCCAAAAAATGTGGGAAAAAGTGGTTTTACAGGGGGAAATACATTAAAAATCCCCGAAAAATAGTTAAAAAATCTTCGTGCTGACACATGAAAATAGTTAGAAATAACAGCAAACAGCCGTTACTGCTCATGCACCAGCAGGGTCAAAACGCCCGCCTTACGCGCCGTCGGCAGGGTGCACTCCACCGACCAGTCCTCGCTGACCGCCTCCAAAAATTCGGCAATACCAGCCGTGGAACCGTCAATAGGACGAGCCGCCAAACCCGACTGAATCAGGTAACGCGCAAACAAGCCACGGTAATGCTTCGCCATGTGCGAGACGACCTTACGCGAACCATCAGCCGCCACACGCTCCACACGAACTGCCAGAGTCTGCGACGGGGGAGTCACCCACGACTTCGCGTAGGCTGCAGAACGGCAATCCAGAATCAGCTGGTCCTTCGCGGTTGCCTCCAGTGCGGTACCCAGCGCGCCCTTCCAGAAGGAGGCGAGCGCACCAATTGAACCCAGCTTCACGCCCATGGACAGGCGGTAGGCGGGAATCGCGTCCTCGGGGCGCAGAATACCCCACAGCGCCGAAGAAATCAGCAGCGACCAGTGCGCGGCATCGCGTTCGGCGGGGGAGAAGCTCGCATAATCCAGTGCCTCGAACAGCACGCCAGTGTAGGTGCGGATCGCGGGCTGCGCCGGTTCGGTCAGCAGGCGCGTATTGCGATCCACTTCTGCTTCGAGGGACGTGCCCACCTTGAGCTCTGCAAGGGCGTCGGGACCCGAGCTGACAGTCGCCAGCTCCTCCAGGACGCTCTCACGCTCAGCGGTCAGTTCGGGGAACGAGAGGTCAGCAAAGCATACGGGCGCGTTGCCTGCGGGGGCGGGGGTTTTACCTTCGGAGGGGGGGAAGAAGAATCAGCATCTCTCCAGTGTACCCGTGAGACGCCGGGTAGCTACGAGGCGCAGGGTAGTTGCGAGACGATAGCGCGCCCGCGAGGCCGCTAGTGCGCCTCCGTGTACCCCTAAAGCACCCGCGAGACGAACCCGGAAAATAGCCGCCGCCAGGGGTATGCGTATAATGGGTTGGGTGAAACGGGCCGTCTGGGCAATCGCGAGGCATACGTGCTTCGAGGAAAGTCCGGGCTCCACAGCACAGGATGGTGGATAACATCCACTCGGGGTAACCCGCAGGCCAGTGCCACAGAAAGTAAACCGCCGCGGTTCGCCGCGGTAAGGGTGAAAGGGTGGTGTAAGAGACCACCAGCGGGCGCGGTGACGCGCTCGGCTAGGTAAACCCCATTCGGAGCAAGGTCAAACAGAATACGCCATGGTAGGGTAGTGCGCCCGATCCCCGTCAGCTTCCTTCACGGAGGTGGGGTGCGTATTCGGGTAGGCTGCTTGAGACGTGCGGCAACGTACGTTCTAGATAGATGATTGCCTCGAAACGCCCCTTCGGGCGGCGTTTTAGACAGAACCCGGCTCATAGGATGACCCGTTTCACGCTACCGTTGACTGATGAAAAACATCATCGGCTGATGGAAAACGAAGACCGCGAATGCGCTTGAGAGTGCATTCGCGGTCTTCGTTTTAAACTTCTCGAAAGGTCTCTGACCTTCAGAAGTGCTCGTGATTAGTGACCGAACGGATCCGGATCCACGCCGGGCATCCACGAGTTACCGTCGACGGTCCAGCCTTCCTTCTTCACGACCTTCTTCATCTTGCTGGTCCACTTCTTGTTCAGACGGTTCACGTACAGCTTGCCGTCCAGGTGGTCGGTTTCGTGCTGCATACAGCGTGCAAACCAGCCGGTCGCCTCAAACTGGACGGGGTTGCCGTGCTCGTCAAGACCGTTCACGGTCACCCACTCGGCGCGCTTGAGGGGGAAGCCGTAACCGGGGAAGGACAGGCAGCCCTCTTCCTCCTCGTAGGGGTCCGGGTCAGCGGTAGAAATCTTGCCCAGGGTCAGTACCGGGTTGATGATGCAGCCGCGCGGGGGAACGCCGTCCTCATTCTCCATCTTGTAGGTGAAGATGCGCAGGCCCACACCAATCTGCGGTGCCGCCAGGCCCACACCGTTGGATGCGTCCATGGTCTCGTACATGTCAGCCACGAGCTCCTTGAGCTCATCATTAAACTCGGTGACGGGTGCCGCGGGGCGGTGCAGAACGGGGTTGCCGTGAATAACGATGGGGCGAATAGCCACGGAATTATCCTTTGCTTGTGTTGAATGGGAACTGTTGAACGGGAACTTGCCGGGTGCCCCTGTCGCATGAGGATGCGGGGCATGCCCTGTTTCCGCTCGCTGGTTTAAAGTGCGGGTGTAAAAGCTCTGTTCCGGTAAACCGTGTGCGGGGCAACCGAACAGGGGATAACGCGAACAGAGGGTAAAGCGAAAGGGCCGTTACGGATAACCATAACGACCCTTTCCATCGGGGTGATCGACGGGGGTTGAACCCGCGACCTCCTGGACCACAACCAGGCGCTCTGCCAACTGAGCTACGACCACCATGTGCTTCGCTTGGTTTCCCTTGCGATATGCAACGGATACTACTGTACAGGAGATTCAGAAACCTGCCAAGTTGAAAAGCCGTGATGCTCGTTACATGCTGTGCTTACGCCTCGGACGCCTCTGCCGCCTCAGAAGCGGATGCCTCAGCCTCGCGCTCAGCCGACTCGCGTGCGGCACGCTCCGCCTCCACCTCACGCGCAATCTGCGCCGAAGCAATTGCATCCGGGCCCTGCGGCACAAAAATGGCGCGGCGGTAATACTTCAACTCATCAATAGAGTCCTTGATATCGCCCAGCGCGCGGTGGTTACCGGTCTTCGCCGGGGCACTATGACGAGCCGCCGGGTACCAGCGCGACGCCAGCTCCTTAATGGTGGACACGTCAATCACGCGGTAGTGAAGGTGCGCCATGACCTCTGGCATGTAACGCTCCAAGAAACGCTTATCCATACCCACCGAGTTGCCGCCCAGCTGAGCCTTGCCCGCCACCGGAACATACTTCTTGATGTATCGAAGCACCTGCTCCTGCGCGTAATCCATCGACACACCGTGCTCAATATCGGGTAGTAGACCCGACGCCTCATGCATCGAACGCACAAAGTCATTCATGTTCTCCAGCGCACCGGCAGGAGACTCATCACCGGGCTTGATGACGAACTCAACGCCAGAACCCAGAATGTTCAAATCGGCATCCGTGACCAGAACGCCCACCTCGACGAGAGTGTCGTTCTCCACGTCCAGGCCGGTCATCTCGCAGTCAATCCATACAATACGTTCACTAGAAATACTCACCCTCCCACTCTACCCCCAAACGCCGCTGGCCCGGCGGGCAGCACGTCACAAAAAGGGGTACAAGAGGGTGCAAGAAAGGTACGAGCGGATGCGCAAACGGTGGCAGCGGGGGAGAATAGCGCCACTCTGCGTGCCCGTGAGGAACGTCCACGACCGCCTTCGCCGCAGTGATTCTCGCAAGTGCATCCAAGGGCTCCGGTATGATAAAAACCAGAACGACGATGCAGACAGAAAGGGAGTTATGCGCGCACCAAAGGAGCTCGCACACCGGCTCACCACCCCCGGCGCACACGACGCACCTCTCTCACCCAAACTCTTGGACTACGTCAATAATCACCGTCTGCGCACGCTGATTATCGGCACCATCGGCTCCATCATGGTCACCCTCGGCTCCTACGCCGTCGGCTGGCTCGCCGACAGCTCCAGCTTCTGGCGCTACGACATTGTCCGCGCCATCCGATTCGAAGCCGCATGGGTCATCACCGGCATCATCATGCTCGCCCTCGGCGCCATGATCATGTGCCGCGAATGGCTGCGCATCTACCAGAAAATGGGCGACTGGAACGAACCCAACACCATGCGTTGGATGATTGCCGTCATCACCAGCTGGTCCCTGCCGCAGGTCTTCGCCTTCACCATCTACAGCCGCGACATGTTCTCCTACTACGGTCAGGGTATGGTCATGGCGCACGGCCTCAACCCGTACAAGCACGGTGTCTCCGAAATCTCGAACTTCATGCAGAACGGTGCGGACCCCATGTGGGCGGAATCTCCGCCCCCGTACGGACCGGTCTCCCTCAAGCTCGAAGAGTGGATTGTGCGCCTGGCGGGGGAGAACATCGACCTCTCCCTCTTCTACTTCCGCCTGCTCTCCGTGCTCGCGGTCATCGGCATTCTCTTCTACGTGGCAAAACTCGCCCAGGCGCACGGCTTCAACCAGGTCCGTGCCCTCTGGCAGATTGGCCCGAACCCGCTGTTCATCGCATCGTTCATCGCCAGCGGCCACAACGACTCGCTCATGACTATGTTCATGCTCGGCGGTCTTTACTACGCCAAGCGCTACCGCGACACCTGGTGGGGCGGCCCGCTCGGCGTGACCTTCGTAGCCCTCGGTGTTGCAGTCAAGCCGCTCGCCCTCGTGGTGCTGCCCTTCGTGGGTCTGCTCTGGGCGGGTAAGAACGCCTCATCGCCGCGCAAGTTCATCTTCTGGGCGCTCTCCGGCGTGCTACTGCTCGCCGAAATGGCGCTCATGGGCTGGGTGACCGGACTGGAATTCGGCTGGATCAAGGCACTGTCCACCACCGGCGGCCAGTACATCTGGTACACCCCCTTCGGCCTGGTCATCGGTGCCGCCTCCCTGTTCGTTCAGGGGGACGCCTTCGAGGTCATCCGCAAGCTCATCGAAACCGTCGGCAAGGGCATCGGCATGCTTGGCGCCGTGGCAATGGCATTCGTTGGACGCGACCGCAACATCGTGCGCCACGCCGGCCTCGCGATCCTGTTCATGCTCCTGTGCAGCCCCATGATTCAGCCCTGGTACCTGCTCTGGGCAATCCCGATGCTCGCCGCAACCGGCCTGCGCTCGCACTTCCAGCTCATGTGGTACTTCATCACCACGCTGTTCTTCATGGCGTACGGTGTGAGCGACCAGCTGAACGTCTCGCCCTACCTGCGCGATTTCAACCAGGACATGGGTCGACTCATCGCGACGGTCATCTGCCTGGGGTACATCATCTACCTGGTCGCCCTCGACCCGGCAACCCGCCGTCTGGTGTACGTGAGCCTGCACCCCACGCAGATTCGCCGCACCACCATCCGCCTGTGGTGGCAGCTGTTCCCCGGCGCATCAAGCCGCCGTGCACGCCGCCGCGAGGTGAAGAAGGCGGAGCGGGAAGCCGCCAAGGTAGGCTCCTAGCGCGAACTCTTAGTTCGCCAGCCTGGCTTAGCTCAGTGGAACAGCCCCCGCGTGAGATGCGCAGTGCATGAGAAGCATAAATTCTCATGTACCCTAGAGGAAGGCCTCAGTAGCTCAGAGGATAGAGCAGGAGCCTTCTAATCTCTTGGTCGGGGGTTCGATTCCCTCCTGGGGCGCCACATGTAAAAACCGCCTCGCACCCTAAACTCAGGGTGCGGGGCGGTTTTTCTTTATGCTTTTTGCGTGCGTGCCGGGAAGCTACTTCTTGGTCGGGGCTACTTCTTAGTGGGGTTCGTGTCCTTGCAAGAGTTGAGGACGCGCTCCATAACCTTCTTCTCGTCCGCGGTCACCCACAGCTTGTACTTCGCCTTTACGTGCACCTGGCGTGCCACGTAGGTGCAGCGGTAGGCGGTGTTGCTCGGCAACCAGTCGGCGGCGTCCGCGTCGGACTTCTGTTGGTTTGCCGGGCCGTCTGCAGCGAGCAGGTTCTCCGGGTCGTTCGCCAGCTGGCGGCGCTGCTCTGCGGTCAAATCCTGCGCGCCGGTCTGCCATGCGTTCGAAAGGGCCACCACGTGGTCAATCTGCACAGCCGAGGAGGTCTTCTTGCCGCGCTTGAACTCGATGGTTTTGCCGGTGTACGGGTCGTTCAGAGTGCCACTAATCACGGTGCATGCGTGGGTCCTGACCTTGAAACGAACATTGGTCAGGTCGCGGCGCAGAATGTCGTCGCGGGTATTGCACTTGTTGCCGTCAACGTCATCCCAGGCGGGACCGAACTGATCACGAGAGTAGCCAGCCTTCGACGCGCGTTCCTTCACCTGCAGGGACGCCAGCTCGCTCTTCGCGGTCGCCAGATCCGGTGCGAGCGCAGTCGCGGGATCAACCGCCTTGTACGGGTTCTTGACCTCGGCGAGGGTTTCGGTGGCAACGGTGGTCTCTTCATCATCGGTGGTAGAAGAGGTGCTCTTATCGGTGCCGAGCAGCCCGTCCACGCCGTTCTTACTCACGTAGACCAGACCAATAATTAGCACGATTACGGCAAACACAGCGAGCAGACCGTAAATGAGGCGCTTCTTCTGCGGGTCCATAGAATCGGGCAGCTTGGGCAGGTTGCGTTGAATCCGCTGAAGATCCTGCAGCGTGGGCAGGTCGTTGCTGTTGATGGGCTTTTTGCTCACGGGTTCTCCAAGGCGGGTAGACGGGATGCGGCTGAGTGCACCGCATCATCAAGGATAGAGCGCGCGGAGCTGAAATAGTGAACTTGAGGGCAAAAATAGCCGCCCCGACGCTGAGATACCTATCACGATGCCGGATGGGGAGTGGTCGTCATATTTCTGCAGGGAGTGCGTTGCCCGTGGGCGATTTTTGAAAAAACGGGGTGAAAAGTTCAAAAACTCTATCCACAGGCGGTGCTCAAAACCGCAAAACGCGCGGTTATCCACAGAACCGGTAACCGCCGGGTGCAGGGTCGGCTCAGCCCTGGCAAGGTGAAGGAACCCACCCACTAGTTTCTAAGGAGAAACCATGAGCGACACCATCCTGATCCGCGGATTCACCGCCTCCGACCCGGCACTGAGCACCCTGCCCAACGGGGTGCCCGTCGTGAACTTTCGCCTCGCCAGCACCCCGCGCTGGCAGGACGCCACCGGCACCTGGAAAGAAGGCACCACCAACTGGTACACCGTGAAAGCCTACCGCCGCCTCGCGCAGAACATTGCCACCTCCATTGAGAAGGGGCAGCCGCTGGTCGTGAGTGGCCGCCAGCGCATTAGCCGCTGGAACCGCGAAGACGGCACGCAGGGCACTACCGTAGAGGTGGATGCCCTCGGCATCGGTCACGACCTGAACTACGGTACGAGCACCTTCGCCCGCACTGTGGAGAAGCGCACGGTCAATGAGGGCTCCATGCAGGGTACGCCTCAGCAGGGTATGCCGGGTGCGCCGTTGCAGGAGGCGCCTCAGCCGGGCATGTCTCAGTACACGCAGCAGTATGCTCCTGCGCATGCACCCCAGCAGAACACGGAGGCGCCGGGTATGACCGCTCCGGGTACTCCGGCACAGAACGGCGCATCCCAGGGCGGGGGAGCGCAGAGTGACGAACCCCCCTTCTAAAAGTGCTCCCCGGATGCTTGCATAAACGCGGGTGCATTGGGATAATGGATCATTGTGTTGACATCGGGCACGCCCCTGCCGCAGGGGGAAGAGCGACCAACGATGTCAACCTTCGGGCACCAATCCTGTCCGAAGCATGAAGTTTTCTGTCCCGCAGTGGGGCAGAGCAATCTGAGTCTATTTGACCTGCGGCAGATGACTCTGGAGATCTACAACTATGCAGACTCTTGACTTTCTCGACAAGAAGTCCCTCCGTGACGACATCCCCGCATTCGGCCCCGGTGACACCCTGAACGTTCACGTTAAGATCGTTGAAGGTAAGAACCACCGTATCCAGGTCTTCAAGGGCTTCGTCGTTGGCCGCCAGGGTGCAGGCGTTCGCGAGACCTTCACCGTCCGCAAGGTTTCCTTCGGCGTTGGTGTTGAGCGTACCTTCCCGGTTCACTCTCCCTCCATCGAGAAGATCGAGCTGGTGACCCGCGGTGACGTCCGTCGTGCAAAGCTGTACTACATGCGCGACCGCCACGGTAAGGCTGCTCGTATCCGCGAGAAGCGCGAGTTCTAATCTTTATAGATACAGAATTCTGTTGCAAACCGCTCCCCAACCGCATTCCGCGGGCAAGGAGCGGTTTTTGCATATTCTGAGACCCCGCTTTCTGAGAACCTTGCCGCTCTCAGAAAATAAAAGCCCAAGAGCGTAAACACTCTCGATACAATAGCTAGGTACCGTTTCACTCGAGCTAGGTATCTCTCAAACGAAAGGCTCACTCCAGCATGGCAGACGACAAGAACACTGCGAACACCAGCCCCTTCCCTGAGGGATACCAGCCTCAAAGCCGCCGCGAGCGCCGCGAAATGGAAGAATACTTCGCGCGCCTCGCCGCCGAAAAGGCTGCAGCTGAGAAGGCCTCGACCGAGAAGACCACCCCCTGGGAGGCATCCGCGGGCGCTACTGAGGCGACCGAAAGCGACACCAAGGGTGCATCTGAGCGCGATCACGAGGTGGTAGCTAGCGCCGAGGCGAGCGCCGCCTCCGCAGATGCAACCGCAAGCAGCACCGCCGCGACTTCTTCCGCAAAGGATGCGAAGAAGAGCGCTCCAGCGAAGAATACTGAGCGTGAAGAATCCGCCGATGAGGAGAGTGCCGTAGACATGGAAACCACCAAGGACTTCTCTGAAATGACCCCCAAGGAACGCCGCAAGGCAAAGCGCGCCGAACAGGCAGAGCTGACCTACTCCCAGGCGCAGGAAGAAGGCCGCCTCGGCGAATGGCTCTGGGTGCAGGCACGCGAGGGTGGCACCGTCATCCTGTACGCGCTGGTCATCGCATTCCTGGTCAAGACCTTCCTGCTGCGCGGTTTCTATATTCCCTCCGGCTCCATGGAGCAGACCCTGCAGGTTAACGACCGCGTGTTCATTAACGTGGCGGGCTCCTACTTTAGCGAGCCTAAGCGCGGCGACGTCATCGTCTTCAAGGACTCTCAGGGCTGGATTCCCTCCACCCAGAAGACCAGCAGCCCGCTCAAGGACGCCCTGTCCTTCGCGGGTATTCTGCCGGATACTTCCTCGAACTTCCTGGTCAAGCGCGTTATTGGCACCCCCGGTGACGTGGTCGAAAGCGACGGCACCGGCAAAATCAAGGTCAACGGCGTAGAAATTACCGAACCGTACCTGTACCCGGGCAACCCGCCCTCGGAGGTCCCCTTCAAGGTGACCGTGCCCGCCGGCAAGTACTTCGTGATGGGCGACCACCGCAGCAACTCCGCCGACTCCCGCTACCACATTAGCGACGGCACCGCGTTCATCTCCAAGGACGACGTGCAGGGTAACGTGTTCGTGGTGGCATGGCCGCTGAACCACTTCGGTCTGCTGCAGGATCAGAGCTCGGTGTTCTCCTCGATTCCCGCACCGTCCTCCACCCCGAGCGAGTAAGCGAGCGTGGCAATGACGGTGAGCGCCCAGAAGAGCGCAACGAAACCCGCTCAAGCTAAGCCCGCGAAGACAACCCCGCCAGCAGCCGACCTCGAGTACGAGCAGCAGCTCTTCGCCTCCGGTGCCCGCACGGTCGCCGGAATCGACGAGGTAGGCCGCGGCTCCATGGCGGGCCCGGTCACCGTGGGCGTCGCAATCCTCACCCCGGACGCCACCCTCGAGGTGGGTGGGCTGATCGATTCCAAGGCGCTCTCACCGGCACGCCGCGAATCCATGGTTCCCGAAATCCGCCAGTGGTGCGCCGTGGCGGTCGGGCACGTGGAACCGGCAGATATTGACCGGCTCGGTATGACCCTCTCGCTGAGGCTTGCCGCCCAGCGTGCGCTCGCCGAGCTGGCGCGCAGCGGATACCGTGCCGACGCCGCTCTGCTGGACGGCAAGCACGACTGGTTCACCCCTCCGCAGGAGGACCTGTTCAGTGCGCTGGCACCGGACCCAGCGCAGGCACACTACAACGAACTGCTCGCCCAGGCGTGGGAAGGCGCAGGTGAGCCCGCGCAGATGCCGGTGACCATGGTCATTAAGGGCGACTACAAGTGCGCCTCCATCGCCGCAGCATCGGTGGTCGCAAAGGTGGAACGTGACGAGCTGATGGTTCAGCTGGATACCCGCTACCCGGGGTACGGCTGGGCAAAGAACAAGGGCTACGGATCTGCCGCTCACCGCGAGGCGATTAGCGTGCAGGGCCCCAGCCCGCAGCATCGACTCTCATGGTCGCTTCCGGCGACCGCCGAGCAGATTGAGGCGGCTGCGGCACAGCGCGGCTAGAGTGCGTGGTGTTCCTGAAAACCGCGCCTTGGAAGCCTGCGAAAGCCTAACGTGCCACCGCTGAATTAGTACTACAAAAGCCCAGGAAAGGAAGAGTAGTGAGCGCAGAAGACCTCGAAAACTACGAGACCGACGCCCAAATGGCGCTCTACCGCGAATACAAAGACGTCATGTCGCTCTTTAGCTACGCGGTAGAAACCGACCGACGCTTCTACCTGGCAAACCAGGTGGACGTCACCCCGCACGTGCAGGACGGCACCCTCTACTTTGAGGTGAGCATGAGCGACGTGTGGGTGTGGGATGTATTCCGCTCCAACCGCTTTGTGAAGAAGGTGCACGCTTATTCGGTGCGTGACGTGAACGTGGAGGAGCGCCTGCCCAACCAGGAGTTCACCGTGCCGGAAATGCCGGACTTTAATGCCTAGCTTAAGCCCGATTCAACGCCTTGCCGGAGGTAAGCGCGGGTAGGCGCGCCGGTGCCGGGTGTCTGGAATGCGGCGGGACTGAGTGATGAAAGTGCGCGCAGAACCAGGCGGCGAACCTGCGTAAATATGACGCGTCGAATCGGCACCCGAGCGGCGTTTTTGAAAAATATGCCCCAAAATTTCAAATAACCGACTGTGGATAACCTCTAATTCCTTCTGGGAACCGAGGTTATCCACAGTTTTTCGTTAACCGCCTTCGGGCACGCGCGCGGCGGGCACAGTAGAAGCACTACCGCTATCTACCGGGGGAGAGACCCATGACAACAGCCCGAATAACAGCCCGCGCCGCAACCCGAGGCACACCCAACAGACCCCTGACTCCGCGAACCCAGCTCCAGCGAACCCAGCCCCGCGCCCACAGCGTCGGCAGGTGGGGCGAGGAGCTGACCGCCCGCATCCTGGAGACGAACGGCTACCGGATTCTGGAGAGGAATTGGCGACCGCCCGCCGGACTGGAACACGAACAGATCCGCGGCGAGCTCGACCTGATCGCCATTGACCCCGAGGACGAACTGGTTTTCGTTGAGGTCAAGACCCGCAGCAGCGAAGACTTCGGGCACCCGTTCGCGTCCATTGACCGCGATAAGGCGCGCCGCACGCGCTCGCTGGCGATTCTCTGGTGCAGGCTGCGCGAGAACCTGGATTTTCCGCGCTTTCGCATTGACGCAATTGCGGTGACCGGAACCTGCGAAACCTTCACCTTCGAGCATCTGAAGGCGGTGGCGTAATGGGATTCGCACGCACCTATTCCGTGGCGCTGGTTGGCTTGCGCGGGCACATTGTTGACGTCGAGGCTGACATCTCGCAGGGCCTGCCCGGCTTCGTACTGCTGGGGCTGCCCGATACCGCCCTCAACGAGTCTAAAGAGCGTGTGCGCTCCGCGGCGAAGAACACCGGCATCACCCTCACTCAGCACCGGCTCACCGTGAACCTAACCCCCGCGACCCTGCCCAAACGCGGCTCGGCGTTCGACCTAGCCATTGTGGTTGCGGCGCTGCAGGCGGAGAAGAAACTGCACCCCAGCGGCGATAGCGTCTTCCTGGGCGAGCTGGGACTGGACGGAACGTTACGCCCCGTGCCGGGCATCCTGCCCGCGGTCAAAGCCGCCGTGGATGCCGGACACCACCGCGTGATTGTGCCCGCCGAAAATGCTGAGGAGGCGGCGCTCATTCCCGGCGCGCAGGTGAGCGGTTTCCGCTGCCTGGCGGAGGTTTTTGCCGCACTCGGCGCTGAGAGCCAGAAGCTGACCTACCCGCCCGCCCCGCAGACGGAGGCGAGCGCCCCGGTGGCGAAACCGGCTGAAATTTCCTCGGATATGAGCGATGTCGCCGGTCAGTCACAGGGTCGTTTTGCCCTGGAAATTGCCGCTGCGGGTGGTCACCATATGCTGCTGACTGGCCCGCCCGGTTCGGGTAAAACCATGCTGGCGGAGCGCCTGCCGAGCATCCTGCCGACCCTCGACAACGATGCCGCGATGGAGGTGACCGCGATCCGTTCCCTCTGCTCGGCGGGGGAGCACCTGAGTGAGTTGGTGCGTCAGCCGCCGTTTGAGGCGCCGCATCATAGCGCCTCCGCGCCGGCGATTCTGGGTGGCGGCAGCGGCATTCCCCGCCCGGGCTGCGTGTCTAAAGCGCACCGCGGCGTGCTCTTTCTGGACGAGGCGCCGGAGTTCAAACGCACGGTGCTCGATTCACTCCGTCAGCCCCTGGAGTCGGGGACCGTGACCCTGGACCGTTCGAGCGCGTCGGCGACGTACCCGGCGCGTTTTCAGCTGATTCTGGCGGCGAACCCGTGCCCCTGCGGCATGAACGTGGGTACAGGTACGGAGTGCACGTGCGCTCCGCGTGAGCGTCGCGCCTATTTTGGGCGGCTGTCCGGTCCGCTGGTGGACCGCATTGACGTGAATGTGACGGTTCCGAAGGTGTCTTCCACGGAGCTTGCGGGCGGTCAGGTGAATGAGAGTTCGGCGCAGATTCGTGAGCGCGTCATGGCGGCGCGGCAGGCTCAGCGGGAGCGTCTGGAACCGTATGGGTTGAAGACGAATGCGGAGATGAACGGCAAGATTCTGCGCGGCCCGTTGCGTCTGGATGCGAAGCTCACCGGCGAGCTGAACGCCGCCGTGGATCGCGGAACGCTGACGGCTCGCGGCTACGACCGGGTGCTACGTATCGCCTGGACCCTCGCAGATTTGGAGGGCACCGCCTACCCGAGCCGGGAGCACCTGGATGTGGCGCTTTTTCTGCGGCAGCAGGGGCAATTGAAATAATGCGCCAGCTGAAATAGGGACAGTGAACATAGCGTGCCGGTTTATAGAACGAACCACTCACGAGAGGAGAATAACATCATGAGTGAGAAGAAGCTCAGAAAACGAGCTGAAGAGGCTGAATTGAAAGAAAATGGGCTGAGAGAAGCAGCGCCGGAAGACCGCGTGCAGGGAGAGCATGTGCCAGAAGCGAGCGTGCCTGAAGAGCAGGTGCGAGAGGAGCGCGTGGCGGAGGATTTTGTGCAGGGGGAACTGCAGATCCGCCTGTCAGGCCGCACCCTGGATGCCCACGCTCTGGTGTGTGAGAGGGTGGCGCATATCCTGTCGCTGGGGCAGGAACCCTCGCCGAGCCCGTATAACGCGGCGCGATTGCCGGGGTTCCTCGCCTCCTGCCTGAACCCGGTGTACTTAGATGACCTTGTGTACTTGGAAGAGAAGCACCTGGAAGAGATGAACCAGCAGGAGCATCAGGGCGAGCGCCCCGAGGCTCCGACGGGCACAGCCTCCAGCAGTTCTGACGCCGCGCCCCTGCTCAATCCTGCACCTCTGTTCAACCCCGCCCTCAGCGCGGAGCAGCTTGAGGCGGCGTGCCGCGAGTACATCCGCTGCTGCACCGCCCAGCTGATGCGCTACGCCGAACCCGCCGATGAGCTCGTGGTCGAATCCCTCACCACCCTGGGAGCGCCGCTGACCCTGCACTACCTGCTGACCGGGCACATCCCTGATGAGTACACCTGGGAGCACGGCGAACCGGATACGCAGCTGAGCGATTTTCTGCGTTCGGTGGATGCACCCGCGGAAGGGGAGTCCGCCCTGTTCTGTAGCGCGAATGGCTACTACACGCCGGGTGAGCATCAGATGAGCCGCGATAAGTTCAGCAAGGCGCTCGCAACCCGCCGCCTGCGCTGGAACCGCCGTATGGAACGCACCCTGAACGCGGAGGCGCACATAGCGGCAACCTGCGGGGCGTGGCTGGTCACTCCCGCCGATCCGCTGTGGCCGCCGCAGCTGAACGATTTGGGGCCCGCTCGACCGTACGGGCTGTGGTGCCGAGGCGATTCGCGGCACCTGCTGGATGTGGCGTCTGCCCCGAGCGTGGCGCTGGTCGGTTCGCGTGACCCGAGCATCTACGGTACGGAGGCGACGACCCACCTCGCCGCCGAGCTGGCACGCCGCGGGTACACGGTGATTTCTGGCGGTGCGATGGGCATCGATATTGCGGCGCATCGGGCGGCGCTGACCCAGCAGGGCAGCGACCTGCCGACCATCGCCTTCATGGCGGGCGGGCTGGACCGGCTCTACCCGGCGCAGAACTCGGATGCGCTGAACATGATTGTTGACCGCGGGCTCATCATGAGCGAGGTGAGCGTGGGCAACACCCCCACGCGCTGGCGTTTTCTGGAGCGTAACCGCCTGATTGCGGCGTTGGCGCGGCACACCATTGTGGTGGAGGCGCGCTGGCGTTCCGGTGCCCTGAACACGGCTCGTCACGCGATGGAGATTGGGCGTACCCTTTGGGCGGTTCCGGGGCAGATTAATTCGCCGAACTCGGTGGGCACGAACCGTCTGTTGCGCGATGGACTAGCGCAAACACTCACCGAGGCCACCGACATCCTCGAGTACGATGCCGCCGCGGGTTTCGAGCTGGGCACCGAGCACGAGAGCGAGTGGGATCAGGCGGCCTCCTCCAGCGCGCTGGATGAGCTGACCGAACGACAGGGGAGGGTCTGGGACGACTTGAGCCCGCGCTCCTACCGTGGCGTGGACGAGATTGCCGCAGCCCTCGGGCTGAGTGCTCGCGACGTGATGGCTGACCTGTTCCACCTGGGCCGTTGCGGTCTGGCGGAGAGCAGTGGAACGAGCTGGCGGAAGGTCCGCCCGGCTGTCGCTGCGTAGGGTTCTTCCTGATGACGGGGCGGCACGTGGAGAGCTCGGAACCTCTCTACAATTGGGGTAGGCTTGCGCGTACTGGCGCGGAGCCTACCCCGCCGCCCTATCGGCAGATGCGCGGAGAGAATGTCGAAAGACCGAAACCCGAAAGGAGGGACGCATGACCGACGCCCGCCAGCACGAAAACCAGACAGAAAACCAGGCAGAAAACCGAAGTGAGAACCGGGAAAATTACCGGGACGAGGCTCCCTCCACGACCCTGCCGGTGACCTATACCCGCAGCCTTGCCGCCGATCATCCCGGAACCCAAGCTGAGGGTTCAGGTTCTGCCTTACCAGGCTCTGCTCTACCCGAATCGGCGCTAGGTGTTTCCGGTGAGGTATTCCGCCCCGTCCTGGACCGTTTTGAGCGTTTTTTGCGCTATGAGAAGCACCGTTCCGAAGAGACGATTCGCTCGTATATCTCCGATTTGGAGGGCTTCTTCGGCTATATGGCGCGCCGCGGTGTGCGGCATCTGGACAGCATTGATGCGTCTCTGATTCGTGAGTGGTTGGGTTCGTTGCATCTGCGGCAGGCGGCTCGTTCTACAGTGGCGCGCCGCGGTTCGACCCTGCGCACGTTCTTCACCTGGGCTCAGGAGGAGGAGCTGGTGCACGCCAACCCGACCCGCGGTATGCGCACCCCCAAGCGGGAGAATCACCTGCCGCCGGTGCTCAGCCGTGAGCAGATGAACCAGCTGCTGACTACCCTGCAGGAGCGTCGGGCGCAGGATCCTCGGGATGCGCGCCTGCTGCGCCTCGAAGCTGTGGTTGAGGTGCTGTACGCCTCGGGCATGCGTATTTCTGAGCTGACCGGCCTGGATTTGCAGAGCGTGGACCGGGCGAATAAGACGGTGCGCGTGCTGGGTAAGGGCAATAAGGAACGCGTGGTGCCGCTGGGTACCCCGGCGCTTAAGGCGTTGAATCGTTGGGTGTCCTATGGTCGTCCGCAGTGGATTCCGGAAGGGTCCCAGGGCGTGACGGCGCTGTTTATTGGCCCTCGGGGCGGGCGTGCGAAGGCCCGTCAGATTCGTGAGGACCTGACCCGCCTGCTGCGCACGGTGGAGAATACTCAGGCGTCGGGTGCGCACGTTTTGCGTCATTCGGCGGCGACTCACCTGGTGGATGGTGGCGCCGATATTCGTTCGGTGCAGGAGCTTTTGGGGCATTCGTCGTTGGCGACCACGCAGATTTACACGCACGTGTCGATGAAGCGTCTGGCGGAGACGTACGCGCGGGCGCATCCGCGAGCATAGGGTGGCAACCCGAAAGTTAGCTGTCTCTCTATTTGAACCTTGCCCGTTCGGGTTGTACGAATAGGCAAGTTCAATCTAAGCTATACACTGTTCAATGTCTGCCTAAATATCCCGCGCAGCCCAAAGTTTCTGCACAGTGATGTTTATACAGGGCGGCTGAACAAGGTAGCATAGGTAACAGACTAACCGTGGTCTCCGTCTCTATAACGGCACCGCGTACGAGTACTAAAAACCAGAAAGGTCGCACCGCATGCGCGCACTCGTTTGCCCCGGACAGGGCTCCCAGAAGAAGGGCTTCCTGAGCCCCTGGCTCGAGATTGAAGGTGTGCGTGAGCACCTGGAACGACTCTCCGAAGCGGCAGGCATCGACCTGATTCACTACGGCACCGAAGCCGAAGAAGAAACCATCAAGGACACTGCAATCGCCCAGCCCCTCATCGTGGCTGCAGGCATCGTCACCGGCCGCCTCGCCCTGCGCGAACTCGACGGTGAAGAACTCATCTTCGCGGGTCACTCCGTCGGTGAAATCACCGCAGCAGCCCTCGCCGGTGTGCTCAGCGACAAAGACGCAATGTGTTTCGTGCGCGTGCGCGCCAACGGCATGGCGGAGGCGGCAGCTGCCTCCCCGACCGGCATGGCTGCAGTACTCGGCGGCGTTGAAGAAAACGTCCGCGAAGCCATCGACGCAGCAGGCCTCGTCGCAGCAAACTCCAACGGCGGCGGCCAGATCGTAGCCGCAGGCCCCATCCCCGCCATCGAAGCATTCGCCGCGAACCCGCCCGCACGCGCTCGCGTTATCCCCCTGAAGGTCGCTGGCGCATTCCACACCGAGGCAATGGCACCCGCCGTGCCCGCACTGGAGGAGTTCGCCGCATCCCTGCAGGTCTCCGACCCGACCTCCGCACTGCTGACCAACCGCGACGGTTCCGCTGTGGCATCCGGTGAAGAGTTCGTCAAGACCCTCGTCTCCCAGGTCACCAGCCCCGTCCGCTGGGACCTGTGCATGGCAACCCTGCTTGAGCGTGAGGTCGCCGGCATTATCGAGGTCGCCCCCGCAGGCACCCTGGTCGGCCTGGCAAAGCGCGCGATGCGCGGCGTGCCCGGCACCTCCATCAACACTCCCGAGGACCTCGCCTCGCTGAAGGGCTAAATGCCGGGGGAGAGCACCCCCGCCCACCCCGCACTGGGAACCCTTCACACTAGACATGCACTTTAGACCTGCGAGGCACACAGTGCCTTGCGAGCATCAGCACTAAGGATTGAATACGTGACTACCCTCAAGCAGTACGAAATCAACCGCTACTCCCGCATCCTCGGTTATGGCGCAGCCCGCGGCGAGGTCATCGTCCCCAACGACGACATCGTTGAGGCAATCGACTCCTCCGACGAGTGGATCAAGCAGCGCACCGGCATCGCAACCCGCCACCGCGCCAGCGAAAACCAGTCGGTAGCAGACCTTGCCATCGGTGCCGCCAAGGATGCTCTCGAAGCATCCGGCGTAACCGGTGAGGACATTGAGGCGGTCATCATCTCGACCATCTCGCACCCCTATGCAACCCCCTCCCTGGCAACCCTGGTCGCCGACGCAATCGGCTCCAAGTGCCCCGCATACGACATCTCCGCAGCGTGCGCAGGTTTCTGCTACGGCATCGCCCAGGCAGATGCCCTCGTCCGCGCGGGTACCGCAAAGCACGTGCTGGTCATCGGCGTTGAGAAGCTCTCCGACTTCATCGACAACACCGAACGCACCATCTCCTTCCTGCTCGGCGACGGCGCAGGCGCAGCAGTCGTAGGCGTCTCCGACGAACCTGGCATCGCCCCGACCGTATGGGGTTCGGACGGCTCCCGCTGGGGCACCGTCGGCATGACCCACTCCCTGCTGGACATCCGCAACCGCGACTTCGTCGCAAACCCCGTCGAAGAAAGCGAAAAGATCTGGCCCACCCTGCGTCAGGACGGCCCCTCCGTCTTCCGCTGGGCAGTATGGGAAATGGCGAAGGTCGCCAAGCAGGCACTCGAAACCGCCGGTATCACCCCCGACGAGCTCGGCGCGCTCATCCCGCACCAGGCAAACGCCCGCATCATTGACCAGATGGTCAAGACCCTCAAACTTCCCGACACGGTGGCAGTGGCACGCGACATCGTCGATGCCGGTAACACCTCCGCCGCATCGGTCCCCCTCGCCGCGCACCGCCTGCTCAAGGAGAACCCGGAACTCTCCGGCAAGTTCGCCCTGCAGATTGGTTTCGGTGCCGGCCTGGCATTCGCAGCTCAGGTAGTCGTCCTTCCCTAAGGAAAACCACTCTCTAAGGAAAACCACCAGAGCCCGATGCTCGCCCGCCCCTCACGACCGGCACAGCGCCGGTGCGCGAGAAAGAAAATAAAGCGGGAAAGCATCTCTACAAACTCCGAGTTGACGCATGCGTACACCACGCAGACACGATAAACTCGGTAATGCACGCGTACCCCCACCCGGCGGGTGCGATGACCATCGAAAAAACAAAGGAGCCCCTGAATGGCTAACAAGGAAGAGATCCTCGCAGGTCTGGCAGAGATTGTTAACGAAGAGACCGGCGTTGAGGTTGAGGACGTTCAGCTGGACAAGTCCTTCACCGAGGACCTGGACATCGACTCCATCTCGATGATGACCATCGTCGTGAACGCTGAGGAGAAGTTCGAGGTGACCATCCCGGACGAAGAGGTCAAGAACCTCAAGACCGTTGGCGACGCAGTCGAGTTCATCGCGAACGCTGCCTAAGCTATAACCAATAACGAGGCGGCGCGGGCTCTCACCGGCCCGCGCCGCATCGCTATTCACTCAGCTTTCAATCCAACACACCCCGGGAACACACAGTGGAATCCACAGTGCGGACCCCGCACGGAACACGCAGTGCGGAATACGCAGCGCGCAACGACAGCGCCTCTACCGCCTGAAAACGTGCACCGCTTACCCCCGGGCCCTACAGGTTTTTATCCACACACCACCGGATAAACCACCAAATCGACCACCGAAGAGAAAGTGCCACAATGTCTCGAAAAGTGCTGGTGACCGGCCTCGGCGCGACCACCCCCATTGGCGGCGACGTCCCCACCACCTGGGAAAACGCAACCAAGGGCGTATCTGGTGTATCCACCCTCGACTACCCCTGGGTCAAGGAATACGACCTGCCCGTATACATTGCAGGCCAGCTCGCCGTGCCTGCCCTCGAATCCGGCCGCCTCACCAAGGTAGAAGCAAAGCGCCTGGATCCCTCGGGCCAGCTCGCCCTCATCGCCGCACGCGAAGCATGGGAAGACGCAGGATTCTCCGGCCCCGACGCCGAATCCGCAGAAGAAGTCGACCCCGAACGCACCGGCGTAGCCTTCGGCACCGGTATCGGCGGCGTGTGGACCCTTCTCGACGCATGGGACACCCTCCGCGAAAAGGGCCCCCGCCGCGTCCTCCCTATGACCGTTCCCATGCTCATGCCCAACGGCAACGCAGCAGCCGTCTCCATGAACCTCAAGGCACGCGCCGCAGCACAGACCGTCGTCTCCGCATGCGCATCCTCCACCGAAGCCATGCAGCTCGGTGCTGAAATGATCCGCAGCGGCAAGGCAGACGTCGTCATCGTCGGCGGCGCCGAAGCAGCAATCCACCCGCTTCCCATGGCAGCATTCGCCAAGATGCAGGCACTCTCCTCCCGCAACGACGATCCCGAAAAGGCATCCCGCCCCTACGACGTCGACCGCGACGGCTTCGTCATGGGTGAAGGCGCAGCAGCGCTCATCCTCGAATCCGAAGAGCACGCCAAGGCACGCGGCGCCCGCGTCTACGCGGAACTGGCAGGCACCGGCGTATCTGCCGACTCCTACCACATCACCGCACCCGACCCCGCAGCACTCGGCGCAACCCGCGCACTGCGCGAAGCCCTCGAAGACGGCAACATCAACCCGAAGACCGTCGTGCACATCAACGCGCACGCCACCAGCACCCCCGCCGGTGACCTGCCCGAAGCAACCGCAATGCACGAAACCTTCGGCGAACACACCAAGAACATTGCCGTCTCCGCAACCAAGTCCATGACCGGCCACCTGCTCGGCGGCGCGGGCGCACTCGAAGCCGTACTCACCGTACTGGCACTGCACCACCGCACCGCACCCTGCACCATCAACCTGGACAACAAGGACCCCCAGATTGACCTGGATGTGGTGACCGAGGCACGCGAGCTGCCCGCCGGTGAGATTGTGGCACTGTCGAACTCCTTCGGTTTCGGTGGTCACAACGCGGTTGTAGCATTCCGCTCAGTAGAGGACTAAAACTCTTCGACAGCCTTATAGGTAAGGGTACGTCGGACAATGCTAGCGGGGGAGTGCCTCCTCTTCAGCGCCTCTAATCCTCAAATAGCCCAGCCGCCTTGAGGAGGGAGCCCCGTCGCATTCCCGACCGCGCCCTCTGTAGGTTAGAAATAAACAGGGTCGCCTGCGATAGACATCTATCGTAGGCGACCCTGTTTGCGTATGAAGTTTTACCCGTGGGTTAGTTGTTTGGAGAGGTTGTATCGGTTCACGCTTGCGGGGGGAGTGAGGCTTCCGTGGGTTAGTTGTTTGGAGAGGTTGTACCGGACGCTGCTCGCGGGGGAGTGCCCCCTCTTCAGCGCCTGGGGGCGCTTCGAGGACGGAGCCCCTGCTTCGCGTGTCCGGTACGCCCTCGAGGTCGCCTACCCCTCGGATTGGTGATAGAAGGGGCTGGTAGGTGGTTAGCTTCTCGGGCTAGATCGCCTCAGTCTGGGGTATATGAGGATGGTCTGGGGCTGAGTTTCGTGCGCAGCTTGCCCGAGTTTGGGGTGGGCAAGGTTTTACAGGTTAAAAACGGGTGGCGTATCCGCTCCGGCACTGCGAATACGCCACCCAAACACACCACACTCCACAAGACAATGCAGAGCGCGCGGAATCAACCATCCCGCAAGGTTCCCGTAACCTCCATCGCGCACCACGGTAGGCGACGACAGAAGAACGGGAGCTTATGACCGTTTGACACGCACAACGCCCCCTCGTACAGGCATACAAAGGCGCACGCCATGCGATCTTCCGGAAGTTTATTCGGAAGAGCTCCCACGCCGGTTCCGTTGAGAAAACAATTCGGTGTGGTTGCCTCCCGATGGTGAAGCACATCAACATCGTGTGCCGCAATACTGCGCAATCCAGTACGCGCAGATGTTGCATGAAAACTATCCAAAGAATGCAGTCCACGGGCCAGTTTTCCAGCTTCAAATGGCAGAAGCTTAAGGGTTTGATGTGAGTGCTCGGATGGTCCGAATCATGTCGCTCTCAACGAACCGGTTTATCGGTGATGGGAGCTCCTGTAGATAAGAATAACCTTAAATAACCCCTGGAGTAAACCTTAAACCAATAATTTAACCTTATTGTTATAATTCCTTGTCATAAAGGTATTGACGGGTGTTCAATGTGCTCTGAGTAGCCCCCTGGAGGCCCTCATAACTCTTTGGTCTGTTTGGCACTCTCCACCGTTATGAAACCGTGATAAATCATTCCCGAAAGTTGAGGAATCGGGTTTCAAAACGGTTCCGCGAGTGGCTGCCGCAAGGGCTTGTTGAGAGGGGCTTGAAAACGCACTGAGAGTACAGTCATAAAACGTCATCTTGTCACGGAAGTTATCCCAGAGAAAACAAATTAAACCCCCGGCGTGCGCTGTGGCATAATCAGTATCAACATCGTGCTCCGGGGTCGGTGAAATTCCGAACCGGCGGTCACAGCCCGCGAACCGCTCTCGCAGGCAGGCAAAAATCGTACGAATCTTCGCATCCGCACAGGATGCAAGACTCCGCTAGAGAAGCCCGCCTGCAAGAGAGGCCGAACCGGTGAAAATCCGGTGCCGACAGTACAGTCTGGATGGAAGGTAGCACGAGCAGAAAAAGGCAGGAGCGCACTCCGCCGCACCTCCCGAAAACCGGGATAGTGTGCTGGGTGCACCGACGCGGTTGCTTGAGAAAACTGTTGCTAGAAAAACTGTTACTTGAGAGCACGGCGGTTTTCTGCAAGACGGCTTTTTGCGAGACAGGGGAAATGCACCTTTCGTAGGTGCCGGTACGTTATTCCCCTCGACCGCAGCCGCTGGTTTCAGCTACGATTGGCTGATTCGCTGCTCCCGCCTCACCACGGATACCGGGCACTCCATAAGATGCCCGCGTAGCCGCCCTTTTCTGTTCCTCTCCCCGGAGCCGCCGCAGATGCGCACCCAGCGCATCCGACACACGGTCCAACTCAGAGAGGAAAGAAACAATGGACATCTTGCGGTGGCTCTTCGACGCACAAATTCACGTGGGGAATCAGTCCCTCCTCGTGCGCGAAGTTCTCGGAAACGCATTCGGCCTGGCATCGGCGCTCGGCGGCATGCGACGCAAAGTATGGGCGTGGCCCGTCGGCATTCTCGGCAACCTGCTGCTCCTCACCGTCTTCCTGGGCGCCCTCGTCGGCAGCCCGCACCCCGTCACCATGCTCGGCCAGGCAGGCCGCCAAATCATGTTTATTGCCGTGTCCATCTGGGGCTGGCATCGTTGGCACGCCACCCGCGCCGCCGGTGGTGACGCCTCCGAAGGTGCCGCAGTGATCCCCAAGTGGGCTACCAACACCGAACGCGCAGGCCTGGTTGTCGCCATGGTTGCAGGCACACTGCTGCTCACCCCCATCTTCCGTGCCCTCGGCTCCTACGAACCCGTCTGGTCCGACACCTGGATCTTCACCGGCTCGCTGCTCGCCACCTACGGCATGGCGCGCGGCTGGGTTGAATTCTGGCTCATCTGGGTTGCCGTCGACCTGGTCGGCGTGCCGCTGCTGTGGAGCGCAGGCTACTACGCAACCTCCTTCATGTACGTGTTCTACGGATGCTTCACCCTGGTCGGATTCTTCGTCTGGTGGCGCACCCGCAACCTGGAGGCGCAGAAGACCCAGGTACAGACCCAGTTCCCCGACGTGACCGTTGAGGTAACCGACGTGCAGAAGGGCCGTGCATAAATGCCGCAGAACCCCTCGTTGAAGGTGCTGGCGAGCGCGCACCTGCCCGTAACCGTCACCCCGAGCGTATCTTCGCCGCGCAACGATGCGGACTACTCCGCCGCAGAGTACGGTCACCTCGCCGGGCTGCCCGCCGCACGCACCCTCCAGCTGCCCGACCCCGAGCAGACGCTCAGCCACGCAGAGGCCATGACCCTGGCACTGCAGGCGGCACGCCAGGGTATCCGTGGCGCGAACCCCCTCGTCGGCGCCGTCATCACTGACGCGCACGGGCACCTGCTGCACGTGGGCTACCACCGAGGCGCAGGCACCCCGCACGCCGAAGCCGACGCACTCGCCGCCGCCCGCGCCGCTGGAACCGACCTCACCGACGCCCGCATGTACGTGAGCCTCGAGCCCTGCAACCATACCGGACGCACCGGCCCCTGCTCCCACGCCGTCGCCGAGGCGGGCATCAGCGAACTCTACTACGCCTACAGCGACGACACCGAAAACGCCGCCGGAGGCGCCGCCTACCTGCGCTCGCAGGGCGTCACCGTGCACGCCATGGAGGAGTTCGCGAACGCCTCCTACCTGCTGAACGAGCGCTGGTTCATTGCCGCCGCCGAACGCCGACCCTTCATTACCGCAAAGAGCGCCTCCACCCTGGACGGGTTCATTGCGGCAGGTGACGGCACGAGCAAGTGGATTACCGGTCCCGCCGCGCGCATTGACGGGCACCTGATTCGTCACCGCGCCGACGCCGTCATGATTGGCACCCGCACCACCCTCATGGACGACCCGACCCTGGACGCGCGCGACGCCAACGGGGAACGCTTCGAGAATCAGCCGCTGCGCGTGGTCATGGGCAAAACCGAGATTACCGAGAACTACCGCGTGCGCGGCCTCAACCCGCCCGAAGGCGTGGAGGCGGATCCGCAGAACTTCCTGCAGGTCTTCACCCATGACCCGCGCGAACTGCTCGATGAGCTGTACGCTCGCGGGGTGCGGCACCTCATGATTGAGGGCGGCCCCGGCATGGTTGGCCTCTTCGCCGGTGAAGACCTCATCGATGAGATGGTCTGGTACCGCGCCCCGATGATCATGGGGCAGGGTAAGAGCGCCGTGTACCGTCTGCTCGTAGATACCCTCGCGCAGGCACCGCGCCTGCAACTGGACGACCTGGGCATGTTCCCGGCGGTGCGCGTGCTCGGCAATGACACCGCAACGCACCTGGTGCCGGCACCTCGCGGAACGGCGCAGGAACCGGGTGAGCGGCGTACCCTGCCGAAGCTGGACGCCTGCCACGCGCCCGAACCGAGGCTGGACTAGTCGCGGCTGGACTAGCCTCCGCTTGGGCTAGTCTCCCTTGGGTTGAGCGCGGGCGGGGGAGTAGCACCTCAAGGAACCCCCGCCTGTCTGCGCCCGGCTAATTCATGCCGGCTGGTTCGCATACTGGCACAAAAGCTCCCCGTCACGGGGAATATTCGAAAAATACGTATAGTTATACCGACGAACAAACCATCGCCGCCCGTCGCCCTCAACGACGACGCCCCGGCGGACACGGCGAGAAAAGGAAAGCACACATGTTTACCGGAATTATTGGCGCCCTCGGCACCGTAGAATCCATCACCCCCATCGAAGGTAGCGACGCAGCCTACCTGACCCTCAACGCCGGTGACATCGTCGCCGACCTCGAACACGGTGGCTCCCTCGCCGTCAACGGTGTATGCCTCACCGCTATCGACCTCGACCAGTTGCAGCCCGGCCAGTTCCGCGCCTACGCGATGGGTGAGACTCTGCGCCGCACCAACCTCGGCAACCTGAACCCCGGCGACACCGTCAACCTGGAGCGCTGCCTACCCGCCGGTGGCCGCCTCGACGGTCACGTCGTGCAGGGTCACGTGGATGCGGTTGGTACCCTCGCATCCGTCACCGCGCACGAGGCGTGGAGCACCCTGCGTTTCAACCTGCCCACCGAACTGGCACCCCTGCTCGCTGAGAAGGGCTCCATCGCTGTTTCTGGCGTGTCCCTGACCGTCACCGCCGTTTCTGAGCCCGGCGAAACCCCCGCATGGTTCGAGGTCGGCCTGATCCCCGAAACCCTGAAGGCAACCAACCTCGGCGCCCTCAAGGTTGGCGACAGCGTGAACCTTGAGACCGATGCGCTCGCTAAGTACGTGCAGCGTCTGACCGCGTTCGCAGGCGTGCCCCAGGCTGACTCTGCACACTCCGGTGAGCAGGTTGCGCCGCGTCGCGCCGACGCCGCAAGCGTCCTCGACAGCGTGCAGACCGCAGTGGACGCTATCGCAGCAGGTCGCGCCGTGGTCGTCGTCGACGACGAAGACCGCGAAAACGAAGGCGACATCATCTTCGCCGCCGAGCGCGCAACCCCCGAGCTGATGGGCTTCATGATCCGCTACACCTCCGGCGTGGTCTGCGCACCCTTGAGCAACAAGCGTGCCGACGAGATGAACCTGCCGCCCATGGTAACCAACAACGAGGACCCCAAGGGCACCGCATACACCGTCTCCTGCGATGCGGCATCCGGCGTGAGCACCGGCATTTCCGCGGCAGATCGCGCACGCACCGTGCAGATCCTCGCGGATGCATCCTCGACCCCGGCGGACATCACCCGCCCCGGCCACATCTTCCCGCTGCGCGCCGTTGACGGCGGCGTGGCGGAGCGCCCCGGCCACACCGAAGCCGCAGTGGAACTCTCCCTCGCGGCGGGCCTTTCCGGCGTGGGCGTTATCGCCGAGGTCGTGCACGACGACGGCTCCATGATGCGTTTCGACGCACTGCGCGCCTTCGCAACCGAGCACAACCTGCCCATGATCTCTATCGAAGACCTCATCAAGTACGTAGCTAAGGCGTAGGAGAACGCATGAGCGAAACCCCTAACCCCCAGGCAACGCCGGGCACCCCCGCAGAGCTGAGCACCCCCGCGGCTGTCACCTTGGCAGAGCCGGGCGCCCTGGCCGAGCCGGTTGAGGCGCAGGCTGAAGAGCTCAGCGCCGAATCACTGCGCATCGCCTCCGAGCTTGCTGAAGGCTACCAACTCAGCCCCCTCGACATGGTGCCCAACCCCAGCCCGCTGCTGGTCGAAAGCACCGAAGAGGTTGCCGTACCCACCCCGCAGGGCCTGTTCGGTCTGCGCGCCTGGCGATTTGCGGACGGTGCCGAACACATCAGTGCCCGCGCCCTCGACCGTGACGGCACCCCCGTACCCGCCGAGGACGGGGGAGCGCCCGCGGTACGCATCCACTCCGAATGCGCCACCGGCGATATCTTCGGTTCCTTCCGATGCGATTGCGGCCCCCAGCTGGAGAACGGCCTGCGCATCATTGGCCGCACCGGCGGGTACCTCATCTACGTGCGCAACCACGAAGGACGCGGCATCGGCCTGGTCAACAAGCTCCGCGCCTACGCGCTGCAGGATGCCGGGCTCGACACCCTCGACGCGAACCTGGCGCTCGGCCTGGACGGCGACATGCGCGACTACTCGCAGGCGGCGCTGATCCTGCAGGAACTCGGCGTGAACGAGCTGAGGCTCGTGACCAACAACCCCGCCAAGCAGGAGGCGCTCGAAAGCCTCGGCCTGCAGGTCACCGAACTCATCCCGGACGAAATTCCCGCCCGAGTCGAGAACGCCCACTACTTGCAGACCAAGCGTGAGCGCATGCGCCACGTGCTCAAAAGCGCGTAGCGGCACAGAGTAGAAACCCCGCAGATAGCCCGCGGAACCCCTGCACACTAAACTTTTCAAAAACCCACAACCCACAAGGAGAACACAATGAGCGGCGTAGGCGCAGCAGACACCACCCTCAACCCCGAAGACTACAAGGGCTTCAAGCTCGCAATCGTAGCGGCAAGCTGGCACACCCAGGTCATGGACGGCCTCATCGACGGTGCGCAGCGTGCAGCACGCGACGCAGGCATCGAGCCGACCCTCGTGCGCGTTCCCGGCACCTTCGAGCTGCCCGTCGTAGCAACCCGCCTCGCTGAGAAGTTCGACGCAATTGTCGCGCTCGGCGTGGTCATCCGCGGCGGCACCCCCCACTTCGACTACGTCTGCCAGGGCGCAACCAACGGCCTGACCGACGTGTCCGTGCTGACCGGCCGCCCCATCGGCTTCGGCGTGCTCACCTGCGACAACGAGCAGCAGGCACTCGACCGTGCAGGCCTGGAAGGCTCCAACGAAGACAAGGGCTACGAGGCGACCGCAGCGGCACTGCAGACCGCAGCAACCCTCAAGCAGTTCAGCAACTAACACGGCTGAACGGTACGCGGCTCAGTTTCACGAAGAGAACTATTGAATCTTCACCGTGGAACTGTGCCGCAGCACCGGTTAAACTGAAACAACGCGCGCACCGGGCTTACCGGGATTTATCAGGCATTATCGGGCGTCTATGGATCTGGCAAGTATGCGCCAGAGAGATACACACCGGCATATATGTCCCGGTACCCCATGTACCGGTAAAACCGCATGCACCGGTAAAACCCCGCGCGGCAGCTAAGGGACACAGCGCACCGACGCGCTCCCAACCCAACACCAAGGAGTACAGCAATGCAGGATTTGGGCACCATCACCCCCAGCCTCGAAGAATTCCGCGCCCGCGCAGCCGGCACCCGCGTCATTCCCGTACACATCAAAATCCTCGCCGACTCACTCACCCCCATCGGCATCTACCGATCCCTCGTACTCCAAAACGACCAGGGCGAACCCGTCGACGCAGCCCACGGCACCTTCCTGCTCGAATCCGCCAAAATCTCCGCAGAAGGCGAATCCGCAGCCTGGGACCGCTACTCCTTCATCGGCGCATCCTCTCGCTCCACCCTCACCACCGTTGACGGCGCAGTCCACTGGCAGGGCCGCACCCCCGCCGGCGCACCCGTCGACGGCGACCCCGTAGAAGCCATCGCAAAGACCCTGCAGATGCTCTACACCGAACCCGACCCGACCCTGCCGCCGCTCACCTCCGGCCTGGTCGGCTACCTCGGCTGGGACGTTGTGCGCCACTGGGAGCACCTGCCCTTCCCGCCCGCCGATGACGTGAACCTGCCCGAATTCGCACTCAACATGGTCTCCGACATGGCAATTCACGACAACAAGGACGGCACCGTCCTGCTCGTCGCCAACGCCATCAACTTCAACGGCACCAGCGAAAACGTCGACGGCGCCTACGAGGATGCCGTTGCGCGCCTGCACAGCATGCTCCGCCGCTTGCAGCGCGGCGCCACCGCAACCACCTCCATTCTCTCCGGCGTGGCTGACGTTGACCGTAAGGTCCGCGAAGACGTCACCCTCACCTGGAGCGAACAGGGCTTCAAGGACGCCATCGACCGCTCCAAGAAGAACATCATCGACGGCGACGTCTTCCAGATCGTGCTCTCACGCCGATTCGAAGCCGAAACCAACGCCAAGCCCCTCGACGTGTACCGTGTACTGCGCCAGTCCAACCCCTCGCCGTACATGTACCTCTTCAACTTTGAAGACAGCAACGGCATCCCCTTCCACATCGTTGGTTCCTCACCGGAGGCGCTCGTCACCCTCAAGGACGGCATCGCCAGCACCCACCCCATCGCCGGTTCCCGCCCGCGCGGCGCAACCCGCGAAGAAGACCTCGCACTCGCCGAGGAACTGCTCGCCGACGAAAAGGAACGCTCCGAACACCTCATGCTCGTCGATCTGGCACGCAACGACCTCTCACGCATCGCCAAGCCCGGCACCGTATCCGTCGACCAGTTCATGATCATTGAGCGTTTCAGCCACATCATGCACATTTCCTCCGCCGTCAGCGCCGAACTCGACCCGCAGTTCAGCGCCTACGACGTGCTGCGTGTCGCCTTCCCGGCGGGCACCCTCTCCGGCGCGCCCAAGCCGCGCGCCATGCAGCTCATCGACGAATACGAACCCACCCGCCGCGGCGTCTACGGCGGCGTATGCGGCTACTTCGACTTCGCCGGCAACATGGACATGGCAATCGCCATCCGCACCGCCGTCCTCAAGGAAGGCACCGCCTACGTACAGGCAGGTGCGGGCCTCGTCATGGACTCCAACCCGGACTCCGAAACCCTCGAAACCGTCAACAAGTCCGCCGCCCCGCTGCGCGCCGTGCTGACCGCCTCCGGCCTGGCACCCCTGGACGCAGACGCAGCCGTCAACGCCACCAAGTAACCCAAGGAGACACCATGAGCACCGTTCTCGACGAGATTATTGTCGGCGTCCGCGAAGACCTCGCCGCCCGCGTACAGCAGGTTTCCCTCGAAGAAATGAAGAAGCGCGCCCTCGCAGCTGCACCTGCCCGCGACGCACTCGCCTCCCTACGCGGTGAGGTACCCGGCGGCGGCAACGGTACGACCGCACGCATTATCTCCGAGGTGAAGCGCTCCTCACCGTCCAAGGGCGCGCTCGGCGAAATCCCCGACCCCGCCGCGCTCGCCGCACGCTACGAGGCAGGTGGCGCCGCAGCGATCTCGGTACTCACCGAACAGCGCCGCTTCAACGGCTCCCTCGCCGACCTGGACGCTGTGCGCGCCGCGGTGAACATCCCCGTCCTGCGCAAGGACTTCACCGTCGACGAGTACCAGATTTGGGAGGCCCGCGCACACGGCGCTGACCTGGTGCTACTGATTGTGGCGGCCCTTGACGAGCAGACCCTGCGCGAGTTCCTGGAGCTCACCGAGTCGCTTGGCATGAACGCCCTCGTCGAGACCCACACCCCCGAAGAAATCGAGGTCGCCCAGCGCATCGGCGCCAAAATCGTCGGCATCAACGTGCGTAACCTCAAGACCCTCGAAGTCAACAACGAACACTACGCATCCCTCGCAGCGCACCTACTCAACTCTGTCATCAAGGTTGCCGAATCAGGTGTCGCCAGCATCGAAGACGTACGCGCCTACGCCGGCGCCAGTGCGGATGCGGTCCTCATCGGTGAAGCACTGGTACGCTCCGGCGACCCGGAAGGTACCGTGCGTGAATTCTCCAAGGTGCCTGTGACCCGATAAGGGTTGCTAAGAGATGGCGTATCGGACGCCGCTCGCGGGGGAGTGCCCCCTCTTCAGCGCCTGGGGGCGCTTCGAGGACGGAGCCCCCGCTTCGCGTGTCCGGTACGCCCTCTAGGTCGCCTATCCCATCAGAGGAAGATATAGATGGGTTGGTCTGGGGTCGGGTGTTGCTGTCGGCTCACCCGATTCTGGGGTTATTTATCCTGTTGGATTCTTTATCTATTTCTTGAACATAAGCCTGGTACGTGAAAAGCCGGTGCCTGCTTCGCAGCAGGCACCGGCTTTTCATATGTTATAGAGTGCTTAGCGGCCGGTATAGTCCGCGTCCGCAATATCCTTCGGCCAGCGCGCCTTACGGAACGGCGCCCACGTGAACGCCGCCGCCACCAACAACAAACCACTGGCAATGAACGCCGGAACAAAACCCCACGCATCCGCAATCAAACCAGCCACCAGCGGACCCAAAATCATACCAAAATCACTACACATCTGATACACAGCCAACACCTGGCCACCACTACGGCGAGTACCAATCACATCAGACACCGCAGCCTGAATCGACGGACCCATAAACGCCGCACCAATACCCAGACACGCCGTCAACGACACAAACACCCACGCCACCGGCGCGAAACCCATAAACGTCACCGCAGAACCCGCCAACAGCAGACCCGAAAACGCCATCACACGGCGACCAAAACGATCCGAAAAACGACCCGAGAACGTCTGCGTCAACGCATTACCAAACGAATTCGTCGCCATTGCCAACGAAGCCAACAGGGTACCCGCCACCGAATTCGACATGTCGCCGCCCGTCGCCAAATACGCCGCCGCCAACGGAATAATCGACGACTGCACACCAAACACCGACCAGCCAATCGCCCAGTTCGAAACCAATGCAGAACGGTAATTCGAGAACTTCAACGCGTCACGAACCGTCATTGCAGGCAGGTCACTCTTACCCGAAGCGCCGCCGGATGCAGCAGGCTTAGCCGCCTTGCCGGATGCGCCAGCCTGAGTGTCAGCAGGGGAGGGCACCGCCGACGGCAACACCCCGGTACCCTTACCCTCCGCTAGCGCCGCCGCCTCCATAATCGCGTCACGCTCCGCCTCCAGCGCCGCCTGCGACGGCATCAAGAACCACACAATCAGGCCCGCCGCCAGCAGCGAAAAACCATACACAATGAACGGAGCACGCATGCCAAAAGGCGCCAGTGCGCTCGCAATCACCGGGCCCAGCAGGTTACCCAGCAGGAACGCCGTCGCATAATAGCCCGAAATACGGCCGCGCATATGCGCCGGGGACAGGCGCACCAGCAGACCCATCGCAGAGACCGTGAACATGACCGAGCCGATACCCGCCACCGCACGCGAACCCAGCAGAACCCAATAATCCCAGGCGAACGCAATCATAAACGACGTCACCGACACAATCAGCATGCCAATCGTGTACACCGGACGTTCACCCCAACGGGTAATCATCTGACCCGCCGACGGCGCAAAAATCAGGCGCGTAATCGCCAACGCAGAAACCACCATCGTCGCCATAGTGACCGTGGCATTAAAATTCTGCGCATAGTTCGGCAGCACCGGCGCCACCAAACCAAAACCCACCGCAATCATGAACGACGCAGCAATCAGAACCTTCAAACCGGTGGGCACACGGTTCGGATCAATCGTGCCCGGGTCAAAAACAGGCGGTGTTTTGGCAGGGTTCCTCATACTCATCCTCGAAATCGTGCGGTGCCGTGCGGCAGTCGCGGGCCCCACCCGCAACTGCCCATCATGTGTTCGGCTAAAAAACTTAACAGTGTCCAGTCTACTCCGCCGACAGCCGGGCATGCGCGTCATCTCGACCAGCCAAACCGCCCAAACCGGTAAGCTAGTAGTGTGAATGAAACGATGATGATAATCTGCGCAATCGTGCTGGGTGTACTGGTTATCGCCGGTGTACTTTTCGCCGTTCTGCGCCGACCCAAGAAGACCGCGAACCTGCAGTCTTTGCGTCAGGAGGCGGCAGAAGCCTCCGGCGGATCGGCGGAAGAACCCGAAAGCTCGGCACCTCGCGCTATTGAACTTGATATGCCCGACCCGTCCGCGGGTCGCCTGGTGCGCCTGCGCGCCCGCCTGGCACGCTCCAACAACATGCTCGGCAAGGGCCTGCTGGCTCTGCTTTCTCGCGACCGCATCGACCAGGACGTCTGGGACGAAGTTGAGGAAACCCTGCTGCTCGCCGACCTCGGCTCTGAACCGACCACCCGCCTGGTGGAAGCGCTGCAGCAGCGCGTGCGCGTTGAGGGTACGAGCAACCCCGCCGCCGTGAAGAAGATGCTCCGCGAAGAGCTCGTGAAGATTGTTCGCCCCGACATGGACCGCGAACTGAAGACCGCCGGCAGCGACGGCAACCCCGGCGTGGTGCTGGTCGTTGGCGTGAACGGCGTCGGTAAGACCACCACGGTCGGCAAGATTGCCCGCGTGATGGTTGCTGACGGTCAGACCCTGCTCCTGGGAGCCGCGGATACGTTTCGTGCGGCCGCGTCTGAGCAGCTGACCACCTGGGGTGACCGCGTGGGCGTGAAGACCGTGCGTTCCGAGAAGGAAGGCGCCGACCCCGCATCCGTCGCGTTTGATGCCGTGAAGGCTGGCAAGGAACAGGGCGTTGACACCGTGCTCGTGGACACCGCGGGCCGCCTGCAGAATAAGTCCGGTCTGATGGATCAGCTCGGCAAGATTAAGCGCGTGATTGAGAAGGAAGCGCCGGTCACCGAGGTTCTGCTCGTTATCGACGCGACGACCGGCCAGAACGGTATGGTTCAGGCGAAGGTCTTCGGCGATATCGTGGATGTCACCGGTATCGTGCTGACCAAGCTCGACGGCACCGCAAAGGGCGGCATCGTGGTTGCTATCCAGGAGGAGCTCGGCGTTCCCGTCAAGCTCATCGGCCTGGGTGAAGGCCCGGACGACCTGGCGCCGTTCGACCCGGAAGCATTCGTGGACGCGCTGCTGGACTAACATCCTCTTTGCCTCTGCGCCGAGAAGCCACATGTGTTTCGAGAAGCCACCAAAGACGTGGCTTTTCGAAACACATGTGGCTTTTCGCTTACCTGAAAGGAAAGGGCATAGCCTGATTTACCCCGGGGTAAATTGCGAACAAGGGGTCGGCCCCCACATCAGGAATAGTCTGAAGAGGACATATTGGATAGGTGGTCACTGCATTACAAGGCCACCCTGGAGAAAGGCATGATATGAACTGGTTGTCACAGTGGATTCACTCAACAACAACAATTCTGATGTGGGTGGGCGTAATTTTCCTCCTTGGGGCGGCTGCAATATCTGCTCTCCGGGGCTTGCTCGCTTCGATTCGTTATTTGCGAGCCACGATGAAGGGTGAGAAGTACGCGCAAGAATCGGACGACGAAGACCGTATCTCGAATTTCTCCATTTTGGGTACCCCGGATCTCATCATCAATGTCGTGATGGGCGGATTTATAGCTGTAGCGATGTGGGTGGTCATGTTACTGCGAGGTTCTGCAGAAGAAGCTTTGCAGTGGAGCGCGGCTATTATGGGATGGGCGATGCTACTGCTGGGCGTGACTGCAATGGTGCGTTGTTCCAAACGTGCACGGGCTAAGGGTAAGAAGATGAAGCCCAACGCCTTACTTGGTCTGATGTATGTGACTTCGTCCGGTACGGCTCTCAGCTCTACGCTGTCGAATGGCTTGCAGACGAGCGAACATTGGTCGATGGCTAATCTGATCCAGGCGGGGCTTTCGGCGGGTTCGACTGACGTGGACTTCGTGAACGGTGTTATGGGTGCATACGGTGTTCCGGGGTTGGTCACTCTGGCTGTGTATACCGTGCTGTTCTTTGTGTGGGGCCTGCTCGTTCCGGAAGTTCTGTTGCACTCTGTCTTCCTTGCAGGTAGTGCGCTGGGAGGTCGTGCTGTAATTGTTGGTTCAAAGTCGGAAAGTGCGCAGCGTCTTTTCACGGTGAGTATAGCTCTCTACCTGGCGATGTTCCTGGTATCGAGTGGTTTGTCGGCTAGGTAGCCGCCTCTCTACTCGCTGAGAAGCCACATGTGTGTCGAAAAGCCACATTTTTAGTGGCTTCTCGAAACACATGTGGCTTTTCGCGGTTAAGTTTGGGGTACCCCAGCAGCACGTAGCACCTGCAGGGCCCGCCTCGGACGGTAAATAGCATCCTTAGCAGAAACGCGGACGACAGCATACCCCGCGTGGAGTAGCCGATCCTGTCGATTCTTCTCCCGAACCAGGTCCTCTTTGGCGTTGTATTTGACGTTGCCGTCTACCTCCAGAATGACGGGCCTGCCGTGGAGGCTAGTGGCGTGTAGCAGAAAGTCCACTCGATAGGCATGACCTTCGCAGATGATGGTTTCTTGCTGCTTGTATCGGATTCCCTGGTCATCGAGAAGTAACCGCATGCAGGTTTCAGCAACGGATTCTGAACGTGGGCTGAGCTCATGTCCGACGAGGCGGGCGGTGCGGCATCCGCGGCCTGATGCAGATGAGAGCTCTTTCTTGAGCTCTTCGTAGGTGAGCATATCCGGTTCCTGAGCGAAGCGTTGAAGGGCGCTTTCGGCTAGAACGAGCCCGTCGCGAAAGGGGAGCGTTTTCACGCAAATGGTGATAGCTGTTAGCGGTGTGACGGTGGGGATCCCTTCGGGCGTGTACACGATGGGGCTGTCCGCGGTGAGGGTGTCTTGGATGCGTTGGATGTTTTCTCGGCGGCCGCCTCCGGTTCCTCGTACTTGAACGTGACGTGGTGGGCTGAGGGAGGAGATACCCCAGGCGATGGCGGCGCTTTGAGCGGCGAGGATGTTGGCGGGGTATTCGTTGAGGTGGGCGAGCATGCACACGTAGTGCTGGTCGTTGGGATGTAGGTTGTTCCAGGTTTGGGTGGGGAGAAGGTGCCCTTTTGAGATGCGGGTGAGTTCGCCGCGATTGAGGGCGTGGCTTAGGGTGATTCGCGTGTGGGTGGCTGAGGTGATGAGTTCGGTGCGGGTGCGTATCATCGTTGATAGTTCTTCTCTAGTAATCATGCTTTAATTGCATCAAATGAGAGTATATTTGTTCAAGTGTTACGTTTAGTTATTACGCCGAAAAGCCACATGTGTTTCGAAAAGCCACGTTTTTGGTGGCTTTTCGAAACACATGTGGCTTCTCGACGAGAGGGGTGTGGATAAGTTGAGTGAATACGGCCCGGCATCTCATCTGCAGGATGCTACTTGTTAATCTGCGAAATCAGATGTTCAGCAAGCGCGGGCTGGCATGCTACGCATCCCATGATTGCCAGGATGATGCTTACACCCGCTTCCTGCAGAGGAAAGTGAAGCTCAAAGCCGCGGTAACGCGCACAGGCGGCGTTCAGAATACGCCAGTAGCAGCGTACAAGAATCTGAACCATAAGCATGGTGGCGAGCAAATTCAACATCAGTAAAGTGAACCCGGTGAATCCGTACGTTGCATTGACGGCTTCAATGAACCGTGCAAAGAAAACACCCTGCTGATGGGAACTCATATAGCCAGTGATAACGGTGTGAATGGTGGACATGTTGTACTTGCCGGAACCATTGAGGGACACCCAGATCCATGCAGTGATGGCCAACAGAATACCCGGGTAGAGCATATACATCAGAGCATTAATGCTGGTTTCGGTACCCGACTGCGCATACTTCTTGATGAGCAAACCAGCCATGGCGAGGCAAAACACCCAGCAGATGATGAGGGTCAGGTTGACATTAGGCCAGCTAACGAGAAACGCTGCCGCGGCAAACAGTGCGATGAATACCGCGACAAGGCCGAAGCCGAAGGTGTCTTCATTGCTTGCCTGCCCCTTCTTGGAAGGTGCATGGTTGTGCGTGTGCTGGCTGTTGTCGATGGTGGTGCGGTTACCGTCGCCGCTAATGGCTGCGGAGCCGTTGCCTACCTGCTGGTGGGTGTTGTGTACGCGGTTGCCATTGCCGTTGATGGTGCCGACGCTGAGCTTCTGAGTGGTATTTCCGGCTCCGGGGGTGGCGGCTGCCTTCTTGGCGTCCTTACGTGCTGCACCGAGCTTTACCCAGGCGGTTGCGGTTCCCGCGATGGCGGTAATCGGCGGGGCAGCAGCTCCAATAATGGACAGGACTTCTTCAAAGGACAATTTGTTCTCCTTATAGGTGGTAGTTGATTTGGTCAGTGCTGATAAGCCACTTGTGTTTCGAGAAGCAACATGTTTGGTGGCTT
>NZ_KZ627135.1:290515-478017 GCF_001811075.1 Rothia sp. HMSC069C03
GCGGGGGGGGGGGAGGCGTTACTCGGCCTTCAGCGGGAAGCTCGCCGTCTTGAGCGACCCCTTAACAGCACTCCAGTTGATGTTGTAGCGGCCACCGTAACCGGCGTGGAACCAGCCGTTCTGCTTCCCGAACTCGGTGAGGTCTACGAGGCTCTCGGCAATCAGCTTCTTCGACTCGGGGTCGTAGATCTGAACATCCTCGTGGTCGGTGCCCCAGTGCATACTGCAGGCCACCTGAAGTGCGAGGACCTGGCGGCTGAGCTTCACGCCTGCGTTGTACATCGGCAGGGAGATGAAGGTGTAGCCATTAAATTCGTGCTGGTTTGCCTCCTCGTAATTCTCGGTAGCTCAATCATGGGGGAGCGTATCGGGGGAGGCAGCTTCCGCCGGCGGGTTGATGAATGCGCGGATGCGCTGAGTCAAGGTGGGGCTCATAATGTGCTCCTTTGGTTGTTGCTGCCCCGGCCCGTTTGGGTCTGCACCGGGGCAGATGGGTTGGTGGCCGTGCAGTGACTTTGTACCTCCATGATAGGGTGAGGGTTTAGGGGTGCTGAGATTTTTGGTTTACCCCGGGGTAAGCGAAAAATTGTCGAACTAGGGGCGGGGGGGGGGAGAGAGAGGGAATATATTCTTTGAATTCCTGCGAGCGGGCGCTTCTTAGCAGTCTCCAGAAGCCACATGTGTTTCGAAAAGCCACCAAACATGTTGCTTCTCGAAACACATGTGGCTTTTCGCGGTCAATACAAGGGTAATGACGACGGGCAGCACACGATGCGGGGCTCTGGGATATTCTGAAATTAGAAGATGTGCTAGCCCCTCAAACGGGCCCGCGCATCGCACACCATACAACCCAGTTCACCCCGAACCTCAGCGAAGGAGCCACCATGGCAGCCACCCTCCCTGGAACTCTTCCTGACCCCAACTACCGGCCCACCTACCGCTCCAATGGCGCGTGCGACGACCTCGCCCAGCTCGTTGCGCCGTACAGCCTTTCGCGTACCCAGCTTGCTGAGGCTAGCGGCATCGCTGATGAGGCGACCGTGAACAGCTGGATTGAGCAGTGCTACCCTGACCTCGCTGCGGATGCTCCCGTGCCCCTCGATCCCGTGCTGCGGTACCTGGACGACACCTACCTGCCCGATCCCGCGAACTGGCCCGGCAGCAACGCCTACGACGAGTTTGTCCTCGAGAATATTGCCGCACGCATGCTGGCACGCGTTGTTGCTGACACTTTCGGCGCTGACCGTTCGGGCAACTACCGCGAACTTCTCGCGCTCATTGCAACCCTCGTGCTCCTGGCACGCTACGGTGAAGGCGCCGATGAGGATTTCCTGACCCTGCTCAACTCTGAGCCCACCGCGGAAGCGGAAGAGTACCTGCAGGAGGCTATCGCAAACGCCCCCGAGTCCCTGCACCCCCTCCTGACCGAGCTTCTGCTGCCCGCCCTGCGTGAGGCGCGCGGCACCTTCACCGCCACCGAGGCGCAGCTGCTGACCGGTTACGCGCTCGCCGCCGGATACTATGCGGGTGAGCACCCCTACGAGACCCTGAACGGCATCCACGTGTCGCTGGCAGATGCAGACCGCGCGCTGCCCGATGATGAGCTGATGAGCCGTGTTGAGGACGTCCTCAAAGCTAACTTTTCCGCCGCTCGAGCGGAAGCCGGTACTGCTGACGAGAACCAGGAGCCGAGCAACTTCATTTTGCCCGCTAATCGGGAGGGCTACGAGGTTGCCGCGCACCTGATTGCCGCCCTGCCGCAGGCGCACAAGGTTATCGCTTTTAGCGCCCCTGAGGGTGATGACGCGGAGGGGCACGCTGACGACCGCCGCGCCGCTTTCACCCTGTACCTGTGCTATCTGCTTCTGGGTGATGACGAGTCTTTGGAGCAACATGCCGCGGAGCTGTACCGCGCCAGCCGCGAGAAGTAGGTTTTCACGCCTTATGGATACTTTGAATCTGTAGGCGCTCTACCCGCAGACGCTGAAAAGCCACATGTGTTTCGAGAAGCCACGTTTTGGCGGCTTCTCGCTGTTAAAGGTGGTACGGGTGGGCGCCTACACTGCTTGCCTACACAGCTACGGGCTGTTCCGCGCGAATCGCGCTATAGGTCGCGTCGCTGACGGCCACGCCGTACTGGTTGGAGGCGAGGTGCAGGATCTCCTCAACGGTGTAGATGCGGAACACGCCGCCTCCGGTTGCCTTAGCGTATTCACGCAACAGCTGACGGTTTGCAAGCTGGCGCACGGGTTCGCCGCCCGATGCGGCGCGTACCTGCTGACCGTTGCGCAGCCAGGTGTCGCGCACACCGCCGGTGACGAAGACGCAGTCGGTGCCCTTCACGCGGGTGGTTGCTTCGGTAACGCACTGGTTCCAGAGCGCGAAGTCGGCGTCAAAGCTGGCGTTAGCGAGCAGCGGGTGGCCCTGTGCGAGGGCTTCGCGGCACTGCTGTTCGTGGCGTTCGGGGCTGGGTGCTGCACCCACGTGTCCGGTGAAGATGCGGTTCAGTCGCGGCAGAATCGTGTCGTCTTCGCGGCGTGCCACGTTGATGGATCCGGTGTCGGTGGTGGGTTCGAGGATCCTCATAATCTGCGCGATGGAGTGGTCCAGCTGGTGCGTGACTGAACGCAGTGCGCTCCAGGGGGAGTTGCGTTCTTCGGGCAGGGTTTCTTTGAAGGATGCGAGTGCTGAGCGGACGCGGTCTGCGGCGGCGGGTACGGGGGAGGCGCCGTCGAGTGCTGCCCAGAATTCTTTGAGTGCCTGGTGGGGGAGGAAGGCGTGTCCGCGGAGCTGCGAGTAGGCGCGGAGGATTTCGTCGCTAATGTGGGTTGGGTAGTTGTAGAGGCTTGCAAGCGCGGTGGAGTCGAAGGCGACGAGAATTCCGGGGTGAATGGAAGTCAGCGGTTTGCGGTCGAGTTCCTTGTACTCAACGAAGTCTGAGTACAGGGTGCGTGCTTGACGGGTGATTGACATGAATCCCCTCCGGGTATCGAGTATGGTCGGTCAAATGCGAGTGCCGGAGAAGTCGAGGAGAATAATCCATTCCAGTGTATCGGCCTTCTTTGGCAGGTGATGGAGTTTCGGTATAAATATTTTGTTTATTACGTTTTTATCTAACCCGATGACGTGTTAGTGCATGTCAGAGTCATTTTCGGGTCTATGTTTTAGGTGTGAATTTCACCGCGTGACCTCTATGTTGTGCGGTTTTGTTTTCATAGTTATGAGTAGTATAGAACAAAAACATGCATTAAGGTGTAAAATCCGCGTGGTGGCTCCAAAATGACGAAAGAAAACTCCCCCCACCTGCACATAGGACGCATATAACACGCGGGGGACAAGGCGAGAAAGTAGATGAACATTTATTCCCTCCTGTAGACTTTAAGTGATTCAAATTTGATAAAGGAGAAGAGTAATGTCAGAGCTGACCACTCAAAACCAGGCGGAGGAGCAGGCCCCGTCCCGCACTGTTGTCGTAGCAGAAGACGAAGCACTGATTCGCCTCGACATCGTTGAAATTCTGAAGGACCAGGGTTTCGATGTTGTTGCAGAAACCGATAACGGCAAGACCGCCGTCGAGCTAGCGCAGAAGCACCGCCCCGACCTCGTCCTCATGGATGTGAAGATGCCGATTATGGACGGCATCACCGCAGCTGAAGAAATCGCGAAGGAGCATATTGCTCCCGTCGTTCTGCTGACCGCCTTCAGCCAGAAGGAACTCGTTGACCGTGCCGTTGAGGCAGGCGCTATGGCGTATGTCGTCAAGCCGTTCTCCCCGAACGACCTGGTTCCCGCAATCGAGGTGGCAATCAGCCGCTACGAGCAGATTCGCGCCCTCGAGAAGGAAGTTGGTACCATCCGCGACCAGTTCGAGACCCGCAAGCTGGTTGACCGCGCAAAGTCGCTGCTCATTACCAAGATGAACCTGACCGAGCCGGAAGCCTTCCGTTGGATTCAGAAGACCTCCATGGACCGTCGCCTGTCCATGCGCGAAGTTTCCGACACCATCATCAAGCAGCTCTCCTAAATACGAGACGTACATAGTACATATCGGTATAGGTGCGAACGTACGCTACGGCGAAGACTAGGATTCGCTCGTATGCGCCTTCAACTGGTCAGAATCTGACCAGCACCTTTTCATGACACACTAACGCCCCATCCCTCACAATGAAGCTGAGGGACGGGGCGTTAACGTTTAACTTCTGAAGCTCGCACCCTGCCGGGGCAGTCGGAGCGTTTCTACGCCGGTACTGCAGGCAACCCAACGCTGCAAGAGGTGCAGCGTCAGACGGGCTTAGCGCAGGTAGCGGTTCAAATCGTCGTCGTTATTGTTCGGGCCGCTAATGGGGCGGTCCGTCGGGGAGCCAGCCCAGAGCATTCCGCCGGTACCGAGCATCACACCCAGCCACCAGAAGGTGCCGGGGTTGTTAATCGCGGTGACCAGGCACACCAGCATCACGCCGATTGCGATGGGCAGGACAATGCGCTTGGCGCGCACAATCTTCGGGTAACGCTTGAAATAGGGGGTGCGCTCGCGGGCCATGGTGCTCCTTCTGGTCGTACCTTCTGGTGGGTGTTGGCGGGGTGCCGTGTACCCCGTGCTTCTACGATTTTAGGCTACTTGCTGAAGTTGTAGGACGTTAGGCGGTGGGAGTTTAGGCGGTGGGGCGGGGGATCAGCATGTTGGTGATGCGCGCGGTGCAGGTGGTACGGCCGCGCTCATCCACAATGTCGATGGTGTGGATGCACAGGGTGCGTCCGAGTTTGACGGCGGTGCAGGTTGCGGTGACCACGCCGGAGACTGCTGGGCGCACGTGGGTTGCGTTGATGTCCACGCCGACTGCTACGAGGTTTTCGCCGCCGTGCACGCCTGCGGAGAGGGAGCCGAGGGTCTCGGCGAGGACCACGTTGGCGCCGCCGTGCAGCAGGCCGATGGGCTGGGTGTTACCGGCGACGGGCATGGTCGCGACGGTGCGTTCTGCGGTGAGTTCCTGGAACTTAATGCCCATGGCGGGGATGAGCTCACCCAGACCGCGGGGGAAGTAGGAATGCAGGTGCTCGGGGATGCCGCTCTCGGTCAGCTGCGCCTTGATTTCTTCTGCGGTGAGGGTGGTGGGCGCTGCCGCGCGGACGGGTGCGTGGTGTGTGTTGTTTTCAGTCATGACTTCCAGTGTACTCCTCGGTTTTTGTTGCTTTTGGCGGGATAGCTTTTCGCGAGTGCTTCCGGGTACGGGTCAGCCCCGCCTCCTGAACTCAGGAGGCGGGGCTGAAAAACGCTATGGAAGCGGAGAGGATTAGGCGGAAATAGCTTCTGCCTTTTCGATGTCCTCGTCGCGGATTTCCTTATCGGGGTTCACGCCGCTTGCCTTGGAGATACGCTCGGTCAGGGCTGCGATGGTCGCGTCACCGGTCACGTTGGTTGCGGTGCCGAAGGAGTCCTGAGCCAGGTACAGGGCAATCATCAGGGCAATCATGGAGGCATCGAAACCAAGCATGGACTGTAGCAGACCGATTGCAGTCATCACGCCACCGCCGGGAACGCCGGGAGCGGCAACCATCATCACGCCGAGCACCAGAATCATGGGGATCAGGCTACCGAAGTCGGGGTGCTGACCGGTCATGAACAGCACTGCCACCGAGCAGGAGGTAATGGTAATCATGGAGCCGGAGAGGTGAATGGTCGCGCACAGCGGAATCGCGAAGTCCACCACGCGGGGGGAGATGCCAGCCTTCTTCGCCGAACGCACGGTCACCGGGATGGTCGCAGCCGAAGACTGGGTACCGATTGCGGTGAAGTATGCCGGGAGCATGGTCTTGAGCATCTGGATGGGGTTGCGGCGAGAAATCGCGCCAGCCACCGAGTACTGCAACGCCAGGGTGACCCAATGCAGAATAATCACCATGACGAACACAAGACCGAAGACGGAGAGGATCTTCGCCACCTGACCGGCGAGGGTCATGTTTGCGAACACGCCCACAATGTGCACCGGCAGCAGGGGGATAATCACGTAGCCGAGCATCTTCTCAACGATGACCTGGAAGTCCTCGAAGAGGTTCAGCATCGCACGGGTCTTCAGGGCAGTAATGCCCAGGCCCAGGATGAAGGAGAGAATCAGTGCGCTCAGCACGCCCATAATCGGGGTCAGCTCGAAGGAGATGTAGCCCTTGGACAGTGCGTTCTCGGGGTTATCGAAGGAGGCGAGCTGCTGACCCTTCAGGATGATGGGGTAGAGCAGTAGTGCGCAGGTCAGTGCCAGGAAGCCAGCAAGGATGCTGGAGATGTACGCCAGACCCACGGTGATGCCGAGCATCTTGCCTGCACCCTGCGCGAGGGAACCAATGCCGGGCACGATGAAGCCGATAATAATCAGCGGAATCGCGAAGCTCAGGAAGGCACTGAACACGGTGGAGAAGGAGACGAAGAGCTGCACAATGAAATCGGTGGGGATGGCTGCGCCGGTTGCGTCATTGATGCCGCTAATCATTCCGGGGGTCAGCATGCCAATGAGCACACCCGATGCGATCGCGATGATAATCCACGCGAGGAGGGGAAGTTTTTTGAGTGCCTTCATAGTTTCCTAAATGAGGGTTCGTTGTGTGTTAAGCGCGGGATGTGCCCTCACTGTCCGGTGGATCCTGCCGGTGAATTCTGGGTAGAGTTCTGCCTATGAATACACGGGGTGTGGGGGTTTCCTACGCTGGAGGCGATAATAAGGTTATATATTATCTGGAAACTGTATTATTATCCACCTCACATAGTGGCTTAGGGCACAATCTTTGGGAGGAAAACCCACCAAACGCACCCCACAGGCACCTATATATGAGGTAAAACTCTTTCCATACACCCCGTTATTCCGCTATATGGCACAGCACCGGCACCCAATACGGTGCAGGCGCCTCCCCACAGGGCTGACCAGCCATCACAAAACCACCCGTCACGAAACCCTCTGTCACGAAGCGCAACCACCGAGAAAACTCAGACTCGATACACTAGAGGAGTGACTACTGAGAACAAAACCCTCCTGCTCATTGACGGACACTCCCTCGCCCTACGCTCCTTCTTCGGCATCTACACCATGGCCGAAAAGACCGGACAGCACATCTTCGTGCGCAGCGACGGCCAGCACACCGAAGCCGTCCACGCCTTCCTCTCCACCCTGCTGAGCATCATCAAAGATAACCAGCCCAGCCACATCGCCGTAGCCTTCGACCTGCCCGGCGGCACCTTCCGCACCGCCGAATACGGCGAATACAAGGGCGGCCGCAACGCCATCCCCGAAGCCTTCAGCGGCCAGATCGACCTCATCAAAAAGATGCTCGGCGCACTCAACATCCCCGCGCTCACCTACGAAAACTACGAAGCCGACGACATTGTCGCAACCCTCACCCGCCGCGGCACTGAAGCCGGCTACAAGGTCCTCATCCTCTCCGGTGACCGCGACATCTTCCAGCTCGTCACCGACGACGTCACCCTGCTCTACCCGGTCACCACCGGCCCCTCCAAGGGTATTCAGCGCATGGACCCCGCCGCCGTCGAAAAGAAAACCAAGGTACCCCCGCACATGTACCCGGACCTCGCCGCCCTCACCGGCGAACAGGCGGACAACCTGCCCGGCGTACCCGGTGTGGGTCCCGGCTTCGCCGCCAAGTGGCTCGGCGAGTACGGATCCCTGCAGGGCGTGCTCGACAACCGCGACAAGATTGGCGGCAAGAAGGGCGAGGCGTTGCGTGAGAACGTGGATAACGTGGTGCGTAACCGCCGCCTCAACCAGCTCGTCAACGACCTCGACCTGGGCATCACCCTCGAAGACACCGCATTCACCCCCGACCTGGATGCACTCAACACCTTCTTCAACGAAGTAGAGTTCCGCACCATCCGCAAGCGTGCCTCCGACACCCTCGGCCCCATCGTGCGCGCCGCCGGAACCGCAGGCTCTGCAAGCTCCACCGCAGAAGCAGGGGAGGAGGGCGCCACCAAGAAGGCACCCACCGGCCCCGTCTACGCACCCATTGCCACCAGCGCACCCACCAAAAACGCAGACGCAGCAGCATTCCGCGCCTTCTGCGCCGCCGCAGCCGAAGAAAACTACGGCAACGACGAACAGGGCGCGCCCATCGCCGTACCCGAACGACTCGAAGGTGCCGTGACCCTCTACCCGGTCACCAACCTGCCCGTAGCGCGCCCCGCCATCGGCGACGCACCTGCCGTCAAGGTCACCAAAACCAAGATCCGCGCCGCTGAAGAAAACCCCGAACTGCTCGGCGTGCTCCTCACCAGCAAGAACACCAGCCTCTGGATCGACACCCGCACCATCGACCCGGAACTCGACGCCGCCCTCGCCGCCTGGCTCTCCGACGAAGCCGCCCGCAAAATCGTCATGGACCTCAAGGTTCAGCGCAAACTCCTGCGCGCCTACGGCTACGAACTCGCCGGCGCCGTCGAAGACCCCGCCCTGTCCTCCTACATGTGCGGCTTCATCCCCACCGCAACCCGCAAGCTCTTCTCCGAACGCATGGAAGACCTCGCCGAACGCTACCTCTGGATCCCCAAGGACCCCTACGCGCAGCTCGTCTTCCAGCCCGAAGAAGATGAGGCAGAGCCCTCCCTCTTCAGCATGCCCGGCGAAGCCGAACCCGTCGACAACCTGCGCTACTTCACGCAAATCAGCCGCATCATCCACGAACTCGCACGCCTGCTGCACTACGAAATGGAAGAACACGGCCAGCTGAAGGTATACGAAGAAATCGAACTGCCGCTACTCTACGTCCTCGCAGACATGGAGCAGGCAGGTATCGCCGTCTCCGACGCGCTCCTGGCCGAACTGCACGACACCTTCTCCGCGCGCGCAGCCCGGGCGCAGGACGCCGCACGCACCATCATCGGCGACACCGTCCAAACCGACGACGGCGAAGAACCCCTCAACCTCGCCTCCGTCAAACAGCTGCAGACCGTGCTCTTCGACAAGCTCGCCCTGCCTCACACCCGCAAAATCAAGTCCGGCTACTCCACCGACGCCGAATCCGTCACCGAACTGCTCACCAAAATCTCCCCGGAGTCCGACGGCGCCGCATTCCTCGGTGCGCTCGCCGCCTACCGCGACAACATCAAACTCGTACAGACCGTCGAAGGCCTGCAGAAAGCAGCCGCCGACGACGGACGCGTTCACACCACCTTCCAGCAGGGTGCCGCCTCCACCGGTCGACTCTCCTCAACCGCACCGAACCTGCAGAACATCCCAATCCGCACCGAAGAAGGCCGCCGCATCCGTGGCGCCTTCATCGTCGCGCCCGCACCCGTCGACGGTGTGGAGTACGAGGGCCTGCTCACCGCCGACTACTCGCAGATCGAAATGCGCATTATGGTGCACCTCGCTGCCGACGAGAAGCTCATCGCAGCCTACGAAGCGGGGGAGGACCTGCACCGTTACGTCGGCTCCGAAGTCTTCGGCGTAGCCCCCGAAGAAGTCACCCCCGAGCAGCGCTCCAAGGTCAAGGCAATGTCCTACGGTCTGGCATACGGTCTGTCCCGCTTCGGCCTCGCCAAGCAGCTGAACATCAGCTCTGACGAAGCAGGCGAACTGCGCACCAACTACTTCAAACGCTTCGGACGCGTGGGACGATTCCTGCGCGGCGTGCTCAAGCAGGCACACCAGGACGGCTACACCGAAACCATTTTCGGCCGCCGCCGCGTGCTGCCCGACCTGGACTCGCCCAACCGTGTACGCCGTGAAGCCGCCGAACGCGCCGCCCTCAACGCCCCGATTCAGGGCACCGCCGCGGACATCATCAAGATCGCTATGATCAACATTCACCGCCGCCTGCGCGAAGAGGGCCTGAAGACCCGCATGCTGCTGCAGGTGCACGACGAAATCATCCTCGAAGTCGCCACCGGTGAGCGTGAAGCCGCCGAACGCGTGCTGGTCGAGGAGATGAGCGGTGCCGCATCCCTGCGTGTTCCTCTGGATGTGCAGGTCGGCTGGGGTAAGTCCTGGCAGGAGGCAGGCCACTAGGCTCACTACCTTTATTGGCTTCCGCACGGAAAGCGGTATTCGTCCTCGTTCCTACAGGTAGGGGGTGGGTGCGCTATACCCTTCCTCCGCTCCTGCAGGGGAACCCACCCTCTCGGGCGCTCCGCTCTCTCCTTGCTTCGCTGCGGAGAGCACCCGAGAGGGTACCCTGATGTCGCTTCCGGAGGGTATAGCTACCCTGCGCTCCGGCTAAGCTTGGCGCGTCGCGTGGAGGGGCGGTGTCGTCCGTAGTGACATCAGGGTGCCCGAAGCGAAGCGAGGGCGGGTGCCCCTGTAGGAACGAGGACGAGCATCGACCCTCCGCAAACCCCTCCGCGAACCACAACTCCAAAACCGCAAATAAGTACGGGAATCCCGGGCGCGTAACCATTGACGACACGCCCGGGATTCCCGTACACTATTAATCGCGTGTACCAACGTACGGGTTTTCTATGCTCTTTTTCTCCTTAAGAAAACGGGGAGAAAACGGGCACAGACCGCTCGCACACCCTGCTAAAAGCATCTGCTTCCGGTGGGCGGTACACATTGTAAGTATCCGTCAGCTCGACGTTTCCTCACCTCGTTCAAAGGCGTTAGCGGCCCTATGCCGTGCGCGCCGGGGTGAAAAAGTGAGCCGGTCGGCGCCTCCACCCGGGGGTGTTGAGCGGCGAACCGGCAGCGTCGACCTATTAGAAATCCAATTGGAGCCCTCACTACATGAGCACCAACATCCCTCAGGTCGCAATCAACGACATCGGCGACGAGCAGGCATTCCTCGAGGCTGTCGAGCAGACCATTAAGGTCTTCAACGACGGCGATCTCGTCTCCGGCCAGGTCGTTAAGATCGACCACGATGAGGTTCTGCTCGACATCGGTTACAAGACCGAAGGCGTCATCCCCTCCCGCGAGCTGTCCATCAAGCACGACATCGACCCCTCTGAGGTTGTCGAGCTTGGCTCCGAGGTTGAGGCACTCGTCCTCACCAAGGAGGACAAGGAAGGTCGCCTGATTCTCTCCAAGAAGCGCGCACAGTACGAGCGTGCATGGGGCGACATCGAGAAGGTCAAGGAAAACGACGGCGTCGTTACCGGTACCGTTATCGAGGTTGTCAAGGGTGGCCTTATCCTCGACATCGGTCTGCGTGGCTTCCTGCCCGCATCCCTCGTTGAGATGCGCCGCGTCCGCGACCTCGCTCCCTACATCGGTCAGCAGATCGAAGCTAAGATCATCGAGCTGGACAAGAACCGCAACAACGTTGTTCTGTCCCGCCGTGCATACCTGGAAGAGACTCAGTCCGCTGTTCGCTCCTCCTTCCTCAACGAGCTGGAGAAGGGTCAGGTCCGCGAGGGCGTTGTCTCCTCCATCGTCAACTTCGGTGCATTCGTGGACCTGGGTGGCGTGGACGGTCTGGTTCACGTTTCCGAGCTGTCCTGGAAGCACATCGACCACCCGTCCGAGGTTGTCGAGGTTGGCCAGCCCGTTACCGTCGAGGTTCTCGAGGTGGACCTGGACCGCGAGCGCGTGTCCCTGTCCCTCAAGGCAACCCAGGAAGATCCGTGGCAGGCATTTGCTCGCACCCACGCTCTGGGTCAGATTGTTCCCGGCAAGGTCACCAAGCTCGTTCCCTTCGGTGCATTCGTGCGCGTTGAGGACGGCATCGAGGGCCTCGTCCACATCTCCGAGCTGGCAACCCGCCACGTTGACCTGGCTGAGCAGGTCGTCTCCGTTGGTGAAGAGGTCTTCGTTAAGATCATCGACATCGACATGGACCGCCGCCGCATCTCCCTGTCCCTCAAGCAGGCAAACGAGGGCGTTGACCCCAACGCTACCGAGTTTGACCCCGCTCTGTACGGCATGGCAGCAGAGTACGATGATGCTGGCAACTACAAGTACCCCGAGGGCTTCGACCCCGAGGCTAACGAGTGGCTGGAAGGCTTCGATGCACAGCGCGAGGCTTGGGAAGCACAGTACGCAGAGGCACAGGCTCGCTTCGAGGCTCACAAGGTTCAGGTTGCTAAGGCTCTCGAGGCTGACGCAGAGGCTGCAGCAGCAGCTCCCGCAGCAGCTGAGCCCGCACCGACCTCTTACTCCTCCGAGGAGCCCGCTTCCGCAGGTACCCTCGCATCGGATGAGGCACTGGCTGAGCTCCGCAAGAAGCTGACCGGCAACTAATCTGCCGCTCAGATGAGCACTCATCAGGCGTAATAGCCGATAGGTAACCCCATACGGGGTGCCTAGAGCAGAGGAACCCCTCATCTCCCGTTTGGGAGGTGAAGGGGTTCCTTGCGTTATTGGGGGTTTGGGTTTGGAGCTAGGCGTATTGGGAGCCGGGGGGCGTGTGCACTGTGTTGCTGTGCCCGATGTTGCCGGGGAGGATTTTAGGCGGCGACCATTTGCTCCCAGACGGCGCGCACCTGCTCGGCGGTTTCCTCCAGTGAGCCGCCGTTATCGATAATCCAGGTTGCGACCGCCTCACGCTGCTCGTTGGTTGCCTGCGCGGCGATGCGGGCGCGCGCATCCTCCTCAGTCATGCCGCGTGAAGATACGAGGCGCTGCAGGCGAGTCGCCAGGGGAGTGCGCACCACGACCACGCCCTCAAAAGCGGAAGGGTCGCCGGTCTCCACGAGCAGGGGAATATCCTCCAGCACCACGCTGATGAACCCGGGTTCGGCCTGCGCCTGCTCCACCAGTTGCGCGGCACGCTCACGAATAGCGGGATGCACAATCGCGTTCAGGCGCAGGCGTGCCTGCTCATCATTGAACACGATACGCGCCAGGGCGGGGCGGTTGAGGCGGCCATCCTCATCGAGCAGATGCTCACCGAACTCCGCGACCGTGCGGGCGAGCACCGCCTCACCGGGCTCCATGAGGGAGCGGGAGATAGCGTCCGCATCCACCAGGAACGCGCCCTGCTCAACGAAGAGGGAGGCGATGGTGCTCTTGCCGCTGCCGATACCGCCGGTGAGGGCGTAACGGCGCAGGGTATTAGAGGCGGGGGAAGAAGGCTGGGACATGGACGGTGCTCCTGACGGGCTGTGCCACAATAGATAGGTACTGATTAGAGGAGGACACATGCAGGAAGAAACTCGCGCCAACCGCTACCTTGTGCCGCGCGGCGATGAGCCCTATGAGAGCCTCCTCGAAATTAAGCGTAGCGAATTTATTGGTCACATCAAGCGCGTGAGCACCGTTGAGGAGGCGCGCGCCTACATTGAGTCGGTGCGCAAGACCTACCACGACGCCCGCCACGTGTGTTCGGCATTCATTATTGGTGCTGACCGCGATATTCAGCGTTCCTCCGATGATGGTGAGCCCGCCGGTACCGCCGGTGTGCCGATGATGCAGGCGTTGCTGGCGCGTCAGACCCGCGAGGACGGTACCACCGACCTGTCGGATGTGGTTGCGGTGGTCGTGCGCTATTTTGGTGGCATTAAGCTTGGTGCGGGCGGTCTGGTGCGTGCCTACACTGATTCGGTGGTGCAGACCCTGGATGGTGCGCTATTCGATTCGCGTGAGCGTCTGCGTGTGGGTCAGGTGCTCAGTTCGCATGCGGATGCTGGCCGCCTGGAGAACGAGATCCGTGCCGCCGGTCTGAATGTGCTAGGTACCGAGTACGGTGCGGAGGGTGCCACGATTTCCCTGGGCGTGTTTGACCGCCCAGAAGAGCTGGCGCGTGCCGAGGAGCTGGTGGTGAGCTTGAGTTCCGGCGCGGTGAGCGTGGCCTGGGGGGATACGCAGTGGGTGGATTTGCCGGTCTAGGTTACTGGCCCCTAGATTTCCGTTCCCAGATTTCCTCCTAGATTTCCGGGCTAAAGCGTTTGCGGAAAGCTCTCAAAATCTAAAAGATAGCTCAACCTTAGTTAATGGTTACTCTAACCCTAGTATTTGCCCGTTAAAGCTGATAGCCTAAAAAGCGTTGCGGAACGCACGCGCCCCTCCACGGCACGGGCAACGGGTTCGTCACCAGCGGTAACCCAGCCCGGCGCCTCCACGAGGGAACGCGTGCGCCCGCACCGACGGGCAGGGCTCAACGCTGACATCTCAGCGCTGAGAACTGGGTACTATCTCAGCGCTGAGGTCCTGATGCTGACGTCTTGAAGCTATAGCTTAGCTGCTCAAGGAACGAGACACAGCTGAATGCCGGTACTATACGACCCGGTAGACGGTCGAGTGTGTGCACGAACCATCTGCCGGTAGGCGCTGAGCCCCGCCCGTCACCTTACGAAGAATCAGCTAACGAACGCTCTGAAGAGCTCAAGGTCGTGAAAACGTGACGCAGTCGGGAACCTACTATCAACAAGTAGACGAACAAGCAGGCAAAAACTCATCAGAGCAGTCCGCGGGCAGCCGCGGCGGCACCGCAACCCTCAACCGCCAGGGAGCGCGCCTCCCCAAGATGGGCACTGTCGAGCAGCTTGAACCCGCCACCGTCGCCCAGCTACTCAACGCCTACCGCCAGCAGAACCTCGGCACCCTGCTGGGCGTGCTCACGCAGCGTCCGGCGGAGTTTGCCTGTCAGCTCGGCAGGCTCTGCCGCGTCTTCCCCGAACACGTTCACGCTATCGCCCAGGCGTTCGGCGCCGTGGGTCGCGCCCTGCCCATTGACGAGCTGGTGCGCCTGCATAACCGCTACTCGAACGCCGCCCGCGGAGTTGGCGAACACCTCAGTCTGGACAACTCCGGTGTGGCGCACCTGGTTCAGAGCCCAGCACTGAGCCGTGAAGGTGCGGGTCACCTGCTCATGGCGGTTGAGCTCTGCCTCGCCGGCAGGATGCGCGGGCTCACCATCGCCATGCCCTCCACCGAGGCGTTCACTCCGGCTGATCAGGCGCCGAGCCTCGGTTCCTGCAACCCCGCCCTGGACGGTGCCCTCAACGCTTTTGAACCGGCAGGCTGGGAACCGTTCTCCCTGGACGGCAGCGAAGTGCTGCTCGCGACCGGTGTGCGCGATGTGCCCGACGGCTACGAGCTGTCCCTCTGGCTGCTCGACGACGACTATCAGTGCCGCGCCCGCATTGAGCGCGGCGCCCCGCAGGTGTGCGTGGCAAGCTTCTACGATGAAGAAGTCATCACCCGCACCGTGGAAGAAACCGGGTCGGGTGAAGCCGGTCTGGTCGAAAACTACCGCGTGGAGGAGTACGCGGAACTGGACTTCCTCAACGCCATGGACCGGCAGGTACGCTACGTGGCGGTCACCGCCGCGGTGGGGGAGCCGCTGCTGTCTGTGCTGAACGAGAAGAGCGCGGTGCCGAATAGTATTCCCGACCCTGCCGCTTTTGCGAACGGTGCGAGCACCTCCCGGTTCGCGAGGAGTGCCCGCCCGGATATCCGCACCGCCGCCGTGGTCGGTAAGGGCCTGCGCACCATCAATCACCGCGGCATGCTGCCGGTGTTGAGCGTGCCGAACCGCACCGTGTGCGCGGTGATTGACCTCTATAAGCAGCGCATCTGCGTGCCGGGTGTGGGTATTCCGCGCGGGCTGAGCGTGGAGGATGAAGAGCGCACCATGCAGCTGATTTTGAGCGCCCTGAACGGGTACCTTCCGCTGACGAACCGGGCGCTGATGAGCCTCGCCGGAGCCACCCTGGAGGTGCGCTAAATCCTTACCCGCGAGGTGCCCCACTGGCATGTACCCACTGGCGCGTAGCCAGCGGTGGGCAGAGGGTATTGCGAGTGCATTACGCGTGATTATATTGCGCCAGCAGAAAAGGGCGACCAATCCTGAGGCGCATTGGGTGGCTTTCCCCTAGGATGGATACATGAGTTACGCACCCGAAATTAACCGCATCGTCGCCCCCTTTGAAGTGGTCAGCCCCTTCCAGCCTGCCGGTGACCAGCCGAAGGCTATCGCCGAGCTCACCGAGCGTGTGCAGAACGGTGAGAAGGACATTGTGCTGATGGGCGCTACCGGTACCGGTAAGTCCGCGACCGCAGCCTGGCTGATTGAGGCGGTGCAACGTCCGACCCTGGTGCTCGTGCAGAATAAGACCCTGGCGGCGCAGCTGGCGAATGAGCTGCGCGAGCTGCTGCCGAATAATGCGGTGGAGTATTTCGTCTCGTACTACGACTACTACCAGCCTGAGGCGTACGTGCCGCAGACCGATACGTTCATTGAGAAGGACTCCTCCATCAACGAGGAGGTGGAGCGTCTGCGCCACTCGGCGACGAACTCCCTGCTGACTCGCCGCGACGTGGTAGTGGTTGCGACCGTGTCCTGCATTTACGGTCTGGGCACGCCCGAGGAGTACATTAAGCAGATGGTGACTTTGCGTCGCGGTGAGGAGATTGACCGCGACGAGTTGCTGCGCCAGTTCGTGGCGATGCAGTACGCGCGTAACGACATGGACTTTCACCGCGGCACGTTCCGTGTGCGTGGCGATACCGTCGAAATCATCCCCATGTACGAGGAGAACGCGATCCGCGTTGAGTTCTTCGGTGATGAGATTGAGGCGATTTACACCCTGCACCCGCTGACCGGCGAGGTAATTCGTGAGGAAGAAGAAATGTATGTCTTCCCCGCAAGCCACTACGTTGCTGGCCCGGAGCGCATGGCGAAGGCTATTACCTCCATTGAGGATGAGCTGCGCGAGCGCCTGCAGACCCTCGAGTCTCAGGGCAAGCTGCTGGAGGCGCAGCGTCTGCGCATGCGCACCACTTACGACCTGGAAATGATGGAGCAGATGGGCTTCTGCAATGGCATTGAGAACTACTCGCGCCATATTGACGGTCGTGCCCCCGGTAGCGCCCCGAACTGTCTGCTGGATTATTTCCCGGATGATTTCTTGCTGATTATTGATGAGTCGCACGTAACGGTCCCGCAGATTGGTGCCATGTATGAGGGCGATATGTCCCGTAAGCGCACCCTGGTGGAGCACGGTTTCCGTCTGCCGTCGGCGATGGATAACCGCCCGCTGAAGTGGGAGGAGTTCCTGGAGCGTATCGGTCAGACGATTTACCTTTCGGCGACCCCCGGTAAGTATGAGCTGTCGCAGGCTGATGGTTATGTGGAGCAGATTATTCGCCCGACCGGCCTGATTGACCCGGAGATTGTGGTCAAGCCGACCAAGGGGCAGATTGATGATTTGCTCGAGGAGATTCGCGTGCGCGTTGAGCGTGATGAGCGTGTGCTGGTCACGACCCTCACTAAGCGCATGGCGGAGGATCTGACCGAGTACCTGCTGCAGCATGGCGTGAAGGTGCAGTACCTGCACTCTGACGTTGATACCCTGCGCCGTGTGGAGCTTCTGCGCGAACTGCGCCTGGGCACCTTCGACGTGCTGGTTGGTATTAACCTGCTGCGTGAGGGCCTGGACTTGCCCGAGGTGTCCCTGGTTGCGATTCTGGATGCCGATAAGGAAGGCTTCCTGCGTTCGACCACTTCGCTGATTCAGACGATTGGTCGTGCGGCGCGTAACGTGTCCGGTCAGGTGCACATGTACGCCGATAAGATTACGGATTCTATGCGCGTGGCGATTGATGAGACGAACCGCCGCCGCGAGATTCAGCAGGCGTACAACCGTGAGCACGGCATTGACCCGCAGCCGCTGCGTAAGAAGATTGCCGATATTACGGATGTTCTCGCCCGCGAGGAAGAGGACACCCGCGAGCTTCTGCAGCAGCGTAAGAGCGGTAAGAAGGGGGCCCGCACGGTGAGTGCGGGTGCGAAGACCGGTTCTGCGACCTCGTCGAAGATTGCCACGAGCACCCCGGAGTCGGAGGCGCTTCTCGCCCGTGCGGAGGCGCGCGTTCGTGCCGACGGCCTGGCGGCGGCACCTGCCGAGGACCTGCTGGATTTGATTGAGCAGATGAACGAGCAGATGCGCGTGGCGGCGGAGAACCTGCAATTTGAGTTGGCGGCGCGTCTGCGTGATGAGCTTGCCGATTTGAAGAAGGAGCTACGCCTGATGAAGGAGGCGGGTCACGCCTAAACCCGGTGTTCTAAGCCCGGCGTTTAGGGGCCGACGTAGGTTTTTCGCCATGAGGTAACTCATTGTTCATGAAGTTCTACTGAGTGCAGATACATGCTGTACACTATCAAGGTGTTTTACGTGTCAAATAAAACCTCGATGCTTCCGAACGATAAAGAAAATCTGTGACTATTTCTCATAACTCTTCAGACGCACACACCACGGGAGCTCGTTCCATTACCCGCCGCAACCTCACCCGCGGCGCGCTTTGGGTTGTGCCCGCTATTGCCGCCTCCACGACGGTGCCCGCATTCGCTGCTTCGGCTGATGATTGCAAGACGGTACACGGCCCGGACTTTACTCAGGTTGGCGGCTGGATGATTACCAACCCTGCCAGTGGCGCCCTGCAGTCGCGCACCAAGAACAAGCCCGTGACTGCGCCGGAGACCGGTCAGGCGTGGTGGTCCATGGAGAGTGCAACCTCACCGAACCCCGCATCCGACAGGTCAGCTCTGCCGGATGCGGCGTTTTGGTGTGCCTAGCTCGCGAAAACCCTCCGGAGGGGCTCCTGTGCGAAAACCTCAACCTGCTGTATAATCGTTCACCGAGCAAGGGAGTATCCCACCAATCGACTCATCGTCAGCACGTTAGCCGAAGGCGCCTAACCGGTGAATCGAGCCGACCTCCATTCAGGCCGGCGGGAGAGACTTGTGGTCCTGTACGCACACCACAAGAAAGGCTCCCCATGGAAGTTACCGGGTTGCAATGGTTGGTTACTATTCTCATCATCGCGGGTCTGTTGGCCTTCGACTTCGTGTTCCACGTTCGTAAGGCGCACGAACCCTCCGTCAAGGAAGCGGCCATCTGGTCGAGTATTTACATCGGCATCGCGATGCTGTTTGGTCTGTATATTTTCGTGACGAACGGCCCCTCCGCCGCCACCGAATTCTATGCAGGCTACATCACCGAAGAAGCTCTCTCGGTCGATAACCTCTTCGTCTTCATGATCATTATGGGCACCTTCCGTGTCGCCCGTGAGAATCAGCAGAAGGTCCTTCTCTTCGGTATCGTCTTCGCGATCCTGGCGCGCGGTACCTTCATCTTCGCCGGCGCGGCAATCATCAACTCCTTCGCCTGGGTGTTCTACATCTTCGGCCTGGTCCTGCTCATGACCGCAGGTAACCTGCTCAAGGACGAACTCACCGAAGGCGACGGCGACGACGAAGCCGACAACATCATGGTCCGCCTCGCCAAGAAGTACCTGAAGACCAGCGACCACTTCGACGGTGACAAGCTCTTCACCATCGAAAACGGCAAGCGCGTCATGACCCCCATGATGCTCGTCATGGTCGCTATCGCCGGTTCCGACCTGCTCTTCGCGCTCGACTCGATCCCCGCGATCTTCGGCCTCACCCAGTCCGTCTACATTGTGTTCACGGCGACCGCGTTCTCTCTCATGGGTCTGCGCCAGCTGTACTTCCTCATTGACGGCCTGCTGGACCGCCTCGTCTACCTCTCCTACGGCCTGGCGACCATCCTCGCGTTCATTGGTGTGAAGCTCATCCTGCACGCAATGCACGAGAACAACCTGCCGTTCATCAACCACGGCGAGCCCGTGCACGTCATCGAAATCAGCACCGAAATGTCGCTGATGGTCATCGTGGGCGTCCTGATCATTACCGTGCTTGCCTCGCTGCTCAGCCCCAAGGGCCGCGCACTGCAGACCATTCAGCGTGTTCAGGCGCTCTCCGAGAAGTACCTGGCACTGCCCGAGGATGCACCCGCCGCCGAGCGTGCGGACATCACCGCCCGCTGGCAGCAGGAAACCGAGAAGCTCAAGACTATTCCGCAGAAGCTGCGTGAAGAGCTGATTGAGAAGGAAGACGAATACCACGCCCTCGTGATGCGTGCCCGCACCGCACAGGATGCGCACGCTTCCTCCTCGAAGTAGTTTGAGCTACTGAGCGTGCGGCCTCACCAGGCTGGCGCTAACACTAAAGCCCCTCACACCGGATCAACCGGGGTGAGGGGCTTTAGCTATATCAGAGATATTTCAGAAGAATTACTGGTTGTGAACCTCAGCCAGCATGTTCTTCAGGTGACCCAGAATGGTCAGCGGGTCAGAACCGAAACCGTCGTGGTGGTGGGTCTTCGAGGTCCACACCTGAGTGTTACCGACCCAGCGAGCGGTCTCCATGGAGTGCTCAAAGTCCACGTACACGTCCGGGTTGTACGCCGCAGCCACCACGGGGACCTCGTTCTTGTGCAGCTGTGCGTGGTCGTACAGGCGACCCCAGTCCTTCTTCTCAGCCAGCAGGTTTGCAACCTCAGCCAGCGGACGCAGCGAGGGATCCTCCTCGTAGTACCAGGGGAAGATGTGCTCGCCGGTGAAGAGCAGACGGTCCGCATCCGGTGCGAACTCGGGGCGGGAAGCCGCCACGCGAGCAGCAGACCAGTTGGTCGGCGCGGGGGAGGGGGACAGCTCGTAGCCGGGGATGCCGGGCAGAACGCCGTCAGCGGGGCCGTCAGCGTAAATGGTCTCGTGCATCAGGGCGTACAGCGGGTTCGCCTGGAAGGTCACCTCGGCACCCATAGCGGTCAGGAACTGATCGGACAGATGGTCGTTACCCTCAGCGAAGGCGGTCTCCAGGAAGTAGTGCAGACCGCGCTCGCGCCAGCGGCCACCCAGGAAATGGCCGGCCATCTGGAAGCGGTGATCGGTCAGACGCTCACCGGTGGGCAGGTACTCCTTGTGGGTGCGCAGGTGCTCAGCAATGCGGGTAGCGAGCTCAGCGTCCTCAGGGAACCAGCTGTAGTACTCCTCAACACGTTCCTTCATGCGGTCGAAGGTGTGCTGGTAGACGTTGTCCACCGAGGTACGAATCGGCGCCAGGCCCGCGGTGATGCGGCAGTCACGCAGCGACTGCGGTGCGAACGACAGGTAGGACAGGGTCAGGAAGCCACCGAAGGACTGACCAATGGTGGACCAGCGCTTGTCGGCACGGTCAGCCAGCAGCACCTCGCGGACAGCCTCCGCGTCAGCGATGATGGAGTCCGCACGGAACAGCTCAGTGTACTCAGCCTGAACCTGCGCATCACCCACAGCGGTGATGTTGCGAGCAGACAGCGGGGAAGACATGCCGGTACCGCGCTGATCCAGAAGAATCACGCGGTGAGTCTTCGCCAGCTCAGCAATCCAGCCGCCAATGGAGCCGGTCTTCGGCGAACCGAAACCGGGGCCGCCCTGCAGGTACACAATGTAAGGGCGCTTATCAGCCGAAACGGTCAGAGTCTCGTTGGTGTTCACAACCTCACGGGCGAACACGGTGATGGTCTGGTCTGCGAAACGGGAGGAGAGAGCGGCATCCTTGCCCTTGGAGAAAATCAGACCGTGGGTCAGGGGAACCTGGAACCAGTGGTCGGTAATCTCGTAGCCGTCGTGCTTGACGACCGAACCCTTGCGGTACTCAACCTTGGGAAGCGAAGAAACGGTCAACGGTGAACCTTCTTTCATTCAAATAGATAGATACTCTGTATTCTAGCCCACTACGGGCAACATCTGGGCAGAGCCTCGGGCGGAGTCTCATTCGGAGCCTTAATCGGAGTCTTAGAACTCGCCCACGCTCAGAATCTTCAGCACTGGGTACCCCGCCTCATCGGATGCCGCCAAATCAACCTCGGCACGAATACCGAAGTCAAAATTATCTTCGGGGTCAGCGAAGCTCTGCTGAACCTTCCACACGCCAGGATGCGCGGCGGTGTCCTCATCCATGCTGACCAGGCGAGGCGAGCGCGCGTCGGCGTCCGTGTAGATGTCGTCGTAGGTGTCGAAGTAGTCGTCCATGGCGTCCGCCCAGCGGTCGGCATCCCAGCCGCACCATTCGTCCAGGGCGCCCAGGGCGCGGTCACGCTCGTCAGCGAAGAGCTCCACGCGGCGGAAGAGGGCGTTGCGCACCATCACGCGGAAGGCGCGCAGGTTCTTCGTCACGGCGGGAGGCTCTTCCTCCTCGATGGAGGCGTGCTCGGCGGCAACGGTGGCGGTGTCTTCGCCGGCTGCCAGCTTCTCCCACTCGTCCACCAGGGAGGAATCGGTCTGGCGTACCAGCTCGCCGAGCCACTCGATGATGTCGTCGAGCTCGTCGGTCACGGTAGAATCGGGGATGGTGTGGCGCAGCGCCTTGTACGCGTCAGAGAGGTAGCGCAGGAGCACGCCCTCGGCACGTTCCAGCGTGTAGTACTGCACGAAGTCGTTGAAGCCCATCGCGCGTTCGTACATGTCACGCACAATCGACTTGGGGCGCGGCTCAAAACGTGCAACCCACGGGGCAGACTGCTTGTAGGTCGTGTACGCCTGATCAATGAGCTCAGCCAGGGGCTGCGGGTAGGTGACCTTGTCCAGCTCGTTCATGCGTTCGGTGTAGTCCACACCGTCCGCCTTCAACTGCGCCGAGAGCTCGTTCTTCGCCTTGCGCTCCTGCGCGTACAGCACCTGGTTCGGCGAATCCAGGGTCGCCTCGATGAGGGAGAGCGCATCCAGGGCGTAGCTGGGGGATTCGGGGTCCAGCAGCTCCAGCGCGGCGACCGCGAAGGCAGACAGCGGCTGGTTGAGGGCAAAGTTATCCTGCAGGTCCTCGGTCAGGCGCAGGTAGGAGCCGTGCTCGTCCGGGGTGTTGGTTCGCTCAATCACGCCGCCGGTCAGCAGCTCCTTGTAGATACCAATCGCCTTGCGCAGCAGCTCGCGGCGGCGCGCGGGGCTCTCATGGTTTTCCTGAATGATGCGGTACGCGGCAATGACCGGGTTCTCCGGGCGGTGCATCAGGTTCAGCAGCATCGAATGGGTGATGTCGAAGGAGGAGGTCAGCGGCTCCGGGGCGGCTTCTACCAGCTGGTCGAAGGTCTTCTCGGACCAGCCAACGAAGCCTTCCGGCGCCTTCTTGCGCTTGGAGGACAGCGACTGGTTAATGCGCTTGGTGTCGTCACCGAACTTCGCCTGCGCCTTAGCCAGCAGGCGAGCGTTCTCAATATCGTGCTCGGGTGCCTGAACCACCACGGTGCCGGCGGTATCAAAACCGGCGCGGCCGGCGCGTCCAGCGATCTGGTGGAACTCGCGGGCACGCAGACGGCGGCTACGGGCACCGTCAAACTTCGACAGCGCCGTAATCAGTACGGTACGGATGGGCACGTTAATGCCCACACCCAGGGTGTCGGTACCGCAGATGACCTTGAGCAGACCTTCCTGAGCCAGCTGCTCCACGAGGCGGCGGTACTTGGGCAGCATACCCGCGTGGTGAATACCGATACCGGCACGCACCAGCTTATTCAGTGCCTTACCGAAGCCCGGACCGAAACGGAACTTAGCAATCAGCTCGGAGATGCGTTCCTTATCTTCCTTGGAGGCAATAGCCACCGACAGCAGCGCATTCGCCTGCTCCAGCGCCGCCTTCTGCGAGAAGTGCACAATGTAGACCGGAGTCTGCTTGGTCTGCACGAGCTCCTGCACTGTCTCCTGAACCGGGGTGGTGGAGTAGTAGAAATGCAGCGGAATAGGGCGCTCAGAATGCGCGACCAGGTCACTCTCACGACCGGTCAGCGCCGTCATCTCCTCCTGGAAGCGAGTCGTATCGCCCAGGGTCGCGCTCATCAGCAGGAACTGCGCCTGCGGAAGCTCCAGCAGGGGAAGCTGCCACGCCCAACCGCGCTGCGGATCAGAGTAGAAGTGGAACTCGTCCATAATGACCTGGCAGAGGTCCGCATCCTTACCCTCGCGCAGGGCAATATTGGCGAGAATTTCCGCGGTGCAGCAGATAATGGGCGCCTCCGTATTAATGGCGGAGTCGCCGGTAATCATGCCCACGTTCTCGGCACCAAAAATATTGATCAGGTCAAAGAACTTCTCAGACACCAGCGCCTTAATGGGGGCGGTGTAGTAGGAGCGCTGACCGGTCGCCAGGCCCGTAAAATGCGCGGCAACAGCCACAGTGGACTTACCGGAACCGGTCGGAGTTGCCAGCACCACGTTATGTCCGGCGGCAATGCTCAGAACGGCCTCGTCCTGGGCGGGGTACAGGGTCATGCCGCGGGTCGAAATCCACTCGGTGAACGCCTCATAGATTTCTTCGGCGGTGAGGGGGTTGCCCTTAAAATCGCGTCGATTGTAGTCGCCGGGGTTCTCGCCCAGCCCGGGAGAAAGAAAATTCAAAATACTCATGAGGATTCCAGTCTATCGGGAATAGCGCGGGCGCGGGGGCGTTATCGTTACGAGGGAACAAACGGGTACTCGCGGAGTGTTTGCGGGGTGTTCGCTGCATCTTTGCAGGGAGTTCGCGGTTCCTTCGCGGGGCGTTTATAGGGTGTTCGGGAGGCGCGGTGCCGCGCTAACGCGGGAATTCCCCAAATTCGTGTAGTGTAGAACAAAGCACTAAAAGTGCAGTGGTGCAAAAACCTGGTGCTCAGAAGGTCGAAAACGTAGGCCTCCATGCCGCATAGATTACCGCGTAGATGCAGAATCCGCCGATTGATGTCGGTGCATATTGAGCGGCTGATGCACGCCCCAAAATACGTTGCATAAATAACGACACGCCCATCTATTGCATAAATAGTGTTGCGTGCCACATTGATAAAGGAATAGGGTAAGAGAAAGGAGAGACGTTGAATGACTGAATACAACGCTGACAAGGCACAAGAAAACGCCGCGCGTGAAGAAGCTACGCATGAAGAATCCATGCATAACAAAACCACGCAGGAAAAAGCCGCTCAGAAGAAAACTGTGCAGAAAAAAGCTGCACAGGAAGTAACCGGTAGCGAACAGCGCAAGGCAGAAGAGGAAGCCCTCAAAAAGCGCCTCGCCCTGCGAGTCACCGCCCCCGGATACAAATACCCCTGGCACCGCTGGGCAATCCCCGTCCTGGGTGAAACCACCGCGGGTACCGGCGCAATCCTGATTCCCGTCATGGTGGGCCAATTCATCAACCAGCACATCGCCGGCAAAGCCCCCGATGCCTGGCCCATGTTCTGGGTAGTAGTCGCAGCCATCACCTTCATCGTGATCAACGAGTTCTTCGGCTGGGGCACCTCCATGACCCTCAGCGCGGAACTTAGCCGCGACTGGCGCATCTACATCAACCGGCTCATGGGGCGCACCCGCGCTGGCGTAGACTCCGGCGAAGCGGTCACCGTCATGAACAAAGACGTACGCCGCATTACGGACGTCTACTTCTCGTTGCCGCTATTCGTCAACGCCATGATTATCGCGACCCTCGGTGCCGTGCAGCTCTGGCTCATTAACCCCGTCACCGCGATTGTCACCCTCATCGGCACGCTCATCGTGGTCGGCGTGATCGCCTGGTACTCGACCTTCCTCGAATCGAAGATTGGCGAATACCGCGAAAAGGACGGTGAAGCCTCCTCACGCGCCTCCGACATCGCCACCGGTCTGCGCACCATCGCCGGCCTCGGCGCCGAAGAACAGATGCGTGAACGCTACCACCGCGGCACCGACGAAGTCTTCGACAGCTACATGCGCTACGAAAAGACGCACCGCTGGATGTACCTCATCCGCGCGCTGCTCGGCGGCGCCGTGACCCTGCTCGGCATCGGCTTCGCCCTCACCGGCCACGTCGAAAACGGCCGCTGGGTCTCCGACACGCCCGCCGCGTCCCTGGTGACCGTCGCCTCCATTATCGCGATGATGGGCGGCCCCATCTGGATTACCCAGAACTTCCTCACCGCATGGCGATACGCCAAGATTGCGCTCGCCAAGGTTGCCCGCCTCGAAGGTCACGCGGGCGTACGCCAGGGCGTGCTGAAGAGCCCGCGCACCGACGAGGAAATGGCGCAGCTGGCACGCGCCGAACAGGCAGTCGAGGCTAGCACCCTCGAGGTGCCCGTACCCGTCGCCCCCGCCGGTGCCAGCAACCCGCGCATCGTGTACGTCAACCCGCGCGACTACAACCTCACCGCGCAAGACTACGCTGAGGCGCTTGCCCGCACCCTGCGACGCGGGGGAGAGGACCTCAAGGACGCAACCGGCCGCCGCGTGCTGCTGAGCGAACCCAACCCCATGATTTTCGCCGGAACCCTGCAGGAGCACCTGCGCCTGGGCACCGTTCCGAACCCCGATGAGGAGCTGGCACAGGCAAAGGATGAGGAACTGCTGAAGATTACCGACTCCCGCGAAATCGCCTACCGACTGGGCGGACGCAACCCCGAAGACTACTTCGCCGCCCGCATCACCAGCGAAGGCGCGAACCTCTCCGGCGGTCAGCGTCAGCGTCTGGCACTCGCCCGCGCACTCGCACAGGACGCGCAGGTGCTCATCCTGACCGAGCCGCTGAACTCCGTGGATGAACCCAGCCAGCGTTACATCTACGATGCGATGGAAACCCAGGTCGGTAGCGACCGCCTGCCCGTCGGCTACCCCGGCCTGCTACAGGATTTGGAGCAGGTCTACGTTGTCTCCACGACCGCGGAGACGACCCGCCGCATGGAACGCGACGGCTACCCGGAAACCGCTCAGTCTGAAACTGTTCAGACCGAAACCACTCAGAATCAGGAGGTGAACTAGCATGGCAAAGCAGCTCCCCATCGAAAGCCCCGCCTACGTAGCACGCCGCATGTGGAACTACCTCGCGGCGCACAAGGGGCGAGCCCTCTACACCTTCGTCATCTACATGGTCAGCACCCTCATGGGTGCGGTGGTGCCCCTGCAGATTGGTGCCACCGTGGACGACGTGGTGGCGGGCAAGTTCTCCAGCTACCCGTGGCAGCCGATTCTGATTATCCTGGCGGCGTTCATCGTGCAGGCGATAACCCTCATGGTCTCCTCGTACAGTGCGGCGCGACTGGGTGCGCTCGTCACCCGTGACGCCAACCAGGACACCCTCGACGGCACCCTCGACCTGGACGCACGCACCGTGGAAGAAGCCGGTAGCGGTGACCTGCTCACCCGCGTGACCGACGACCTGTCCTCGGCAGCCAAGTCCGTCAGCGAGGACCTGCTCGGCGCAATCTACGTGGTGCTGTACTTCATTATCTCCACCATTTCGCTAGCGGTTGTGAGCCCGGCAATGGGCCTGATCATGCTACCCATGATTGCCGGTCTTGCCCTCATCATGTCGAAGATGCTGCCGCTCATGGCGGCACGCAACCAGACCGCCCAGGAGCGCGTGAGTGACCTCAACAGTGTGCTGACCGAGAACATTCGCGGCACCTCCACGATCCGTGAGCTGGGCGTTCACACCGCCCGCGAAGACGCCTTCGCCGGTGAGAACAAGCGCCAGTTCGCCGCGCAGCTGGGCATGGTGCGCATCCGCCAGCTGTACTTCACCGTGGACGCTATCAACGCCTGGATCCCCACGATTCTGTGTATGCTCTGGGGTGCCGCCTGCGTGGCTCTCGGCTGGGCAAGCTGGGGCGCCGTGGCGACCGCCTCGGTCATGGTTTTCAGCCTGCGAGTCCTCGCCGACATGCTGAACCACCACGTCAGCAGCCTGCGCATCATGCTGGTGAACATGGGTCGTGTGTTCGGTGTGGTCTCCCTGGCGAAGAAGCAGCGTGAGGCGCGTGCACAGCACCGTGCCGAAGCGTTCGCCGCCGTATCTGATGAAGCCGTGAAGAACCCGGAGTACGCCATTGACTGCACCGACGTCTCCTACGGCTACTCGCCGGACGCCCTCGTTCTGGAAGGTATCAACCTGAAGATTCGCCGCGGTGAGGCACTTGCCCTGGTGGGTCGTTCCGGTTCGGGTAAGACCACCCTGGCTCGTCTGATTGGTGGTTCGCTGACCGCCCTGGAAGGCACCATCACCGTGATGGGCCGCCCGGTCGGTCACGGCGACTTCCCGACCGATGCCGCCGCCGATGGCCGCCCGCGCCTGCTGGTCTGCACCCAGGAAGCGCACGTCTTCTTCGGTACTCTCGCCGATAACTTTACGGTGGTCGTGCCGGATGCAACCGTCGAGCAGATGGGCGAGGCACTGGACGCTATCGGTGCCCGCTGGTGGCGCGACCTGCCGCAGGGCATGGATACTGTCGTGAGCGGCGCGGATTCGCCGCTGACCCGCGACCAGATTCAGCAGCTGGCGCTGGCACGTATTGTGCTTGCTGACCCGCACGCCGTGATTCTGGACGAGTCCACCACCCAGCTGGAGCTCGCGGACGCAACCGAGTCCCTGAGCGCCGTGCTGGCGAACCGTGCGGTGCTGATCATTTCGCACGATGCGCGTATCGCCTCGCTGGCTGACCGCGCGGTCCTGCTGCACGAGGGTAGGATCATTGCGGAGGGTTCACCGGCAGAGATTTTCGCCCTGACCTAAACCCGGCTGATAGTGCCCGGCTGATAGTGCCCGGTACCGTGTGAAGCGGTGCCGGGCACTACGTGTTTAACGGGTGGTTTCCGTACAAGGGTGCACTGAAATCGGCGGCGGGAGCACTCGCAAGAGTGCAAGACTCAAACGAAAATTTCGGAGAGATTCACTTGTTACCCGCAGAACTTTTAGCTACGGAGAATCATTGTGATAACCTGGCAGAGCGATATGGGGTGCCTTGAGACGCCCGCGACCCGCTGACCCGCCCAAAGACGGGCAACCAAAACAGCGGGCGCACGGAACAGCGGGCGCGCGAAACAGCGTACAAACACTCAAGGCTGAGAAAAACACCCATTGAACCTGCTCTAGTTCGAACTAGCGAAGGGATTATCGATGAAGGCAGAGCAGCCTAGCGCGCCCACGTGCGCATCCACCACCCCCTCTAACCCTGTACCCGGCGCGAGCGCTCCCGGAAACCCCCGGGTATCTCAGATAGCTCGGGTGCCGAGGGTCCTCTCGATTGCGGGAACCGACCCCTCCGGTGGTGCGGGTATTCAGGCGGACCTCAAGTCCATTACCGCATCCGGCGGTTACGGCATGTGCGTGACCACCTCGCTGGTCGCCCAAAACACGTGCGGGGTTCGTGAAGTATTCACCCCGCCCCTGGAGTTTTTGACCGCGCAGCTTGCCGCCGTTTTTGATGACGTCACGGTGGACGCCGTGAAAATCGGCATGCTCGGCGACGCGGACACGATTCGTACCGTCCGCACCTGGCTGAGTGAGCACCCCGTGCCCGTGGTTGTGCTCGACCCGGTCATGATTGCTTCCAGTGGTGACCGTCTGCTGCAGGCGGAAGCGGAGCAGGCGCTGCGTGACCTGGTGCCGCTCGTGGACGTGATTACCCCGAACATTCCGGAGCTTGCCGTGCTCTGCCAGAAGGAGCCCGCCCAGACCTTTGATGAGGCGCACGAGCAGGCGGCGAACCTCGCGGCGGCAACCGGAACCACCATCATTGTGAAGGGCGGCCACCTGTGCGGCAAGGACGCCGGTAACACCGCGGTTTTCCCGGACGGCACCTGCGCGCACGTGCGCACCCCGCGTCTGGACAGCCGCAATACGCACGGCACCGGATGCTCCCTATCCTCCTCGCTGGCAACCCGCCTGGGCGTGGAGCTGTTGCAGCACGCGGAGGCCGCAGAACCTGCCGCAGACCAGAAGAACACTCTGACCAGCGAAGACACCCACCGTGCCCTGCAGTGGAGCACCCGCTGGCTCCACGAATCCATTGCCGCAGGTGCCGGTCTGCAGGTCGGCTCCGGTGAGGGTCACGGCCCGGTGGATCACGCCGCCCGTGCCCGCCGTCTGGAGGCTGCAGCCTCCGCCTACCCGTGGCATCACCTGCTCGCCACTACCGACTCTGAGGGCAACGCTCTTGATGGCACCAGCCCGGAGCGACTGCTGCCGGTCAGCCCCGTATCCGCCGGTGAAGCCGTCGTAAAGCCCGCCGGCCCCTGGACCGCCGCGCTCTGGGCTGCGGGAGGCGAAACCTGGCGCCAGATTCTGGACTTGCCCTTCGTGCGTGCCCTCGGCGACGGCACCCTCGACGAGGACCTGTTCTCCTTCTACCTGGACCAGGACGCCCTCTACCTGCGCGACTATTCGCGTGCGCTCGCGACCCTTTCGGCGCGTGCCGACACCGCTGAGGCGCAGGTGCACTGGGCGGCTGGCGCGCATGAGGCGATTGCCGCCGAATCGCAGCTGCACGAGGGCTGGTTGGCGAACCGCGCACGCCTGGGTGGGCCTTCGCCCATCACCATGGGGTACACGAATTTCCTGCGTGCCTCCGCAGCTGGTGAGGATTATGTGGTCGGCGCTGCCGCGATTCTGCCCTGCTACTGGCTGTACGAAGAGGTGGGCGCTGTGCTCTCCTCGCAGAACCACGCGGACCACCCGTACGCGGAGTGGTTGAGCCTGTACGGTGGCGAAGAGTTCGCCGCGGAGGTGGAGCGTAGTCTCGCGGAGGTGGAGCGTGCGTTTGAGGCGGCTTCACCGGCTCAGCGTGTCCGCGCGGCGCGGGCGTACCTGTCGGCGTGCGTGTATGAGCGTGAGTTCTTCGACCAGGCTCACCGGGCACTGCGGTAGTTCGTCGGGCGCTGCGCTAGAGGCTCGCGCGGGGTTTGGGACGCCGGTGCTTTAGGTGCCGATTTTGGGGCTGAATACCGCCCCGGCATGGCGTGAGATGGGTGATTGATGCTTCACTCAACCTGCCGCCGGTTCGGGTGCCTTGCCGGTTATGCTTAAGGCGTCGGTGAAAACCGTTAGCGGCAGGATTCCGGCCCTCACCCAACTGGCTGATGTACCTGCCGCGCCCGCACCTCTACGGCGTGTAACCGACCAGTTTGGCCCGTCGCAACCACCTCATCCAACCCCCGCGGCGGGCCAAACGCCTTCCTTCCCAGTTTTCGGGGCTTCGTTTGAAAGCGTGTGGCGTGTAAATCCCGCATAGAAATATCCCGTGCAGATACTCTCATCTGCACGGGATATTTTGCTGTTCTGTTTTCTGCTCTGCCCTCGTCTATAGCCGCAGATTGGGTGAATCTTATGCGCCCTGGTTCTCACGAACCTCTTTCTTTTCCGCCTGGTAGCCGAAGCAGAACGCAGCGCCCGCGATCAGCGCCGCCAACCAGATGGAAAATACGCCAAACCATCGGGTGACAAGCGCCATGAGAATCACGCCAGCTATGAAAGAGGCGACTACGAGAGAGTAATCAATGGCTTTGAGCAGAGCCGTACGGCGCTGTGCCTTCGCCTCATTTTTTGTGTCTCCGTCGGGGGTTTTCCGCGTGAGGTACAGCGAACCGGCGGTGTACCAGGCACTGAGCATTTTGCGCCAGTTGCCGCTGGTCATGAAGAGCGAAAAGGGGTTTTCGCCAATGCGTGTATCCGCGAGGGCGTGAATCATCAGACCGACGGTGAACGCCAGCGCGCCCACCTGAAAGCTATTGCTCAGAGTTCTATCCATGAAGGGTACCGCGAAGCAGACCAGAAGGAACGGCAGGAGTGTGCCGATGCGCCAGTGTCTCATCCGGGCACGTTGACCGAGTAGATCATGAATGAAATGCCCTGCCAGATACCCGAAGCTGAAAAGAATAACGGAGAGCCAGCGCAGGTGCACCACATGCGGTGCGTCACGGTGCAGATCGGCGATGAGCAGAATAAAGTTACCGGTCTGCGTGGCAACGAGCGCTTCATAGTGGATGTGCGAGAAGACGTCCACTGCGCCGCCCAGGGAGGCGAGGAGCAGAGCCATGACGCGCCCGTAGCGTCGAGGTGCTGGGATGCGGTGTAGCATCTCGCGGAGGTGGTGTAGCATGCGCCTTCTCTCACGGTGGGTGGGTCTGTGCGTAGCAGTAATGCCGCTGGTTCCATGCTACGGCATAAGTCAGCAGGGTACCGGAGAGGATAAGCACCCCGCCGGGTAACCCCTGTTAAAGCGAAGGCCCCGAGCAGGTGTCTGCTCGGGGCCTGCATACTATTCGGTTTTTAGCTCGGGGAGAGTAGCTTACTTGCTCTCGCCCTTGAGTGCACCCACGAGCGGACCAATCACGTCCATGGGCAGCGGGAAGACCACGGTCGAGTTCTGGTCGGCACCCAGCTCCAGCAGGGTCTGCAGGTAACGCAGCTGCAGGGAGGCGGGGGACTGGCTCAGAATGTCGGATGCTTCCTTCAGCTCGCTGGAGGCCTCCAGCTCACCGCGTGCCGAAATGATCTTTGCGCGGCGCTCACGCTCAGCCTCAGCCTCGCGAGCCATGGCGCGCTGCATAGCCTCGGGAATCTCAACGTCCTTGATTTCGACGAGCTCCACCTGAATACCCCACGGCTCGGTGCGCGAACCGATGATGGAGCGCAGGTCCTCGTTCAGGTCCTCGCGGTGTGCGAGCAGGGTGTCCAGGTCAACGCGGCCGAGCAGGGAACGCAGGGTGGTCTGCGCAATCTGGCTGGTGGCAATCGGGTAGTTCTCAACCTCAAGCACGGCGTTCTTGGCGTTGGTCACGCGGAAGAGGACCACGGCGTTCACGCGGGCGGGAACGTTGTCCTTGGTGATGACTTCCTGCGGGGGAATGGTCAGGGTGATAACACGCATATCAACGCGCTGCAGGGAGTCGACGAGGGGGAAGACGACGTTCAGGCCGGGCTCCAGTTCCGAACGCAGGTGACCGAAGCGGAAAGAGATGCCGCGCTCGTATTCGGGGATGACGCGGAACATACGAATCAGAATAAAAAGAACAATGACGGCAACTGGGATGAGGATAGTTGCCAGAGTGACGGGATCCATGGTTTTCCTTCACAAGTATTGGGGGAGGACGGTATGTGTGCCCACCTGCCCGCGCCTCGTACGGTGCAGGTAGTAGGGGGTGCCCGGTAACCGGGCTGTGTTTGGGGGAGTTTAGAGAGGGGAATTTTCCGTCCCGGCGGCATGCGGTGGTCGGTGCTTTAGCGGCACCCCGCCTGGAAAACTCAAAAGAGGAATAAAAGAGAATTCCACGCAGGGTGGCTGCCGAAGCTAACAGACGGGACCAATCGACCGATCAGCCGCCGGAACGGAAAAACTTGTGCAGCGCTACTTCTTCGCCATCTGCTCTGCCAGCTTTTCAGCAGCCTCAACCTCAGCCAGGTTCTGCTCCTGCAGGACCTCATTCGTGGTCTTGTGCAGTCGCTTAACCGAGGTGCCGGTACCGCTCCATGCGGGGCGGTCCGGGTCGAGGGCAGAGGTACGAACCGGCAGGGTTGCCTCCGCAATCATCTGCTTGCGGGTCTGCTCGGTACGGCGCTTACGCTCATTCGAAACGCCACCCCACTTCGCCGCGAAACGATCCATCTTCACGTTCACCGATTCGTCAGCGGTGGATGCGTGAATATGCTTCGGATCGTTCTCGAAGTTCGCGGGGGAACGCATGAGCTTCACAGCCAGCGGGTAGGTCAGCGACAGGCAGACCACCGCGGCGGCACCCTCCACCAGAAGCTCCAGCGGGGAGTGCCAGACGATAGCGGCACCAATCAGGATGACCACGCCCAGCAGCGAGACAGCAACCGCCAGCCCGCGGTGGAAACGACCCGACTCGGAGTAGGGCCATTCGTCCACTTCGCGGGTGAGCTCGCGGCCGTTCGCCGAGACAGTGCAGCTGTCCTTAATCGGGCAGGTGTTGCACACGCTGGGCTTGGCGCGGTAACGCATCACTCGGTTATCCGAGTCGAATGCGGTCGCCCACAGCCACTGGTCTTCGGGGCAGAGCCACGCGTCGCTCTCTTCGTGGTAGGTGAACCCGAAGGTTCGCGCCGCCACCATGCGCTGGCTGGTGCGCTTGGCGAGAATATCGAAGCCCCAACCCACGGCGACCAGGCCGAGCGCGTACACGCAGGCCAGCCACACGAGGAAAGAAACTCCAGCAATCTGCTCAGGCATGGTTAGCCTCGACGATCGCTACGGTAGGGGCTGGTCTGCTCGGGCAGCTTCTCGGCAGCCTTAGCGCCGGCGAACTCTGCGATGCGAGCGTCCTCAACCACCTCGTACAGCGGCGGTTCGGGCAGCTCCAGGACGGTTTCCTTAGCGTTCTTGGAGAAGATCTCCTTGATACCCAGCAGAGCCAGCTTAATCAGCGGGATAATGCCGACCAGGAAGATCACGTCACCGGGCATACGCATCCAACCCATCACGGCGGAAGCACCGTCGTGAATGAACGCGAAGGAACGAGCCTCGTAGTAGCCTTCACCCACGGACTTGTACAGCTGAGCAATACCCAGCGGCAGCAGCGAGATGAAGGACATCCACAGCAGACCAATGTTCAGGGTCCAGAAGGAGAACTTCAGACCCTTCTCAGGCCACTTGTCCTCAGGGATCAGGTAGCGCAGACCAAACACCGCGAACGCGATCGCGAGCATACCGTACACACCCATCATGGATGCGTGTGCGTGGTTTGCAGTCAGTGCCGTACCAATCTCGAAGTAGGACACGATTGGCAGATTAATCAGGAAGCCGAACACACCAGCGCCGAGGAAGTTCCAGAAGCCCACAGCAATCAGGAACATAACAGCCCAACGGTGCGGGAAAGGCTTGGTGCGGTTGGAGTACTGGCGAGCACCCAGCTGCATGAAGCCCCACGCCTCAACGGTCAGGAAGGTCAGCGGGATAACCTCAGCAGCCGAGAAGAACGCACCGAATGCCATCTGCTCGGAGGGGGTACCGACGAAGTAGGTGTGGTGCAGAGTACCGATCACACCACCGACGGAGTAGAGCACAGCGTCCATCATGATGATGGAGATCGCGATGCGCTCGCGGACCACGCCGAGCAGCACGAAGATGTACGCCACCATGACGGTGGTGAACAGTTCGAGGAAGTCCTCCACCCAGAGGTGAACCACCCAGAATCGCCAGAATTCGGCGACGGTCACGTGAGTACGCTGACCTGCGAGCAGGCCGACCGCGTAGAACATGGGGATGGCGAGGCCGGAGAAGAGGAACAGCCACGGCAGGGAGGTTTTCTTCGAGCCCTTCAGGCGAGCGGAGAGGGTACGCCAGACGATGACGATCCAGATGAACATACCCGCGGTGAGCAGGATCTGGAAGAATCGCGGCAGGTCCAGGAACTCCCACTGCTGCGAGAAGAAGCCGGTGAATTCCTTGGGGATGAGGCCCTTCTGAGAGAACCATTCGTTCAGCAGCGAGCCGAGGACCACGAAGACCACAGCGCCGATGAGAACGTAGGTGAGCAGGCCCTGCTTCTTGGGTTCGCGGCGGGTAATCAGCGGGGCGATGAAGATACCGCCCGCCAGGAACGCGCCTGCGGTCCAGAAGAGGGAGAGCTGAAGGTGCCAGGTTCGGGATACCGTGTAGGGCAGCAACTGGCCCATGTCGATACCGAAGAATCCGGTGAGTTCTTCACGGTAGTGCTCGGTGAGCGCACCCACCAGAGCCTGCAGCAGGAACAGCACCAGGATCGTTGCGAAGAGCAGGCAGGCTGCCTTCTGCGAGGGGGTCAGGCGAACTTCGTCGGGCTGACGGAAGTCGAGGACGGGGGCCTCTTCCGCATGCCAGCCGATAGCGCGGGACCAGCGGCCGTAGATGGCGAACATCAGACCGGTACCACCGATGAGGGCAATCAGGGAGAGTGCCGACCAGACCATCAGATCCGCGGTGGGCTTGTTGTCCACGTTGGGTTCGGAGGGCCAGTTGTTGGTGTAGGAGTAGGGCTGGTCGGGGCGGTCTGCCGCCGATGCCCATGCGGTCCAGCCGAAGAATGCGACGATGTCGTGCAGTTCTTCGTCGTTCTTAATGGCGTTGGGGAACAGGCCCTGCGAGGTGTCACCCTTCATGAGGGTTTCACGGTAGTGCTTGAGCATGAGCTGGTAGCCCTTGGTCTCACCAGCGGACCAGGTGATGGTCTTAGTCTGCTCGTCGTACTTGTTCTCCTTGCGCCACTCGTTCTTGACGAGCTCGCGGGGGTCCTGCTTGCCCTGTTCACGGTACTCCTTGACGGCAGCATCTGTGGTCAGGCGCAGGTATTCTGCAGTGTAGTCGGGGCCGAGGTAGGCACCGTGACCCAGAACGGATCCGTACTGCTGCAGGCCGCGTCCCTGGAACAGTTCCTGACCGTGCAGAATCTGTTCTTGGGTTGCGATAGTTTTGCCGTCGTTGCCGACGATTTTGTCGGGGAGCGGCATGGAGAGTGCGTAGGTGCGCATTGCAAGGACTGCCATGATGGTGAAGCCCAGGAGCATCACAAACGCAACAGCCTGTACCCAGCCTTTTCCGGCATAGGCACCGACCGTGTCTGAGCGGCGGGCAATCTTTGCTGCCTGCGCACGCGAGACGGGTTTTGTAGCCATAGTGTATGTCTCCAGTGTGCGTGGATTGTGTAGGTGGAGTGGTTCCGACGCACATCCGCTGGAGGGGCGGCTCACTATGTTCAGGGTGAATCGTCCTTGAGGGAGGTGCGACAGCCCACCCTGCTCTCATTTTTGCATATTAAATGCGTATTTACGAAACTTTGCTGACGTATCGTCACAATATGACAGGCGTATTCAGGCATAAAAGCCACAGTTACAAGGCAAAAAAGTTCGAATGTTACGTTGAGGTTGAATCCTTAGCTTCCGTGCCGCTTTTCCGCCTGTAACGGGGGGACATAGGGCGGAAGCTATGCAGGCTCCCTCAATCAGGACTCTTACTCGGGTTCCTACTCGGGCTTCTACTTGAGCTTCTACCGGAAATCTTGCCGGAATTATTGGTGGGAGGCGCATCCCAGCATGTGGAAGGGGAATGCGGCACCCCTCACGTTCCTACACTCGGGTGTGGAATAATAAAACTCGGTACTACTAAACACAGTACAAATTTTTTCAGTACAGATTCTGTGCACCCACACGGTGTACCCTCAGAAGGGGCCACTCACCCCGCACCCACGGCAGCCCGCCACCACAGCCCGCAATCTATCGGCACCTCAGGAGAGTTCACGTGCTTCTCTACAAATCCACCCAGAAAGCAGTCACCGGAATCCTGCGCACCGTCTTCCGCGCCCGCGTGACCGGACTCGAAAACTTCCCCGCCACCGGCCCGGTGATTGTCGCCTCCAACCACCTGTCCTTCCTGGACTCCATCATTATTTCTGCCATGATGCCGCGCCGCGTGGCGTTCCTCGCCAAGGCTGAGTACGTGAACACCCCCGGCCCGCGCGGCAAGATGATGAAGGCATTCTTCGAAGCCGTGGATATTATTCCCGTGAACCGCTCCGACCGTTCCGAATCGCTCAAGGCGCTCGACATTGCCCTGGAGAAGCTACAGGAGGGTAAGGTCTTCGGCATTTACCCCGAGGGCACCCGCTCCCGCGACGGCTACCTGTACCGCGGCAAGATTGGTGTGGCGTGGCTGGCGCACATGACCGGCGCGCCCGTGGTTCCGGTTGGTCTGATTGGCACCGACCGCCTGCAGAAGCCCGGCTCGAACATGATTTACCCGCGCCGCTTCACGATTCGTGTGGGCAAGCCGCTTTACTTTGAGAAGACCGGTGAGAAGATGACCGGCAAGCAGCGCCGCGTCACCACCGACACGATCATGGATGAGATTGCTCAGCTGTCCGGTCAGGCGCGAAAGCATGAGTACAACGTTTCGCCCTCAGCCGCACGTGACGCAGGCTAGGGCACTCGCCGCCTATACCGCGTAGACTTAAACCGCGCATTCACGCACCGACCCCCGCGTTATGGGGGAGATGGGTGCAAGATGCGCGGTTTGTCGTATGTGCGAGCCTGGGATGACCTCGGTAGCCCAGCAGCGGCAACCCCGCAGAAAGCCCAGTAGAGCGAGGAGAAAGTACCCATGGCAGAGCCTTCCAGCTACCGCCCCGCCCCCGGCGAAATCCCCACCGACCCGGGCGTTTACCGTTTCCGTGATGCCGACGGCCGCGTCATCTACGTGGGCAAGGCGAAGAACCTGCGCAACCGACTCAACAGCTATTTTGCGTCCCCGCAGACGCTGAGCCCGAAGACCTACGCCATGGTGCATACGGCGGCAAGCGTGGAGTGGACCGTGGTGGCGAGTGAAATGGAATCGCTGCAGCTCGAATACACCTGGATTAAGGAGTTTTCGCCGCGATTCAACATTGCGTTCCGCGACGATAAGTCGTACCCGTACCTGGCGATTACCGTCAATGACGTGTACCCGCGCGCCATGGTGACCCGCGGCGAGCGCCGTAAGGGCGTGCGCTATTTTGGTCCGTATTCGCAGGCGTGGGCGATTCGTGAAACCCTGGATGCGCTGCTGCGTGTGTTCCCGGTGCGCACTTGCACGAATGGCGTGTTTAACCGCGCGAAGAATAGCGGCCGCCCCTGCCTGCTCGGCTATATCGATAAGTGCGCAGCACCGTGCGTGGGCAAGATTAGCGCCGAGGAGCACCGCGAGTTGGCGCGCGGGCTGACCCGGTTTATGGGTGGTGGCGCTGAGAAGCATATCGCCCAGTTGACCGCGGAAATGAAAGCCGCCGCAGCTGATATGGACTTTGAGCGCGCCGCGATTCTTCGTGACGATATTGCCGCGCTGACTAAGGCGTTTGAGCGTAACGCCGTGGTGCTCGGCGCGACCGTGGATGCCGACCTGTTCGCCTACGCTGAGGACGACCTGGAGGCGTCCGTTCAGGTGTTCTTCGTGCGCGGTGGCAGGATCCGTGGCCAGCGCGGCTGGATCGTGGAGAAGGTCAACGACAGCACCGACGCGCAGCTCATCGAACAGCTGATCGCGCAGGTATACAGCGATATTGCGGCGAGTCTCGCCTCCCCGAAGGATGCCGAGAAGAGCCTGAACAGCTACGATATTCCGCGCTCCGTGCTCGTGCCGGTGGAGCCCGAGAATAAGGAGCAGCTGGCGTCCTGGCTGGCGGAGGTGCGCGGCGGCCCCGTGGAGATTAGCGTCCCGCAGCGCGGCGACAAGGCAGAGCTCATGAAGACGGTCGCCGAGAATGCGCGCCAGTCGCTGACCCTGCACAAGAGCCGCCGTGCCGGTGATTTGACCACCCGTAGCGCTTCCCTCGTGGAGCTGCAGGAGGCGCTGGAACTGCCCGATCCGCTGCTGCGCATTGAGTGCTACGACATTTCGCATGTGCAGGGCACGAACGTGGTTGCGTCCATGGTCGTCTTTGAGGACGGCATGCCCGCGAAGAACGCCTACCGCACCTACAGCATTACCGGCGACGCCGCGCGCGACGATACCGCCAGCATGTACGACGTCATCACGCGCCGCTTCAAGAGGCACCTGGCGCAGCAGGCTGAACGCGAAGCTGCGCCCGTGCAATCCGGCGAGATTGACGCCTCCACGCCCGAGCCGGCGAAGTTCGCCTACCCGCCGAACCTAGTGCTCGTGGACGGCGGCCCGCCTCAGGTGGCTGCCGCCTCCGCCGCGCTGAGCGACCTGGGCATTACGGACGTGTACGTTGCCGGCATCGCTAAGCGCCTGGAGGAACTGTGGCTACCGGACGACGACTACCCGGTCGTGCTGCCGCGCACCTCGCAGGCGCTGTACCTGGTGCAGCGCATCCGCGATGAGGCGCACCGTTTCGCTATCACCTTCCACCGTTCCAAGCGCGGTAAGGCGATGGTCGCCTCCGCCCTGGATGAGGTGCCCGGTCTGGGCGAGGTGAAGCGTTCCGCGCTGATTAAGCATTTCGGGTCGGTGGCTCAGATTAAGCAGGCGAGCGCCGAGGAGCTGACGGCGGTGCCGGGTATTGGTCCGGCGTTGGCTCAGAAGATTCTGACGGCGCTTGCCTAAGCGCCTGCTGGCGCTGACCTAATCCTCTGGCTGGCGCTGGGTGAAGGCCCGCCCGGGGTGTGAACGCAGCACCCCGCCTCGTAATGGCGCTTAACAAACGTGTCATAATTGAAGGAAACCGTCATCATTACGAGCGCGCTATCTTCGCGCGCCCTCAACCAGTAGAGTGGAAACCGTGAGTAATAACCATCTGCGCCTATTCACCAGCGAGTCGGTGACTGAAGGCCACCCCGATAAGATTTGTGACCAGATTTCTGACGCCATCCTTGACGGCATCATCGCCCAGGATCCCGCAGCGAACGTTGCTGTGGAGACCATGGTGACCACCGGTCAGGTGCATGTTGCTGGTGAGGTGACCACCTCCAGCTACGTCGAAATCCCCTCCATCGTGCGCGAGACCATTCTGGGTATCGGCTACGATTCCTCTACCCGCGGCTTCGACGGCGAGTTCTGCGGCGTGTCTGTCTCCATTGGTGAGCAGTCCCCGGACATTAACGCCGGCGTGTACGAGTCCCTCGAGGTTCGTCAGGGCATTGCTGCTGACGAGTACGACCGCCAGGGTGCGGGCGACCAGGGCATCATGTTCGGTTACGCTTCGAACGAGACGAACGTGCTGATGCCCGCCCCGATTTGGCTGGCGCACCGCCTCTCTGAGCGTCTGACCAAGGTCCGTAAGGACGGCCTGCTGACCGAGCTGCGCCCCGACGGCAAGACTCAGGTAACCCTCGGCTACGATTCGAACAACGTGCCCGTCTCCGTGGACACCGTCGTTGTTTCGAGCCAGCACACCGCAAGCTACGACCTGGCTGACCTGCGTGCAGACATTGAGAAGCACGTTATCGCGCCGGTTCTGGGCAGCGTCGAGCTGGATTCCTCCAACGCTAAGTTCATTGTGAACCCCGCTGGCCGCTTCGTTCAGGGTGGCCCGGTGGGTGACGCGGGCCTGACCGGCCGCAAGATTATTGTGGACACCTACGGCGGTTCGGCTCGTCACGGTGGTGGCGCGTTCTCCGGTAAGGACCCGTCGAAGGTGGACCGTTCCGCAGCGTACGCAATGCGTTGGGTTGCGAAGAACATTGTGGGTGCCGGTCTTGCCGACCGCGCCGAGGTTCAGGTTGCGTACGCTATCGGCCAGGCAGCGCCGGTCGGTCTGTACGTTGAAACCTTCGGCACCGAGAAGGTCGACCCGATCAAGATTGAGAAGGCTGTGCGTGAGGTCTTCGACCTGCGCCCGCTGGCAATCATTAACGAACTGGATCTGCGCCGCCCGATTTACAAGAAGACCGCAGCTCACGGCCACTTCGGTCGTACCGAGCCGGAATTCACCTGGGAGCGCCTGAACCGCGTGGATGCACTGCGTTCGGCAGTGTCCTCCTCCTAATATCTGTCAGGGTAGAGGAGCACGCAGATTCGGGTGACTCAGAGCAGTTCTGAATCGAACTCTTCGGCACCGTTGGGTGCCCAGCAGGAATCCCTGCAACAGCTTGACCTGTTGCAGGGATTTCCTGCTCTTCGTGATGCCCTGATTCCGGCTGCCCCGGAGCCGGTGAACGTTGCCGCCGAGTTGGAGGCGAGCGGCGTGCCGAACCCTGTGGCGCGCGTGCGCGTGGATAGCACCCTGCCGCAGGTGGACCGCACGTTTGATTACCGTGTGCCCGCCGAGCTGAGTGAGGATGCGGTGCCCGGCGCCCGCGTGCGCGTGCTGTTCAACGGCCACGAGATGACCGGTTACATTGAGGAACGCGCCGCCACGACTGATTGGACGCGCACCTCGTTGCTGCCGCTCAAGTCGGTGCTGTCGCGTGTGCCCTCTGTTGCGCCCGAAATTTTTGCGCTTGCCGAGGCGCTTGCTGACCGTTACGCCTCCACGGTGGCGAACGTGCTGCGCCTGGCGGTGCCGCCGCGCATTGCCGCGCTGGATAAGAAGTACGCGCCCCTTCTACCGGGTTACGAGTCGGCGTATTTGGGTGATTCTGCTCCGGTAAGCACTTCCGATGCCCCCGAGCCTGCGGCATCTGAGCTTGTGGCTTCCGAGAGCGCAGAATCTGGGCCTTCTACCGCCTCCGCCACCTCCAGTACCACTACTGCCAGCGCTACCGACCCGTACGCGTGGCTTGCCACCCCCGGCGCGCCCGCCCCCTTCGTGCTGGACCCGCCGGCGCTGAACCCGGACGCGCCGGATGCCGCCTCCGTCTTCTCTGATTACGAGAACGGTGCGGAGTTCATTGAGGATGTTGCCGCCGGTGCCGCGACCCGCGCCGTGATGACGGTTCTTCCCGGCCATCTGGAGCACACGTGGGCGGATGTTTTGGCGACCGCACTCGCGGCTGCTGCTGCCAGTGGCCGCGGCGCAATTGCGGTGGTTCCGACCGCTAAGAACCTGGATCTTCTGGAGGCGGCGCTCGCCGAGCGTCTGCCGGCTGATTCGTTTGTGCGTTTGAGTTCTGATTCGACTCCGCATACTCGCTATCACGGTTTTGTGAAGGCTCGCCTGGGGCAGGTGCCGGTGGTGATTGGTACCCGCGCGGCGGCATACGCGCCGGTGGCGAACCTGGGCCTGGTGGTGTGCTGGGATGACGGCGATTCTTCGCTGGTGGAGCAGCGCGCCCCGTATTGTCATACCCGTGATGTGTTGCTTTTGCGTGCTTCTGCTGAGAATACTGCGGCGCTGTTTGCCGGGTTCAGCATGAGTAGTGAGGCGGCGCGTCTGGTGCGTACCCGCTGGGCGTCTCATGTGCGTGCGCCGCGTGCGTTGGTGCGTGATTATTCGCCGCGTATTTTTTCGACGGGTTCGGAGTTTGAGTTGGCGCGTGACCCGTTGGCGGCGATGGCGCGTATTCCGCACCTGGCGTTTGAACATGCTCGTCGGGCGTTGGCGCGTGGTCCTGTGTTGGTGCAGGTGGCGCGTAGCGGTTATATTCCGTCGTTTTCGTGCGAACGTTGCCGCATGCCGGCGCGTTGTGGCGAGTGTAGTGGGCCTTTGTCGGTGGCTTCGGGTTCGTCGGTTCCGTCGTGTTCGTGGTGCGGTCATTTGGCGCAGCAATGGCGTTGCTCTGAGTGTGGTTTTACGCATTGGCGTTATTCGGCGGCGGGTGCGACTCGTACTGCTGAGGAGCTGGGTCGTGCGTTCCCGAATGTTCCGGTGATTTCTTCGGCGGGTGACCATGTGCGCGCGTCGGTTGGTCCTGAGCCTGCGTTGGTGGTGGCGACTCCGGGTGCTGAGCCGGTGGCTTTTGGTGGCTATGCGGCGGCGCTTCTTCTGGATGCCGATAGGATGCTTCGTTTTGATTCGTTGCGTGCTCCGGAGGCGGCGTTGCGTCGCTGGTTGAATGCGGCGGCGTTGGTTCGTCCGGCGGCTCTTGAGGGTACGGTGGTGACGACTGCTTCGCCGTCGCCGGTGGAGCAGGCGCTGGTGCGTTGGGATCCGGCGTGGTTTGCTCGTCAGGAGCTGGAGGAGCGCGCTCAGACGGGTCTGCCTCCGGCGGTTCGTACGGCTGCGGTGACCGGTGCGGAGGCGGATGTTCGCGCCTTCATGGAGGAGTTCTTGGGCTCTTCTGCGTTGCCGGAGCGGGTGCGTGAGCAGTTGCGTATTGTGGGTCCGGTTCCTCTGGATCAGGGGTATTTTGCCTGGTCGGAGTCTCTTGAGGAGGATTCTGAGGAGGCGCCGGTTCAGGGCGATTGGCGTACCCTGATGTTCTTCTCGTATGGCATTGCCCAGCAGGTGACCCGTGAGTTGCGTGCTACGCGTGCAACGATTGCGGCGTTGAAGAAGAACGTGGGGGAGCGGCCGGTTCAGATTCGTTGTGACGGCTTGGACGTGCTGTGATTTTCTAGTCGTGCTGTAGTGTTCTAGTGAGGGGCGTTTTTGCCCCGGGTTGGGCGTTGGCACGCGGGTTTGCGGGCGCGCTGTGCGCAGAGGCGAGGAGGTGAGAGGCGTGTCGAAGGTGCCTCATCTGCTGAAGGGTAGTGCGCTGCCTGATGGTGAGCAGCAGCGGCTGACGAAGTATGCTTCTGCGCACCCGAAGAGTGCCCTGCACCGCAAGGGCCAGCATCATGATGCGGCGGTGCTGCTGGTTCACGGTATCGGCTACCAGAATCACGGGGAGACGCTCGCGTATTTTGGCAAGCCGGTGGCGCATAGTGGGCAGACTCTGCTGGCTCTGAACACGGATTCTGTCACCGCCTCCGAAGAGAACCCCGCCGCGGAGGCTTCTGCGCGAGTTCGTGTTGAGGTGATTCCTGACGGTGATACCTTCCCGTCTGCCGCTGAGGTGAACCCGCTGAGTCACCACAGCGAGTTGACGTATTCATTGACGATTGAGCGCACGGAGTACCCTGCCGGCCCCGCTGAACCGGTTGAGGAAAGCCCGCAGGTTGAAGAGAACTCCGCGCAGGAAGAACCCGCCAAAGCCTCCGAGCCCAAAGAATCTACAAGAATCAGTCCGCCGAAAGTTGAACTTCCGAAGGTAGAGCTGCCCAAGGTGGAACTGCCTAAAGTGGAGCTCCCTAAGATTGATTTGCCGAAAATTGATTTGCCGAAAATTGAGCTTCCCAAGGTAGAGCTCCCGAGCATCGACTTCCCGAATATTGAGCTGCCTAATCTTGAGCTTCCGCGCCTGCCTCAGCCGAAGCCGCGCCCGGTTCGCACGGTCACTCGCCGCAGCCTCCTTTTTCAGGAGGGCTTCTGGCGGCCCAGACATTACCGCCCGTTGAAGGAGCATTTGCCCTGGTTGGCGACGGTTTTGCCGCTGTTTTTGATGTTCTGCTTCTACTATGAGCGCCCCGGCGTAACCTGGCGTGAGCGTGCCGGGCACCTGCTTCGTTCTACGGCGCGGTTTGTGAAGGTGGCGCTGTGGCTGGTGCTGGCAGCTATGGCGCTCATGACGTTCCGTGATGCTTTTGTGGCGTCTCTGGGTACTCCGCAGGGTGCATTTACGGGTCTGGCGGCGGTGCTCGGCCTGGGTATTGTGGGCTGGGTTTTGGCTCGTCGTGCCCGTGAGCTGTGGGCGCTGATGAAGGCTATTCCGACGCAGCTGATTCAGACGGCAACCAGCCCGGAGTCGCGCGATTTGGAGCGTATTTATGTGCGTCTGGATCGTCAGCTGGATGATTTGAGTTCCCGTAGCGATGCGGTGGGTATTATTGCCCATTCGCAGGGCGGCTATTTGAGCTATGAGCTTCTGCGTCGTCGTGCGGCGGCGGGTAAGAAGCCGATTCGTTTCTTCTACGGTCTGGGTAGTGGTGTGGTTCCGATTAGCATTATCGCTAGTGACCGTAACGATATTCCGGCGCCCCTGGATGCCGGGGGCGGCTACCGTAACCGCGCGATGCTGCTGTGGGTGAGCGCGGTCGCGGCGTTCTCATGGCTGGTGGAGGCGTCCCTGCTGTTTGGTCCGTACCGTTCGCTACTGCATCATGCGATGCTGGTTCCGCTGGCGTTGAGCGTGGTGCCGCTGGTGGCGAGCGTGCCGGGTGCGTTCAAGGGGCGGGTGCGTATTGTTCGCAAGAAAGCCGCCTCCGCAGATACCTCCGCAAAGGCCCCTGCGGATGTGAGCCTTATGAACCCGTACGGCACGCGCGCCTACGTGAAGTGGCTGATTCCGCTGCTGTTCGTGCACGGCGTTTTCATGCTGTACGCGGTGTTCATACTGGCGTTGGCGAAGCTGCGTGTTGAGGGCGCTGTGCCTGAGTTGACCGCCTCCTCGGTGGCGTTTTGGGGTGCGTTGATTCTGGTGCTCATGATGTCGGTGCGTAGCGCCTGCCACCTGTATGTGCGCGCCTACGCGCCGATGCTGCAGGACCTTGATGTGGTTGACCGGTGCGAGATTTCCGCTCGTGGTGACAGCATTGGTAGGTCGAATATTACTCAGCCCGCCGATGTAGACGTCAGCTTTGTGACCCTGCCGGGCCCGTCGGTGAATAGTCACATGCAGTATTTTGATGCGTGCTCGCCGGTGCCATTGATGCTTGCGCACCGCCTGGTGCCGCACATGATGCCGGCGGGTGAGCAGACGCAGAAGGCGGCGGCTTTCACCGATATTGGTACGGAACTGAACCACGGTTTTGCGCGCGTGAAGAAGCTGATGCGCACCATGCATTACGGACTGTATGCGGTGCTTCTGAATGTGGCGTCGCCGGTGAGCCTGTCCGCGTTGACGGGGCTTGATACGTCGCGCCTGCATTCGGAGGGCTTTGACCGTCTGGTGGCGGATGCTCAGCAGCTGCGTGAGCAGGCGGGTTCTTCGGATCTGCTGCTGTGGATTCTGGTCGGCATTTTTGTGGTGGAGGCGCTGCTAATGATGGTGCTTTCGCCGTGGACTCAGCGGCGTTTGCAGCGTGCGTTCATGATGCGCAAGGTGGACAGTACGGGTCAGCTGAGCGAGTTCAATCCTTTGCCGATGGTGACGGCTCTTCTGGGTCTTGATGGTGAGGATGAAGACGCTGAGGATGCAGAGGAACATAACCCCGCAGGGGAGAAAAAGCAGGAGAGTAAAGCAGAGCAGAGCGCTGTAGTTTAGGGTGCTCCTAAGGAAAGGTACTCACCGATGAGCTTTGCCAATATTGCCTATGATTACGAGCCGGAATTTGGCGATTCGGCACCGAGCCGCGACAACGGCATTACTCACCCGAACCCTGTGCTGCTGTCCTCGATGACGAAGGCTCAGCGTGGCGCGGTGTGCCGCTACCTGGCTCGTTTTGCTGAGCTGGATGACGCGAAGATTTTCTACGCGTATGGTCATGCGGATGAACTGGCTGCGAAGGAAGCAGCTCGTACCGGTAGCTTTGCTACGGTCTAAGGCTTCCTGCTCCGGTTTGCTTCCGTGGCGGTTCGCTACACACTTCCTCCGCGCCTACGCAGGGAACCCGCCCTCGCTTCGCTTCGGGCACCCTGAGGGCGCTTCCGGAAGGTGTAGCCTCGCCGCCCCTGTGTAGAACGCGTACCGCTTTGCGTCCACTACAGTCGTTGCGCATTCGATGGGAGCATACTTGTCTGTTGATGCAATTCAGAAGGTGCAAGATATCGATAAAGATAAACTTCATTTAATTACTTTTGGAAGTGGATTTGCTCCAGTAAGTCTATTGCGAGATATTGGCCAGGATGGTTGCCGTACGTCGGGATTTATTTTGGGAAATATTGTCGGCCTTCTTTCGTTGGTTGGAAGCGTATATTATTCTATGTATGCCGTACTCCACCTTATCAATAGAGACTTTTCTGCTGTAATGTCAGATGTTTTCTGGAGTGTACTATACGGTCTAATTTTCTGTGTGACTTATCTGTACTCCAGGAAACAAATAGCTGAATCTCAGACTGTAAATATAAAGGATAGGGCTACCTGGCAAAATCATTCTTTCACTGCTGATCTTGTTGGAAACTCAATATCATCTTTGAATCCTGAAAGTGATTCACATACAATTCCTGTTTACAAGATTGCTCATAAAATTAAATCGTATTTTAAGGAGGGGTCTCTGATGTGTAAGATAGTTTCTAGTAACATCCTCGAAATGGTTGGTATGCATCAGTCTGGTAATAGATATGTGGGTGATTTTAAGACCTTTAGAATTTTGTATGTCATTTTTGCGACTGCAGTTTATGTAATCATGATGCTGATCGATTTAAAGTTTGCAGATCGTTGGCTGGGGTATTTGGTGCTATTCACGCCATTTGTGGTGAGTTCTATTTTCCTGCTCTATCCAGTTAATGATTCTGTCTTTAGTTATAGTCAATATCTGTATTGGGATAAGAAGTCTGGCATAAAACTTGATGCCCTAAGAATATATCTCTGGTCGTTGCTGTTTGGTGCACTTACGGGTATGGCGGGATTTATGTTCCTTTATTTGTTATCTACTTTGATTATTTAGTGTAAGACTAGACTAGATGTGTCATATATTTTAGATTTGAGTGAGGATGTTTTACTCAATGGGTGCGTTCTCGTTCGTTTTATTCTGAGCGGATAACCAATATTTCTCATCATGCACGAAACCTTCATCATAACTGTGGTTATGTTGATGTGCAATGCCTATAAGTGAATCCTAAGTCTGCATTATTTTTCGCTTCGACAGGGTGTAGGAGGGTTATGACCTGCTTGTCCGTGTAAGAGATAAACCCCGATGTAGATAGAGAATGCCGCCGCACCCTCCCGAGTTTCGGGGGAGTGCGGCGGCATTTCTTTGCCCAACGCAGGCCCTAGAGCCCGCGCACGACCTCCAGCAGCTTGAGTGCTGAGTCGCGCCAGGAGTAGCGGCGCACATCCGAAAGCCCATCAATGATGACGCGCTCGCGAACGGCGGTGTCCTCCAGCGAGCGGATAGCCTTGACCCAGTCGGCGACGTTCGCCTCCGGGGCGCCGTCAACCGGCGCGAACACGGCGTGCGGCGCAATCTCACGGAAAATCGGGATGTCACTAATCACCGCGGGGCAACCGGCAGCCTGCGCCTCGACCACGGGCAGGCCGTAGCCCTCCTCGCGGGAGGCAGTCACCAGAGCGTGCGCCTGGCGGAGTAGCTGCTGGTACTCCTCGTCGCTCACGCCGTTGTGCACCTCCACGTTCTCACCGATGAGGCGTTCGTCGGTGAGCTGCACCAGGCGCTGCGGCGGCATCTTCGACAGCAGGTGCAGGCGGTAATCCGGCAGCGAACGCATCGCCAGCAGCAGGGTTTCTACGTTCTTGTACGGCATGAACGAACCCATGTACACCAGGTGCTTGACGGGCTGCTCTTCGCGGGTGATGGCGCGTTCCAGCGCGGTCTGGCGGGAGACGACGCTGCCGGGCTGCGGGGCGTTGGGCACCACGAACAGCGGCTTGGTGGTCAGCTCGTGCTCACGAATCAGCGAGGCGGTCGACTCAGAAACAGTCACGACCGCGTCGCCGTGATTGAGCAGGAAGCGCTGCGGAGTGTAGGTCTTGTGGAAGAGCCGCCAGCCCACGCGCACCGGTGCGGGCAGGAACCCGGGCGGGGTCGGGTGGGAGTAATAGATCAGGTCGTGCAGGGTGAGAATCAGCTTGAATTTGCGTCCGGTGGAGCCGATAGTCTGCATGGGGGAGAACACCACGTCCGGCGCGTACTTATTCAGCTGCAGCGAGGCGGTCGGTTCGAGCGGGCCGGTGGGCGAGCAGATCTTCACGTGCGGCAAATCCGGCAGCATGTCCAGCTGACGCTCGTCGCTAATGATCATGGTCAGGTCGAGGTCGGTGGCGGCTTCGTCACCGGTGTCGATGAGGGTTTTGAGCGCGCCCAGCAGGGACGCAGTGTAGCGGCTGATGCCGTCGTGGAAGCCGATACGGGTGTATCGGGCGTCAACCATGAGTTTCATGTTGGTTCCTTACTTCTCGTTCCCTGAGTGGTCGGCGGCGAAATCGGCGATGAGTTCCGCGGCGCGGCGAGGGGTTTCGTAGTGGATGAGGTGCCCGACTTCGGGGATCATGTCCAGGCGCTCGCGGGCACCGGACGAAGACGCGGGCAGGCTGCGGGAGGTCAGCGTCGCGTACATGGCGCGAGCTGTTTCGGGGGTGCCCAGGTCGTCGTCTTCGGCAACGAGCATTTGCACCGGTACTCGGATGGCGGCGGCGTATTCGGCGGCGGTGTGCGTAATGGACGCTTCGTAGGCGCTGAGCACTCCGCGGCGGGAGCCGAAGGAGCCGAAGTAGGCGGCGTGCTGGCCGTTGATGAAGCGGCGCATTGCTTTGTCTTTGGTGCGCATCATGACTTCGCTGGAGGCGCGGGTAATCAGTTGCGAGCGCAGCAGCGGGTAGCCGATTTTTTCGGGGAGTGCCGCGCCGGCGCGGTAGTAGAGGGAGGCGAGGCGGGAGGCGACGCGCTGGCTGCCTTCGAGGGCGGGCTCGCTAATCGGGTTGATGAGCGAGAGGAGCGCGAGCGAGTTCGGGTGTGCGGCGGCGAAGGCGCTGGTGACGATGGAGCCGAAGGAGTGGCCGACCAGGTGCAGCGGTAGGGGCTGTGTATCCTCGCGGGTGGGGTTAATGTGTTCCACGAAGTCGTTCAGCCACGCCACGTACGCGTTGATGTTGTCTCCGCCCTGACTGTTTTCGGGCAGGTCTGCGGAGCGGCCAAAGCCGGGCAGGTCGGGGCTGATGATGCTGACGTTCGGGATGAGCTTCAGCAGATAGTTCGCGATGATTTCCAGGCCGTGGTGGTCGCCGCGGAAGCCGTGCACGAGCAGCACGGGGTAGGAGCCTTCGGGGAAGGTTCCGTCGTTCATGCCTTTGCCGTACTGCCAGTAGCGGGTAATGACTGCCTGCGCGCCGTCACCAATGAGGGCGTCGTGGCGGGTACCGGGAATGAGCGGGCCGGGCACACCCTCAAGAATCGAGGTGTTGGGGGAGTCCGGGGTAACGGTGGAGGTCATGGGTACCTTTCGCGGGTTGGGTACTGGGACGGCAAAGTCCCGTTCTTAATTCTAGGGGAGAAGCCTTAAAGGGCTCTGAAACCCGCCTGGCGCATCGGTGGTTGGCCGGGTGGTCGGGTGGGTGGTGCCGTCCATTTGGTAGTCGAGGTGGCCTCAACTCTGGCGCGGTGCGGGTTTCGCGTTACACTTGGAGGGTTAAGTTTTTATCAACCTGTCTTTATTTAAGGAATCGCTGTGTCTGCTCAGGTAGAGACCGAACGCAACGAAAATGCGTACGACTTCCGCGCTATGGAAGCCAAGTGGCGCCCCTACTGGGACGAAACGAAGGTTTTCCAGCCCACCGGTGACGCCCCCAAGGGCCGCAAGTATGTGCTGGATATGTTCCCGTACCCCTCCGGTGACCTTCACATGGGTCACGCGGAGGCATTCGCTATTGGTGACATGAACGCCCGCTACTTCAAGCAGTGCGGCTACGATGTTCTACACCCGATTGGCTGGGACTCCTTCGGCCTGCCCGCTGAGAACGCAGCCATTAAGAACGACACTCACCCCAAGGAGTGGACGTACAAGAATATTGAGACTCAGGCTGAGTCCTTTAAGCGTTACGCTATTGCCGCTGACTGGAGCCGCCGCCTGCACACTTCGGACCCCGAGTACTACAAGTGGACTCAGTGGCTGTTCGAGCAGTTCTACAAGAAGGGCCTGGCGTACCGTAAGGACTCCATGGTCAACTGGTGCCCCAAGGACCAGACCGTGCTCGCGAACGAGCAGGTTGTCAACGGTGCGTGTGAGCGTTGCGGTACTACCGTGACTAAGAAGTCGCTGAACCAGTGGTACTTCAAGATCACTGATTACGCACAGCAGCTGCTGGACGACATGGAGCAGCTGGAGGGCAAGTGGCCCGACCGTGTTCTGCTCATGCAGCGCAACTGGATTGGCCGCTCCGAGGGTGCTGAGGTGCGCTTCGAGATTGAGGCGACCGAGGAACAGCCTGCTGAGTCCTTCACCGTGTTCACCACCCGCCCGGACACCCTGTACGGCGCAACCTTCATCGTGGTTGCTGCGGATGCGGCGTTCGCCGAGCAGATCGTGGCACCCGAGCACAAGGCTGCCCTGGAGCAGTACCGCGAAGACATTAAGGCACTGAGCGATATTGACCGCCAGTCCTCTGACCGCGAGAAGACCGGCGTGTTCACCGGCCGCTACGCGATTAACCCGCTGACCGGCGCGAAGCTGCCCGTCTGGGCTTCTGACTACGTGCTCGCCGACTACGGTACCGGCGCGATTATGGCTGTGCCCGCGCACGACCAGCGCGACCTCGAGTTCGCCCTGAAGTTCGACCTGCCCATCGTGAAGGTCCTGGACGTTGAGGGTGCTGAGGACCCGGCTACCAGCGGTGTTGCCGCAGCTGGTGACGGCGTGCTCATCAACTCCGGTGAGCTGACCGGCCTGCCGAAGGCTGAGGCGCTCGCTAAGGCTATTGAGCTGGTTGAGGCTGCCGGCACTGGTGAGGGTAAGGTCATTTACCGTCTGCGTGACTGGCTGCTGTCCCGCCAGCGTTTCTGGGGTACCCCCATCCCCGTGATTCACTGTGAGGATTGTGGCGAGGTTCTGGTTCCTGAGGATCAGCTGCCGGTGCTGCTGCCCGATAACCTGCGCGGTGAGCAGCTGGCTCCTAAGGGTCAGTCGCCTCTTGCCGCTGCTGATGATTGGGCGATTGTGCCTTGCCCCGAGTGTGGCAAGCAGGCTCGCCGTGACTCGGACACCATGGACACCTTCGTGGATTCCTCCTGGTACTTCCTGCGTTACGTTTCCCCGAACTACGACAAGGCTCCTTTCGACCCGCAGGCTATGAGCGAGTGGGGTGCCGTCGACATGTACGTTGGCGGTGTGGAGCACGCTATTCTGCACCTGCTGTACGCACGCTTCTTCACCAAGGTTGTTCGCGACCTGGGCCTGATCAAGCACGATGAGCCGTTCAAGGCGCTCATGAACCAGGGTCAGGTGCTCAACGGCGGTAAGGCGATGTCCAAGTCGCTGGGTAACGGCGTGAACCTGGGTGAGCAGCTCGACAAGTTCGGTGTGGACGCTATCCGCACCACCATGATTTTCGCGTCCCCGCCCGAGGATGACGTGGACTGGGCGGATGTTTCCCCGTCCGGTTCGCAGAAATTCCTGGCTCGCGCATGGCGTGTGGCTCAGGACGTCACCAGCGAACCCGGCGTTGACGCAACCACCGGTGACCTGGAGTTGCAGAAGCTGATTGCTCGCACCGTGCACGAGGTTCAGGGCCTGCTGGAGAACGGCAAGTTCAACGTGGTTGTTGCGAAGACCATGGAGCTTGTGAACGCTACCCGTAAGGCTATTGACTCCGGTGCTGGTGCGGCTGACCCGGCTGTCCGTAAGGCTGCTGAGACTGTCGCTATTCTGCTGTCTCTGTACGCACCCTACACCGCTGAGGACATGTGGCACGCTCTCGGCCACGACACCCCGGTTCTGACCGCGGGCTTCCCCGAGGTTGACCCGGCTCTGCTGGTGGATGACACCGTCACCGCTATCGTGCAGATTAAGGGTAAGGTCAAGGCTCGCCTGGAGGTTGCGAAGGATATTTCCGAGCAGGAGCTTCAGGAGCTGGCTCTGGCGGACGCCGCTGTTCAGCGTTCGATTGGTGACGCCGAGATCCGCAAGGTGATTGTGCGTGCGCCTAAGCTCGTGAACATCGTGATCTAAGCTTCTTAGATAAAAGTACAAGCCCCGCTGTGGCTTCGGTTCGTCCAACGGAACGAACCCGGAGGCGCGGCGGGGCTTTGCTGTACTGCGCTAGTGATGAGTGCCATAATGTTCAGGGAACGCTAGGAGAGGGTTCGTCATCGAATCACGCACTGACGAACTGGAAGAAGGGCCGGAATATGGAGCGAGAGAACAAAGCAGAGAACCGCATTGCCGTGGTAACCGATAGCGCCGCCGCCCTCGACCCGGAGCTCGTGCAGCACCTGAGCGCTCGCGGCAATTTCGTGATGGTTCCGATGCCGGTGACTATTCGCACGCCCGGTGAGCCGGATCGTCAGCTGCAGGACTTGACCGCTGCCGAGGTGGACGAGGCGATTATGCTCGCGCACGTGATGGGTCAGACGGTGAGCACTTCCGGACCCGCGCCGGGCGTGTTTGCTGATGTGTATGACGAGTTGGCGTCGCGAGGTTTTACGCATGTGGTGTCGGTGCATCTGTCCGGCGAGCTCTCGGGCACGGTGGAGGCGGCAGGCACCGGTGCCCGCCTGAGCCGCCTGGGTTCTAAGGGTGTGAGCGTGGTGGATAGCCGCACGGTTGCCGGTGCCTACGGTCATGCGGTGGTGCGTGCCCTGGAGATGCTGAACTCTGCTTCCTCTGATTTTGTTCCGAGCCCTGACTACCCGAGCTCGGAACAATTGAGCCCCGCGCAGCTGGTGGACTACATTCAGTCCGTCTGCGAGCAGTCCACGCTCTACTTTTATATCCCAACCCTTGATGCTCTGCGTCGTGGCGGTCGTGTTTCCCCGGCGTTGGCGATGGTGGGGCAGATGTTCCAGATTAAGCCGATTGGCACGATTACCGAGGGCAAACTGGCGTATGTAGAGCGTCCCCGCACTGCCGCGCGCGCCCTGGAGCGCCTGGTGGAGGTGACCGTGCAGACCTGCCGTGAGCATCAGCATGCGGCGGCGCTCAGCTCGGCTTCAGTGGGCTCTACTGCTACCGACCCCACTAGTTCTTCACTTGCCGCATCCCCGCGCGGTGAGGTGGTTGCGGTGCATCATGTGGGTAATGCGGCGCAGGCGGTACAGCTGTACGAGCAGGTTCAGCAGATGCTGGGGGATAGCTCCCTCGTTCATGATGCTGCCGATTCTTCGGCGCCGGAGTTTTTGGTGAGCGCGCTACCGCCGGTGCTGTCGGCTCATTCCGGTTTGGGTGCTGTGGCGCTGGTCGTTTATTAGGATCGTGTACTAGCCGCCTATCCGGTGTGCCCACGCTGACCCCGTGTTGCGTGTCTGCGGGGTGCCTTCGTGCGGTGTTCTTGTGGGGTGTTTTCGTATGATGCGCGTGGGTGACACGAAATGCGACACGAAATATGCTCAATTTTGTACATTGGGAGCGTATTTAGCCCTTTATAAGGCTGTGGTGTGTCTTACTTTGAGGGCGTCTGCTTTCGGGTGAGAATTTGCACCGTGTGCGAGCGTATCGGGTGTCATTGAAACCCATTCGCAGGTGAAAGGGTATTTTTTACCCTCAGATTTTGCCTTGATATGACGCGGTTTTTAGTAAATGTGTGTTTCGCGTGCGTTTATGTTGCCATGACCGTATCGCAACATTTTCTAAGGGTGAACACAACGCAAAACAACAGAAAACAACGGGTTTTTACCGGTTTTCATGGTGTAACTCACAAAAATTTATTGATAGAACACACCAAAACACACACAAACTAGGGTAGGATTGTTACCAACAACGGCGGAACGAACCGGGCAACATAGAGCACGGACGAATCCGACTAAACCAGAGCCCACAAGGCATCGGATTTGTACACCGCCACCAACGCACTGACAAGGAGATACTCCAGTGACTGTACGCGTAGCAATCAACGGCTTCGGCCGCATCGGCCGCACCTTCTTCCGCGCAGCTCAGACCGAGGGCGTCGGCTTCGAGATCGTCGCAATCAACGACCTCACCGATGTTGAGACCCTGGCACACCTGCTCAAGTACGACTCCATCATGGGTCGCTTCAACGCAGAGGTCGAGGTCAAGGAAGGCGCGCTGGTTGTTGACGGCAAGGAAATCAAGATCCTCGCTGAGCGTGACCCCCAGAACCTCCCCTGGAAGGACCTGGGCGTTGACGTAGTCCTCGAGTCCACCGGTTTCTTCACCGACGGTACCAAGGCAAAGGCACACATCGAGGCTGGCGCTAAGAAGGTTATCCTCTCCGCTCCCGGTAAGAACATCGACGGCACCTTCGTCATGGGCGTGAACGACGACCAGTACGATGCAGCTAACCACCACATCGTCTCCAACGCATCCTGCACCACCAACTGCCTCGCTCCGATGGCTAAGGTCCTGAACGACGCATTCGGCATCAAGCAGGGTCTGATGACCACCATCCACGCATACACCGCTGACCAGCGTCTGCAGGATGCTCCCCACCGCGACCTGCGCCGTGCACGCGCAGCAGCTGTGAACATGGTCCCCACCTCCACCGGTGCAGCAGCAGCTGTTGGCCTGGTTCTGCCCGAGCTGAAGGGTAAGCTGGACGGCTTCGCAGTCCGCGTTCCCACCATCACCGGCTCCATCACCGACCTGACCTTCACCGCTTCCCGTGAGGTCACTGTTGAGGAAGTCAACGCAGCAGTCAAGGCAGCAGCTGAGGGCCCCATGAAGGGCATCATCAAGTACAACGAGGACCCCATCGTTTCCAAGGACATCGAGGGTGAGTCCATCTCCACCGTCTTCGACGCACCGCTGACCAAGGTCATCGGCGACCAGGTGAAGGTTATCGCTTGGTACGACAACGAGTACGGCTACGTTTCGCGCCTCGTGATGTTCACCAACAAGGTTGTGGCATCCCTCTAAGCCTAATAGGCTTACGACGCTCACCGAGTGTAGGCGTCAGCCCGCGTAACTAACGCATAGTGAACCCCGGCACCACCGCATCAAGCGGGGGAGTCGGGGTTTGCTGTACCAAGGCTCTGTGTAAAGGGTCTTAATAAACCCCAAAATGTATAAACATACTATTTTCCGTCGCCCTTTTGGGTCAAAAATACCGTAAGAAAATAGCTGATAGAGAGTGCGAATATCCGCGATATTCTGCGGAAAAACACCATATAAAAGCTATTTACTAGGCTGTCAATCACCCTAATGTTCGGTATGATGGAAACGGTATATAAACCCACCTATCCAGGAGGAATTCCTATGGCTAAGGCACTGTCCGAACTGCTCGAAGAAGGCGTCGCAGGCCGCCACGTTCTCGTCCGTTCCGACCTGAACGTACCCCTGAAGGACGGCGTTGTCACCGACGACGGTCGCGTCCGCGCATCCCTGCCCGTCATTGAGAAGCTTGCCAAGGCTGGCGCACGCGTTATCGTGACCGCGCACCTGGGCCGCCCCAAGGGCAAGGTTGACCCCCAGTACTCCATCGCACCGGCAGCTGCACGCCTGGCTGAGCTGGCATCCGTGCCCGTGAAGGTTGCAACCGACCTGGTAGGCGAGGACGCAAAGGCTAAGGCAGCAGCCCTGGCTGACGGCGAAGTTCTGGTCGTTGAGAACGTCCGCTACGACGCACGCGAGACCTCCAAGGATGACGCAGAGCGCGGCGAATTCGCTGACGAGCTGGTCGCACTGACCGGCGAGAACGGCGCATACGTGAACGACGCATTCGGCGCGGTTCACCGCAAGCACGCTTCCGTCTACGACGTTGCTAAGCGTCTGCCCGCATACCTGGGTGACCTGGTGAAGAAGGAAGTTGACGTTCTGGCTAAGACCCTGAACGACCCCGAGCGTCCCTTCGTTGTGGTCATGGGTGGCGCTAAGGTTTCCGACAAGCTCGCCGTGATTGACAACCTGATCGGTAAGGCTGACACCATCCTCATTGGTGGCGGCATGGGCTACACCTTCGCATACGCACAGGGCTACGAGGTTGGCCAGTCGCTGCTGGAGAAGGACCAGGTCGACAACGTTCTGCGTTACCTGAAGGAAGCTCCCGAGAAGGGCACCGAGATCATCACCGCAGTTGACGTTGTTTGGTCTGACGCATTCTCCGCTGACGCTAACACCGAGATCCGCCCCATTGAGGATCTGACCGGCGGCAAGCTCGGCGCAGAGGCTGAGGGTCTGGACATTGGCCCCAAGACCCGCGAAATCTTCGCTGAGAAGATCAAGGGCGCAAAGACCATCTTCTGGAACGGCCCCGTTGGCGTGTTCGAGATTGCTCCCTTCGCTGAGGGTACCCGCGCGGTGGCACAGGCTATCGTCGACTCTGACGCATTCTCCATCATTGGTGGTGGCGACTCTGCTTCTGCAGTCCGTAACCTGGGCTTCAAGGATGAGCAGTTCGGCCACATCTCCACCGGTGGTGGCGCTTCCCTCGAGTACATTGAGGGTAAGACCCTGCCCGGCCTGGAGGCACTGGGCGCCTAATCTGGATGCACAGATTTAGTACACGGTTTTAGTGTAAGGAACCCCCGCTGGGGCGGTATTTCGGTACCGTTCCGGCGGGGGTTTCTGCATGCCCGGTAAGTTATCCTTGCGGGTGTTTGCATACTGTTTCCTGGCTATATGCTGTGGGTTCCCTGGGTGTGCGGCTTGTGCCGGGGAGGGTTAGAGTCGGCTTTACTAGACTGGATTTGTAGAGGTTCCCGGCGCTCACCGGGCGGTACCCATACGGTTACTGCGGGGGAGCGAAGCAGGGGGCGCACGCACCTCCACAGGCAAACAAATGCAGGCAAGCAAATACAGACAAGCGAATACAGGCGGGCGAAGAAGCCCAGCCGTTGAACCCAACCGTCCCGAGCAGCCCAGAACCACCTCGGCAGCTTATGAAAACGGCAACTAGTGAACATCGAATCCAAGGAGGCAAAGAATGACCGTCAACGCTCAAATGCTCTTTGACGAAAAAGACTACACCGGAACATACCCGTACGTTGCCGATGGCGTGATCGGGCCCTACACGCCCGCAAACCGGGACCACCCCGCCTACTCGGCACTCACCCCGGGGGTGAGGTACATGTCGAGTGCTTACAAGGTGTAAAACCTGCACCCCTACCTGGGCTACTACTACGCCTGCCAAAACTACATGATTCTCGCCTCCGAACCGGCAGTTCTGAGGATGGACAATATCAGTGAAGAAATGTTCTTCCCCACCATTCAGGACCTCTACGAAGAAGGTAAAGGCTGGGTCATTACCCCTAACCCCCCAGATTCTGACCATGAACCTGCTGGAAGGGCAGCCGCGCCTCATCGACGAGACGCTAAAAATTGTGGAATGGAACGTGCGGTTCGATATTCTTCCCGAAGTTCAGGTGTACCGCAAAGACACAAACCAGGTGTACCCCATCACCGATTTTGATACGCGCGGCCTGATCCGAGACGGTGCAATACACGGGACTCTACGCACACAATTCACAAATGAGTGGAGGCCCGTCCAATTCATCCCAGAAAATAGTTTGAGCTAGGGGAGGGGAGAGCAACATGACGAATAACTTTGGTGGACCCGGATATAACGAGCAACGAGCGCTCATGAGGTCTATGATTTCTCGCGCCAAGTTTATACGAGCTGGCGTGTTTGCCGGTGCCGTCCTCGTCGCGATAGCTTTTGGCTGGGGTACTCAACTGCTCAATGAGACGGGCTTGGAGTCCCAGGCCGATAAGAAGCGTGACCAGGAATTTGTGCGTCTGGAACCCACGGAGAAGTACGATGAGCTCCACAGCTTGGGGCATTCCTCCGGGCCGCTGGTTTATACGGCATTCGAACGTAAGGGGCGCTTCATTCCTGCTACCGAGGCGCAGGCGGCACAAAACGTGCCGTACCCTACTCAGCAGCCCGGAATGGATAACTACGACCGCGCCGGCTTGTACGCGTTCTTGGCGTACTTCTTTGCGTCGATGAATTACTTCTACCACACGGGTGATACAGACCCTCTTTCTAAGGTTACGGACCCCGAAAAGGTGCTGCACCCCGAAATTCTTCGCCTGTACAGGGAGAAGCGCGGGTGGATTATTTCGGCTGACAAGAATGTGCTGAGCGCCAATGTCGCTGATGATCTTGTCGCGGGTGAAAAGGCTAAAAATACGAGCCGGAAAATCCTGGTGAGCACCCTGTACACGACTAAGGCTAAGGACCTTGCGTTTTACGTTAAAGAGACGGGTGAGAAGCAGGATATCCGCAAATATTTGAGGTATCTGGGGCGTTTCTCGCTGGCTGTGAAGCATCTGCGCGGGCAGTGGGTGATTGTGGTTGACCGCGACGGTTACAGCAACCGCAACATCTACGAGCCGATTTACCCGCAAGGATTTGGGCAGCTGTAGCTTTCTCTAAAACCGAGGAAGTGCATCCGCAGGGGAAACCACTATGAGGCTTCCCCCGCAGCCATTTAAATGGCAACAGAACCCGCAAAATGGCAAGGGTTGAAAGAAACCGATGAACGTAGGGTGAGAATGCTCATCAGAGAGCATAAAAAGCGCCAAAAACCGTGAAAATATGCCCTCAAACCTCTAAAATAGAAAAGGAAAATTCCGAACAACAACCCCGTACGGCATACCGCGCGGGAAAGCTAAGGAGCGAACTATGTCGCGTAAGCCCCTCATCGCAGGCAACTGGAAGATGAACCTCAACCACGCAGAGGCAGTCACCCTCGTCCAGAAGCTCGCATGGACCCTCGACGACGCAAACTTCAACTTCTCCGCAACCGAAGTAGCCGTCTTCCCGCCCTTCACCGACATCCGCTCCGTGCAGACCCTCGTCGAAGGCGACAAGCTGGACATCCTCTACGGCGGCCAGGACCTCTCCGTCCACGACTCCGGCGCATACACCGGCGAAATCTCCGGCGCGTTCCTCTCCAAGCTCGGCGCAACCTTCGTGCTCGTCGGCCACTCCGAGCGCCGCACCTACCACCACGAAAGCGACGAGCTGTGCGCAGCAAAGGTCCAGGCAGCATACAGGCACGGCCTGACCCCCGTCCTCTGCGTCGGTGAGCCCCTCGAAATCCGCGAAGCAGGCACCCACGTCGAGTACACCCTCGAACAGCTGCGCGGCTCCATCGCAGGTCTGACCGCAGAGCAGGCAGAAACCCTCGTCATCGCATACGAGCCCGTCTGGGCAATCGGCACCGGCAAGGTCGCAACCGCAGACGACGCACAGGAAATGTCCGCAGCAATCCGCGCAGAAATCGCTAAGCTCTACTCCGCAGACGTTGCAGAAAAGGTCCGCGTTCTCTACGGCGGCTCCGTCAAGTCTTCCTCCGCACCCTCCATCATGGGCAAGGAAGACGTGGACGGCGTGCTCGTCGGCGGCGCATCCCTGCAGGCTGACGAATTCGCAGCAATCGCACGCTTCGACGCATAAAACCCCGACGCACCATAGCGTCTCATAGCGTTACAGCGCCCGGCGGGTACCCACCCGACCGGGCGCTGAACCATTTTAACCGCCACCGAGCTAGTGGCGGGGACAATGGATGGGCGTAAGAGGCTGGTGCATGACTCAGGCGTAAGAGTCGGGTGTAAGAGCCGGGCGCGTTCGCCCCTAACCGCAAAACCCACCCAGAATACGCCGACCCCGCAGTTCGCCCCGTACACTTAACGGCATGTTCAGCTTTGGTTTTTCCCTGGTCATCGCAGCCCTCGTCGGCATAATCCTCTACAGCTACCTGCGCAACCGTAAAGTGAGTGCCCCGCGCCTACCCGGCAATGACGGCGGCAACATCGGCTACGCAGGCGGCGCAGAATACCAGGAACCCTCGCCCGAATACCAGTACTTCGAGAGCCGCCGAGAAGCATTCCTCGACCAGCTCTACAGCCGCACCTCCTCACCGGAAATCCCCGTCACCCTCACCCTGCGCGACTGGGTAGACCAGGGCTTCTACGCTGAAGGAGGCGCCTACTGGGCAGCCGCGCAGCAGTTCACCTACTACCTCATCGACGGCGGATACGTGCGCGCCTACGACACCGAAGGCGACGAACTCACCGCCCAGCGTGTGCTCACCGACCGCCCCGCAGCACTGCAGCTGACCCCCAGCGAATACCAGCGCCGCAGCAACCGCGCCGCGTAAAAAGCCGCCTCAACGTGACCGAATGGCGGCTGTAGCGTATAGTTAAACCCGTCTGTCTGCGCCCCGCAGCCCAGGCACCCCACCAGAAGACAACGAAGGAAGGTCCCCATGGACGTCATCATGAACGTACTCATGGTCATCATCGCCATCACCAGCGTGATCGCAGTAATGCTTGTGCTGCTTAACCGCGGTCAGGGCGGCGGCCTCTCCGACATGTTCGGCGGCGGTATGACCAACTCCCTGAACTCCTCCGGTATGGCGTCCAAGAACCTGATCCGCCTGACCGTCACCGTGATTGTTATCTGGGTTATCGCAGTGGTACTGTACGGCCTGGCAATGCGCTTCAACGGCCAGATTGTCGTCTAGCCAGCCTCTAACCAGAGCCCACGCCCACCCCACCGAGGGTGAGGCAATAGAGCTTCTCCCCGGCACTTCTCAACCGAGAATGCCGGGGATTTTTTATGCACCAAACGGCAATGACGAAAGCGGTAGCGAGGCGCTAATCTTTACGGCATGATAGGACGTATACACCACATACGAAAGGCAAAGAAGCCATGAGCGCCTACACCCTCGACTACACGTACACCGCCCCGTCAGCCCTCATCGACGGCGCCGACTCCTGCGCGCTCAGCCTCGCTACCAGCGGCGGCAGCACCCCCGAAGGCGCCGCATCCCACCCGTACTTCTTCTCCGGGTTTCTCGAACGAGCAGACGTCTACGCCACCGCACTACTGGTCGTCGCCAGGGTCGCCCGCACCCGCTTCTACGTGCCGCCCAGCTCCCTCGCTGGAGCCCTACGCGCCGCAGACCCCGTCGTCACCAGCACTGCCGAAGGCCTACGCTTCGAATCCTTCAGCGCCTGCTTGCGGAGTGTACGCGCGCCTCGACGTTGACTCCAGCGCGCTCGACGCCAGCCACAGCGCCGTAGGCGTCACCAACGTAGACGTCAACCCGCCCCTGCGCGCCGCGCTCGCCAACTACGTTGCTGACCGCGTCCTCGAAGCCTACGAGGTGCTACCCCTGGAACTGCGCGGTGCCGCTGAAGCTTGCCTACCCGAAGACCGCCTACCCCAGCCGGAAGAGGCGGAGGCGGCGGGCGCCTCCGTAGAGGTGCCGTCGGTGCTGTTGCCCGGCGTTGAGCCCGGGAACCCGTCGCATCCATCGCGAATCTGGATGAGTTCTGCACCCTCATCACGGAGGAATCGAACACAAACTCCGGTCGAATTACCGGGGACGAATCTCCCCGCACTAGGGGAGAGAACCTGGCACGTCTTTACCACTTTGCCGCGACCGACAAGCTGGCGCCGGCGGATCAGCGGCAGCTTCGTACCCTGTGCAAGATCGCCAGCGAATATTACTACAACAACGTTGCGTACATGCCTGTTCTCCGCGCAGTATTGAAAGCTAACGCCGAGGCCGCCGGGTACAAGTCCTGGGAGCTACCCGAGCTGACGCCGCTCCTGCAGTATTCCAATCGTAGTGAGATGGTTGCACGAGCTCGCCCGGGTAACGCGCTCCTGAGCAAGGAAGAGATGATACGTCTGACTATTCAGAATAAACACCATCTCTGGAATGCTGACTACAAGCCGTTGAAGGGTTACCGTGACCTCCACGAGATCTTCCGCGAGCAGATGCGTGCCGTCGCTGCCGGGGGAGAATACCGTACGGAAGGACGCACGGTGCGTCTGCTTACGGAACCTCTGCCGTCCCGCCCTATCACCCCGGAGGAATGGACGTACCGCATGGTCTCCAGCCTGGACATCCCCTGGAGTGGCTACAACCGCGGTCTCGTTTTTGATCGAATTGAGGAATACCGGCAAGCCAGCCAGGAAGGTCGTCTTCGCGAGGCAGGTCTCGAAAACTTTGACGCCGAGGAGTTCGTGGAGTACCAGCCCATGTGGCAGGCCAAGGGCGACATCGCGGATACCGTGGATGAGGCACTCGAGGCGCTGAGCCGTGCAACCGCTGGCATGAGCTCCGAGGAGGCCATCGCCTACGAAGCTCTTAACACCGCGTTCATTCCCTTCGTATATTTGCTGAATCTCGACAGGGTCGACAGCTGGCTGGGTGATTTCCTCCCGGCACTCACCGAATGGGCGTCCTGGCTGCTTCAGAACAACCCGGACCTGCTCTCGGCATACTTCCTGTTCGCGGGGAGGACCGCACTCGACTATAAAAATGCGACCCCCGTATTGCCGCTTCTGCGCGCGCTGAGGGAGTCTACCGTGCAGGTGGGCGCTCCGACCTGCACCCTGCTCGGCTATGTGGCGAGCGCGAAGAATCCTGAGTACCGTCTGGCGGCGGCAGAGGCCATTGCGGCGCTCTTTGAGGCGGGCCTGCTGGATGCATCCACCTTCGCAGAGACCCTAAAGTGGGCGTTGGAGGACGGGATGGTTCTTCCGAACCGCCTGGTGGCGACCCTGCGTGAGGTGTCGGCTATTAGTCCGCTGGCGGGTTGGCGTGTGCTGCAGGTTCTGCGTCTGCTACTGCCGATGGTTGGTGGGCTGACGAAGGGAGGCGACTATGTGCGCCTGGCGGTGGAGCTTGCCGAACTGTACGGTGTGGCTGTTGAGATCCCTGCCGAGCTGGAACCGACGATGAAGGGGGCTACGGTGCTGGCGAAAGCACTGCGCGCCCTAGCCGCCGTGCCTGCCCGTAAGACGGAGGAGGCGCTTGCCGCCCGCGAGGCTGCGCTCGCGCTACTGGGGGAGTCCTAACCCGAAAAACCTATCTGCCGGTGAGGCTACTTGCCCCTTAGCTAGAGCCTCACCGGCGGGTGGAAAACCCCGAGCATGCTTCGGTGACGAAACGGCTTGACCACCGTCGCGGGGCGGGAGTACTCTATAAGTAATGGCGGATTATGAAGAGTCCTACTTTCTGAAATATCTTTTCCTATATTTATCGGATTCTTCGCTTCCCGCCATTTTTCTTTTAACCCCGTTCCCACGCGGCTAACAGATGGGCGGCTAGCAGATAAACAATCGACCAATCAACAAGCAACGGATAAGCGCCGCCCAGGCTCCGTGACATGTAACGGTCGGTTACCCCGCGAATACGTGCCCCGCAGGTCACCGATGACCAAACCCCACGACAACCCGCGCCCACGCCGCTACGATAAGAACATAGACACACCACCGACGGTGACAGCCGGGTGAGACCAACGGAAAGGACGACCCGTGACCACTCCCTACGATGCATCCCCCTACCTGCAGGAATCACCCTACTTCAACGAATCCGCCTACCTTCACGGCGAAGCGCCCGAGGGCCTCAGCCCCCTCGTGCGCCTCATCCTGATGCGCCGCTACGGCGTGTACGTCTTCACCGACCTGTACGGCCCCTACTACCGCTCGAACTACTCGAGCATTAACGACCTGCACCACTCCGGCGCATTCGACACCGACCTGGGGCGAGTATCCGTCCTGAGCAATTGCGGTCTGACCCTCAGCCCTGAGTCCCTCGCCCAGGCGCTGAACGCCAGCGCCAACGAATTTGCCTTGTTCGCAACCATCTGGTCCTACGAATACGGGTACCGTCCCGGCCGCGTGTTCCGCCGCGACTTTGATCTGCGCGCCCTGACGCTCACCGACGAGCAACGCTACACCGAGCAGATCATGCACTACCTCTCCAACCCGTACTACAACCCGGACGGCACCGAGCGAATCCTTGGCGGCCTGCCCGAGAACTACGTGCCCTACGAGTGGCAGCAGCCGATGAGCCGCTCCAACTTCACCAGCATGGAACGCAACCGCCGACCCCTGCAGATGGTCAGCGGCGTGCAGAACGCCCTGATCATGGCGGGTGCCCTCTACCAGCAGCTACTCGGTCAGCAGCAGGCGTACAACCAGACCGACCAGCGCGACCTTGTGGCGTTGCGCCGTTTCCTCGCCCAGCATGACGCGCTGCCGGCTGCCCGACCGGAGAACACCAGCCGCGAAAACCGCGTGTTCATCGCCGCCTGCCTGCACCCCGAAGACGCTGAGCACCTACGCACCATGAAGGAGGCGCTCGCCCTCGCCGCAGCCTACTCGCGTCTGCGTTCCAACGGCACGGTGGGGGACCTGAGCCTGAGCATCGCGCCGCGCCTGAAGCTGCGCCGTAACGAACGCACCCGCATCGCGCACCTGCTCAACCGGGTACTGGAAGCTGACCCGGTTGGTGCCCGCTACGACAGCGCACTCGCCGCCGAAATGTACAAGCGCCTCGTCAAGGCGGTTCACCCCGGCGACTACCCGTCGCTGATCGCGCTGAGCCGCTGGGCTGACGACCTGTACCGCGGCGAGGTGTACAGCTTCGAGTCGCTGGTAGACCGCGCCTACGCAACCCGGGATGCGCAGAACGTGGCGCGTCTGCTCTCGACCCGCCCCGGCGTGTTTGCGCGCCAGCTGGTGCGCGCCCTGGATGCTTTCGAAGCGCCCCGCTACGGCATTGATACCGCGCCGAGCCCCGGCCAGCAGATCATCTTTGAAGCGTTTGCCGCCGTGGCGCCGCGCGTTTCCGCGCCCATCCTGGTGCAGATCCGCAACCTGGTGGCCATGCAGCGTAATGCGCTCGCGAACCCGCCGAAGGAGCGCCCCGCCAACCCGGTGGCGGTGCAGGAGGACCGTGAGCTCGCCGACTATGCGCGCCGTAACCCGGAGGGCGTTGCGAGGGTTCAGAACATCATGCAGAACGCGGGCATCCCGAACCCGCTAGGCTCGTTCTTTGACCGTAACGCCGGCCTGTCTAACCCGCACACCTCTGTTCCCGAGAGCCCGCGAAGCACTCAGCGTGCCGCGGCCTCCGCTCAGAAGGCTCAGCCTGCCGCCCCGCAGCGCATGAACCTGTCCAAGACCGGTATCGCCACCATGATTCCGGCGCGCGAGTACAGCCCGGCGGTGCTGGACCTGCTGGAGCGCCTGGTCGAGATTGGCCTGTCCGGCCGTCTTGCCGAGACCAGTATCTACCTGTCCGAGCAGGTGGGCGATACGATCATGCCGCTGAACACCCGCAGCGCCCGCCCCTCCCTGGACGGTATGGGCCGCTACAACACCTCAACGGTGCACCTGCCGCCCACCGGCGTGATCCGCCTCTTCTGTTTCTGGGACGAGGGCGTGGACATTGACCTGTCGCTGATGATGTTCGATGCCGAAGGCAACTACATGGACAAGATTAGCTACTGGTCGCAGACCGTGAAGAACAGCCAAGGCGCCATTTACGCGCACCACTCGGGCGACATTACGGACGGTACCGGCGGCGCCTGGGAGTACATCGACATTGAGGCTCGCAAGGCGCTCAAGGCGGAGGTGTGCTACCTCGTGCCGGTGGTGCAGCTGTACTCCGGTTTCGGGGAGGCACACACCCTGGCCGCGGTGAACGACCTGCAGGCGGGCTTCATGGTGGTTCCTGCCGTGGGTGTGGGTGAGGTGCACGAGGTGAGCCAGGTGCACACCAAGTTCACCCTGCGTGCTGAGAGCCGCGGCGTGCTGCCGTTCATCGTGGACCTGCAGAACCGCGACCCGTACGACATCCCCGATGAGACCGACGCCATCGTGAAGGTGACGGATATTGGTCTTGCCCACGGCATTAACGTGTTGCAGTCCGGCGCGAATATCACCGCCGTGCGTGAGCACTTCGACTGGGCACAGCCCATGACGGTGCGCGAGTACCTGCAGTTGACCGGCGCGAAGCTCACCCCGACCGCTGAGGAGGCGCAGCAGGTGCTGGAGGCGACGGTTCCGTCGCTGGCGGCACTGTACGTGGGCTTTGAGAGCGAAGCGGAGGAGGCCCAGGAACAGGAGCCGCAGGAACAGGATGGGTAGAATCCTGCCGCTGCTGAAAAGTAAGCGGGCGTAGCAAAAGAGTGGAGCCCCGGATAGTCGAAACTATCCGGGGCTCCACTCTTTTGTTATGTCATAACATTTTGGAATCTTCGTTGGATGATGAAGATGTACTGGCTTACTTAGGCGACTGCTTCGAGTTGTTGGCTCACGTACTGGTTCAGGCTCTGGTGAGAAAGCGCTGCCTGCTGAACCAGACGACGATGCAATTGCGGTGAAACACGCAAGTTGAATCGTCCTGAGAAGGAACGCAGAGAGAACGGTTCGGGTGCCTCGCGGCCGTCTTCTTCAAGAATTTCGAGGGTATCGGCGACGACTTCTCGGATACCTGCGAATGCCTCGGTAGAGGTTGGGGCCAGGTATGAGAGGCTGGGGAATTCGGCTACGGTTCCGACGAATTCCTGGTCGTCTTCAGACCACTCGACGCGGTAGGTGTAGAGCTCTTGGCGGGGGAGAGTACTAGTCATCGTTATTCTCCAGTTTTCGAATGGCAGTTAGAACCTGCTTGACTTGGTATTTCTTTGCTTTACCGGAGTTTCCCTGTTGAATGTTGACAATAGGGTCACCATGCCAGGGGGTGCTGTAGTAGTGGTGAGATCCGCGGATACGCGGCGCTCCAAAGAAATGGGTGCATACCTTTTGAAGTTGAGTGAAAGTAACGTTTTGAGGGCTGGAGGCCATCTTCGCAACTAAATCTTCAATACTCGGCATACTTCATAGTACCACTTTTGGTACCATATCGGGGTGGTTTAAAACCATAGAGAAAGCCCCGGATAGATGTCTATCCGGGGCTCCACTCTTTTGTTGATGCAGTTCAGAACCAGAACCTTACGGGCGGTTCTCAGGAGCCAGCGACTCCTCGGTTGCAAAAATCAGGGTCTGCTTCTTACCGCGCGCACCCACCGCCGGGGTTTCCAGCAGCAACTCCGCGTTCAGGTCCTCAGCGTCCAGCTTCGCGCCAGCCAAAAGACGGCTGGTCGCATCCTGCTTATCCTCACCGGTGATGAGGAAGAACACGTGACGCGAATTATTGATAATCGGCAGGGTCACCGACACGCGCTCAGCCGGCGGCTTCGGCGAATCAGAAACCATCACGGTCACAGCCTTACCGCCCTCAACCGGATCCTCCGGCAGACCGGTACCCAGCAGAACCTGCTTACGGCCCGGGAACAGGGAAGCAATATGACCGTCCGGGCCCATGCCCAGCAGGGTGATGTCAAAGACCGGTGCGGGCCACTGGCCGCCACCACCACCGCAGCCTCCGCCGCCGCATCCGCAACCACCGGCGGATTCCGAAGCCTCAGCAGCCTCAGCATCAAATTCGTCCAAGGTGGTCTCTTCGATGGACTGCTCGGGTGCGGAAGAACCGCAACCGCCGCCACCACAACCACAACCGCCGGAGCCGCTGTGCTCGTGACCTGCGCCGCCACCGTGACCACCAGCCAGCGGCAGTTCGGTTGCGCCCTCGGGCATCTGCACGCTCACAGCCGGTGCGGAACCGGCGTAGTCGCGCATCTCAAAGGCGTAGTGCTCAGCTGCAGCTTCTAGGCCGGTGAAAATATCGGACGGACCCATACGGTGCACATTGCCCACGACCAGGCCGTGCGACAGCAGGGGAGCGAGCAGCACCTCAATAGCCTGACCGTCATTACGTTCGGGGCTACGCTCGGGCACGTAACGCTCATCAGAGAACCAGAAGTGCACGCGGGACCAGTCGATATCCTTTACGCGCTCGTTCTCAGCCCACGCCTTCAAAGTGGCGATACCCATCGTGCCGCCGGTCAGCGAAATGTGGGCGATTGTGCGCTCAGAGAGCACGTGCTCAATGATGTCGAGGATGCGGGTCACCGCGTCCGCTGCGAGAGCCTCGCGGGTCGGGTGCGCCACCAGGGTGGGGGTGGATGCGCCCATGTTCTGAATCTTAGGCATCGAAAACCTCCGGGTATTCTTCGAGGTCCAGCATGTCTTCAGGCTGGCAGGTGTCATCGACGAGGGTGACGGTGCGCAGCGCCTGCTTCAGCACGTCACCGTAGGTGTCGTCCGGGTCGAGGCGGCGCAGCTCCTCAGAGATGCACTCGGCGAGGGTACGCACCGGCAGCGCAATCTGCTGATTGGGTGCGTACGGGGTGGAGATGGTTGCCACGGAAATGCCGGGGCGGAACATCGTCACGGAACCGTCTTCACGCTCAATGCTGACGCGGTACAGGCCGCGGTTTGCCGCACCGATGGTGGCGAGGTGCACGGGTGCTTCAAGCTTCCAGCCGAGCCACGTACCGAGCAGCACCACGGACGGGGACTTGCTCGAACCCCACACAACCACGCGGCGCACAGGGGAGGAAGGCATCTGCTCCATGAGCGCTGCCAGCTGGGTGCGCCACAGGGTGAGGCGGGTCCACGCCAGGTCGGTGTCGCCTGCACGGAATACGTCGGTGAGCTTGTGCAGCGCTTCCTTCGGGTCGTCGGCGCGTGCAGAGTCGGTAATGCGACGCTGCGCGATACGACCGATGGAGTGCTGTGCCGGGTTCTCGGGCACCGAGTGCGGCCACCAGACCACAATCGGGGAGTCCGGCAGCAGCAGACCGGAGATCAGTGCTTCGGTCGGGCGGGATGCGCTACCCCAGCCGCGCAGAACAATCATCTCGGACGCGCCGGTGTCGCCGCCGAGGTGGATTTCTGCGTCCAGCTGGTCGGGGTCGAGCGGGTCGTGGGAGATGTGCACGATAATGCGGCTCGGGTGTTCGTGGGAGGCACGAATTGCGGCGCGCATTGCTTCACGGGAGTGGCCCTTTTCCGCGAGAACAACGAGGGTGAGTACTCGTCCGCTGCTGAGGCTACCGTTGGCGGCAGTCAGGTGACTCAGTTCCTTGTTGATTGCGGAAACGGTGGTGTTATGCAGGTGCGAGATCACGGGCGCCTCCAAGCGCGGTTGTCACGCTCAAGCATCTCGTGTGCTGAACGCGGACCCCACGAACCAGACTCGTAGGGTTCAGGCTTAATGCGGTTTTCTTCCCAGTACTCTTCGAAGGGGTCGAGGATCTTCCATGAGAGCTCAACTTCTTCGTGGCGGGGGAACAGCGGCGGCTCGCCGAGCAGAACGTCCAGGATGAGGCGTTCGTAGGCTTCGGGGGACTCTTCGGTGAAGGAGTGGCCGTAGCCGAAGTCCATGTTGACGTCGCGGATTTCCATCTGGGTGCCGGGCACCTTCGCGGAGAATCGGATGGTCATGCCTTCGTCGGGCTGCACGCGGATGACGATGGCGTTCTGGCCGACCTGCGGGTTTTCACGTTCGCCGAAGAGACGGTCGGAGGACTTCTTGAAGACCACGGCGATTTCGGTGACTCGGCGGCCCAGGCGCTTGCCGGCGCGCAGGTAGAAGGGGGTGCCTTCCCAGCGGCGGTTTGCGATGGACACCTTCAGCGCTGCGAAGGTTTCGGTGCGGGAGTCTGCGGGGATGTCGTTCTCGTCGAAGAAGCCGTTGACGTGCTCGCCGCCCTGGTAGCCTGCGGCGTACTGGCCGAGCGCGAAGGAGTTCGGCAGGTCGTCGATGCGGACTGCTTCGAGGACCTTCGCCTTCTCGGCGCGCAGGTGCTTAGCGTCGAGGCTGAGGGGCTCTTCCATGGCGGTGAGGGCGAGCAGCTGCAGCAGGTGGTTCTGGATGACGTCGCGGGCCGCACCCACGCCGTCATAGTAGCCTGCGCGGGAGCCGATGCCGATGTCTTCAGCCATAGTGATCTGGACGTGATCCACGTAGTGGGAGTTCCAGAGGGGCTCGAACATCTGGTTGGAGAAACGCATCGCCAGGATGTTCTGAACGGTTTCCTTGCCCAGGTAGTGGTCGATGCGGAATACTGCGTCGGGCGGGAAGACTGCCTCCACGATGGAGTTCAGTTCGCGTGCGCTCTCAAGGTTGTGGCCGAAGGGCTTCTCAATGACCACGCGGCGCCAACCGTCGACGGGGTTGATGGTGTCGTTATCGCGGGATGCGAGGTCGTGTTCGGCGAGCTTGGTGAGGACCTGCTCGAATGCCTTCGGGGGGATGGAGAGGTAGAAGGCGTGGTTGCCGTGAGCGCCACGCTCGTCGAGTTCGGCAAGGGTGCTCTTGAGCTGTTCATAGGCTGCGTCGTCGTCAAAGGCACCTACGACGAATCGCATGCCCTGCTGGAACTGGTTCCATACGTCTTCGCGGAAGGGGGTACGGGCGTGTGCTTCAACGGATTCGCGTACGTAGGAGCGGAAATCGTCATCGCTCCAGGGGCGGCGGCCGAAGCCGACAAGGCCGAAGCTCGGGGGGAGCAAACCGCGGTTCATGAGGTCATACACTGCCGGAAGCAGCTTCTTGCGGGCCAGGTCACCGGTTACGCCAAAGAAGACGAGCGCGGACGGCCCCGCAATGCGGGTAATGCGGCGGTCGCGAGTGTCCCTGAGGGGGTTCGCTTCATGACCGATAGTCACAATATATTCCTTTGATTGCCTTGGTTGGTTCGTGCGGCGCGCGGTTCGTACCTTGTCGCGCGGAGGCGATGCCGCATTCTGGAAGGTGTGTACCCTGTATTGTACCGGTTTTGACGGGATTGTTTCAGTGGCACCCTAATTCGCCGAGATTCCCCGAGCAGTGAAGCTCTGACGGGAACCCCGGCGGATTGGGTCACGGTGCTGCGGTGCGCATCGGGCGGTGCACACCGACAGTGTTTAGTGCCGCGCTATATTTTCGGCGGCTACTGGGGTGCGGCTACTTAGCCTGCTCGAGTGCCTCGCGGACGGTCTGCAGCAGCTCTTCCCAAGAGACGTCGAACTTGGACAGGCCCTCAACCTCGAGCTTCTCCACGACCTCCGGGTAGGAGACGTGAACGGAGATAGCGTCCAGAACGTTGTTGGACTCGGAGTAGTTCGGCACGATGGTGTTGCCGGTGATTTCGCCGTGGTCGGCAACAGCGTTCAGGGTTGCCTCGGGCATGGTGTTCACGGTGTTGGGTGCAACCAGGCCGGTGACGTACAGGGTGTCCGGCAGGGACGGGTCCTTCACACCGGTGGATGCCCACAGCGGGCGCTGTACGTTCGCGCCGTGTGCCTGCAGACGTGCCCAACGCTCGGAGGAGAACATTTCCTCGAACACCTCGTAGGCGAGGCGTGCGTTTGCCAGGCCTGCCTTGCCCTTGAGCTGCACAGCGTCGCCGCCGGCAGCTTCGAGGCGCGCATCGATTTCGGTGTCTACGCGGGAGACGAAGAAGGATGCGACCGAGTGGATGGTGGACAGGTCCTTACCGTTCTCCAGCGCCTGCTCCAGGCCGAGCATGTAGGCGTTGATGACCTCGCGGTAGCGGGTCAGGGAGAAGATCAGGGTCACGTTCACGCTGATGCCAGCAGCCAGGGTTTCCGCGATGGGGCGCAGGCCTTCCTGGGTTGCGGGGATCTTAATCATGACGTTTTCGCGGCCCACGCGCTCGTAGAGTTCACGTGCCATCTTGGCGGTGCCTTCGGAGTCGCGTGCCAGGCGGGGGTCAACCTCGATGGAGACGCGGCCGTCAAAACCGTTGGATGCCTTGTAGACGGGTGCGAACACGTCGCAGGCTGCGCGCACGTCGTCGCAGGTTGCGGCGAAGACTGCCTCTTCAACGCTCGCACCGGCGGCGGCAAGCTCACGCATCTGCTCGGCGTATGCGGCGCCCTTGGAGAGCGCGCCAGCGAAGATGGTGGGGTTGGTGGTCACACCGACGACGTTGTGGGTCTTGATGAGTTCGGCGAGGTTGCCGCTGGTCAGACGCTCACGGGAGAGGTCGTCAAGCCAGATGGAGACGCCGGCGTCGGAAAGCTTCTGAGTGGACTCAGACATGTGAAAACCTTCGATTCTTTGTCGAAATTGAAATTTGAGATATCAGTGAAATCTTCTGGGCGGCGGGAGGCTCCGGCTGAGCGGTCAGCCGGAGCCTACCCGTTGCGTCCGCACCCCACCCGTACAGGGGGGGCGCAGTGTGCGCGGCAGTTACCGCGGCGTTGTTACTGCCTACTTAGCGGCGTCGATGGAATCCTTAGCGGCAGCCACGACAGCCTCCGTGGTGATACCGAATTCGCGGTACAGGGTCTTCGCATCGGCGGATGCACCGAAGTGCTCGATGGATACGGCGCGGCCGGCGGTGCCGAGCAGGTCGTACCAGCTCATTGCCAGGCCAGCCTCGACGGAGACGCGGGCTGCAACCGAGGAGGGCAGAACCGACTCGCGGTACTCTGCGTCCTGCTCAGCGAACCACTCACGCGAAGGCATGGAAACCACGCGGGCGGCGATGCCCTGCTCTGCGAGGGTTGCGCGAGCCTGAACAGCGAGCTCAACCTCGGAGCCGGTAGCGATCAGGATGACGTCCGGGGTGCCCTCGGTGTCAGCCATGATGTAGCCGCCGCGTGCGGTGCCCTCGGCAGAAGCGAACTTCTCACCCTCAGCGTCTGCGTGCACGTCTTCACGAGCCCAGACGGGCAGGTTCTGGCGGGAGAGCACGAGGCCTGCGGGGCGGTCGGACTTCTCCAGGATGGTGCGCCATGCGACGGCGGTTTCGTTAGCGTCCGCGGGGCGAACCACGTCGAAGCCGGGGATAGCGCGCAGGGAGGAGAGGTGCTCGATCGGCTGGTGGGTGGGGCCGTCCTCGCCCACACCGATGGAGTCGTGGGTCCACACGTACAGTGCGGGAACGCCCATCAGCGCGGAGAGGCGAACAGCCGGGCGCTGGTAGTCGGAGAACACGAAGAAGGTGCCCGAGAACGCGCGGGTGGGTGAGGAGAGCACGATGCCGTTAACGATTGCTGCGGCAGCCTGCTCGCGAATACCGAAGTGCAGCACGCGACCGTAGGGGTTCGCGGTCCAGTCTTCGGTGCTGCGCGATGCCGGGTTGAAGGAATCCGCACCCTTGATGGTGGTCAGGTTCGAGCCGGCGAGGTCAGCGGAGCCGCCCCACAGTTCGGGGAAGGTGTCAGCAATAGCGTTGATGACGGTGCCGGATGCCGCGCGGGTTGCTACGGAGGTGCCAGCCTCGAACACGGGGAAGGCAGCCTTGTAGTCTGCGGGCAGTTCGCCTGCGACGAGGCGCTTGTACAGTTCGGCGCGCTCGGGGTTAGCCTTGGCCCATGCCTCGAACTTCTCGTCCCATGCCTTGTGTGCTGCGGCGCCGCGCTCAATGAGCTGGCGGGTGTGTGCCAGGACGTTCTCCTCGATGAAGAAGCTCTTGGCGGGGTCGAAGCCGAGCAGTTCCTTGGTTGTGGCGACCTCTTCAGCACCGAGCTTGGAGCCGTGCACTGCGCCGGTGTTCTGCTTGGTGGGTGCAGGGTAGCCGATGATGGTGCGCAGCTCAATGAAGGAGGGCTTGTCGGTGACAGCCTGCGCACGCTCAATAGCGGCGTACAGTTCTGCGACGTCCTCAACGTAGTCACCGGTGCGGGTCCAGTCCACGCGCTGAACATCCCAGCCGTAGGACTCGTAGCGCTTTGCTACGTCCTCGGTGAAGGCAACGTCGGTGTCTTCCTCAATGGAGATGTGGTTGCGGTCCCAGACGACGATCAGGTTGCCGAGCTCCTGGTGACCTGCGAGCGCGCACGCCTCGGCGGTGACGCCTTCCTGCACGTCACCTTCGGAGGCGATGACGTAGACGTGGTGGTCGAAGGGGGAGGTGCCCGGTGCTGCTTCGGGGTCGAACATGCCGCGCATACGGCGCTGTGCGTAGGCGAAACCAACGGCGGATGCCAGGCCCTGGCCGAGCGGGCCGGTGGTGATTTCTACGCCCTTGGTGTGCTTGTATTCGGGGTGGCCGGGGGTGAGGGCACCCCAGGTGCGCAGGGCTTTCAGGTCGCTCATTTCGAGGCCGTAGCCGCCGAGGAACAGCTGAGTGTACAGGGTGAGGGAGGTGTGGCCGGGGGAGAGGATGAAGCGGTCACGGCCTTCCCAGCGGTCGTCGGAGGGATCCTGGTTCATGACCTTCTGGAAGAGCAGGTAGGCGACCGGCGCCAGGCTCATTGCGGTGCCGGGGTGGCCGGATCCGACCTTTTCTACGGCGTCTGCGGCGAGGATACGTGCGGTATCTACGGCGCGCTGGTCGGTTTCTGTCCACTGGAAGTTCTCTGCCACGTGGGTGTCCTTTCACAACGTGAGTGGATGCGCCAGCAGGCTTGTGCTAGCGCGCTGTCCGTCGGGTGTAACGTGCCTTCGGGGGTGTTTATTCCCGCGCCGGGTAGGTGCCCGGGTAGGTGCGGGGCGCCGGGAGGTTTGTTTCGACCCTTTCGTTTTAACAGGATAGTTCACGAGGCGGCAGGATCCGGTGTGTGAATGCAGACATTCACAGGGTGATACGTGCACGGCGCAGGGATGATGCGGGGCGATTCGGGGGCGAATGTGCCGCCGGAGCGCGGACTTGGTGAGTTTCAGTCGGGTTTTAGCTGGGTTTCAGTCGGGTTTCGTGGCGTGTGGCTGGTGCGTGGTTAGGGTGTGTTGGTGAGCTATGCGCTGAATATTGTTCAGTAACGTAACAATTTTTGTGTAAGTGGTGAAGCTCATGTTAAGGTTGAGCAGGAAGGTTGTAGACCGAAACAGTGGTTGGGTCGGTCTACATCTCGGTGATTGAAGCCCCTCCTCCGCGCAAGAACCGTTGATTATCTTACTGTGGTGGTGAGATAAAAGGTTCTGGAGGAGGTGCTTTCTTTTAGTCTCTGACCGTGCACTTTGTGCGGGGTTGAGGCTAAAGGTTTGTGTTATATGAATGGGCGCCGGATATGATCGGAACATATCCGGCGCCCGCCTTTTAATTAACCTGTGGTTGCTTTATCTGTATGCGCGAAAAGCGCTGCCTGCCAGGTTGCTGCTAGTCGGACCACTTGAACTTACGCGAGGCAACAAACCCAATGACCCCAGTCCACACAATCAACACCCAGTGCGGGTCGGCGAGCCACTGATGCTGAATGAAGTTGCCGCGCAACGCGTCACCCAGAGCCGCCGAGGGCGACCACGCCACGATTCCGGCGTACCAGTCGGGGAAGGACTTCAACGGGAACACCACGCCGCCGGCACCGGCAAGAATCACCCAGGCAATATTCACGATGGCGAGGGTCGCCTCCGCACGCACCGTGCCGGCAATGAGCAGACCCAGCGCCGTAAACGCGCCGGCACCCATGAGCATCGTGATGATGGAGCGGGAGACGGCGATAGCGTCCGGGCGCCAGCCTAGACCGTACCCGAGCGCCGCCACCAGTGTGAACTGAATCGCCACGACCACCAGCACTGCAATGCACTTGCCCATGATCAGGCCGTTACGGCCCAGGGGGGTGGTCGCAAGGAACCGCAGCACGCCGTAGCGGCGATCAAAACCGGTCGCAATGCCCTGACCGGACAGCGCCGTAGAAATCACGCAGAGCGCCAGAACGCCGGGGACCGCCGCATCCATGCGGGATACCCCCACCGAGTTCGCGTATTCATCGATCAGACCGGTGAACCGCAGGGCGATAAGCGCCATGACGGGAAAAATAATGTTGAGCATCAGCTGCTCGCCGTTGCGTAGCATCGCCATGGTTTCGTAGCGGCCCTGCTCAATCACGCGCACGAGCGGGTAGTTCGCGCGCGGGGGAATGTACTCCTCGTCTTCGTCAATAGAAGAGACCTTAGGGCGAGTGTCTACGGCGGAGCGGGTGTTCGCGGTGCGTTCTTCCATTCGGTTCCCTTCCGCTCGGCTCTCTTCTGCAGGCTTTTCTTTTACTTGGTTTTCTGCCGCCCGGTTGTTGGTCGCCCGGTTATTGTTAGTGCGTGCGGTGTTGCTCATCGGATATCACGTCCTGAAATGTCGAGGAAGACATCCTCAAGAGTCTTCGGTTCCATGGTGAGAGAAATCGGCATGAGGTAACGTTCGGCGAGCGCCGCGGTGAACGCCGCCAGATGCTCGGGGCGTAGCGCGCCGACCAGCTCATACGCGCCGGGCACGGAGGGTGCGCCGTCACGAGCCGGGGTGTAGGGCACCTTCTCGATGAGCTCCACACCGGCACGCAGATGCGCGGGCAGCAGCTGCTCACGGGTGGGGGTGGGTGCATCCAGTGTGTACTGCAGGCGGTTCGTGCCGTCGCTGGCGATGAGCTCGGAGACGGTACCTTCCTGAACTGTGGCGCCGTTTTCAATAATGTAGACGTAATCGGCGAGCTTCTGCGCGTCGTCAATCAGGTGCGTGGTGAGCACGATTGCGGTGCCGAGTTCACGCTGTTCACGAATGATGTCGAAGACGACGTTGCGGGATTGCGGATCCAGGCCCGCGGAGGGCTCGTCGAGGAAGAGCACGTCCGGGCGACCGATGAGGGCGGCGGCAAGGGAGACGCGCTGCTTCTGACCGCCCGAGAGGCGGCGAATCGTGGTGCCGTTGAAGGCATCAATGCCGAGGCGTTCTGCAAGCTCTTCGACCGGGTACGGGTCGGTGTACATGGTCGAGATGTGCTCGAGTAGCGGAATGGGGTGCATGGCGTTGGGTAGGCCGCCGTCCTGGAGCATAATGCCGACCTTGGCGCGTAGCTCCGGATCCGCCTGCAGCGGGTTTTCACCGAGCAGGCGCACGGTACCGCGGGTGGGTTTGAGTAGGCCCTGGGCGCAGGCGAGGGTCGTGGTTTTGCCGGCACCATTGGCTCCGAGGAGGACGACCACCTCACCGGGGAAGACGCGCAGGTTGACGTTGTTGACGGCGCGGTAGAGCCCGCTGGCGGTGAGCCGTTCGGGGTATTTGGCGCGGAAGGCGCGTGAGGGTTTGAACTCTTTGATGAGGTCTTTAATGGTGAGCGCCGGTTCTTCGGTGACGATGCGTCGTCGTGCGGTGGGGGAGGCGCTGGGCTCTGTGTGGTGCTCAGCGTGTGCCGTTGGCGCGGCGGATGCACGCCCTGGGTGGTCCTGCTGGCCCGCGGTGGTGGTCTCCATAGACAGTCACTTTCGATTTTTGCGATGAAGGAGCGTGTGTGCCCCTTCATCTTATGCCCTAACTCACGTTCAAAGCACGCCCGCTACGACTCAAAAGTTCACTTTAAGGTAGAAAAGTTAGCAAGTAGGGGTACCTAACTAGCCAAAGAAAAACTAATTAGGACATACTTTATTTGTGTATTCCGTGAATAAGACCCCTCAGCGCGCCTCAACGAACGAGGCGCAGACCCGAAACGGTACCCGAACCGCCGCCTCGGGCTCTACTGGTGCTTCCAGTACAAAGTCCTCCGCGGCACGCACATCCAAGCGCAAGGCCGAGGCAGAAGAACGTACCAGGGACCGCGTCCTGCGCGAAGTCCTCAACAACGGACCCGTATCCGCAGCAACCCTCGGTGAGCTCCTCAGCCTCACTCCCGCAGCGGTACGCCGCCACCTCGACGCCCTCGAATCCAACAACATGATCGAGGTCGCGCCCATCAAAAAGCACGGCGCCGGAGCTGGACGACCCGCCCGCCGCTACGTGATTGCCCCCCAGGGCCACGAACGCCTCGGCAACGATTACCTCATCATCGCCCGCGACGCCCTGCAAATGCTCCGCGACACGGTCGGTCAGGAAGCCCTCGAAGCTTTCGCCTCCGCCCGCGCCGCAGAAATGGAAGCCCGCTACCGACCCGTCGTAGAAGCCGCCGGTGACGATGTGGCAGCCAGAGCGCAGGCGCTCGCAGAGGCAATGAGCAAGGACGGTTTCGTAGCGACCGCTCAGGTTACCGCGCCTCCTGCAGGACGGACCGTTCCCGAGCATTTTCTGGCAAGTATTCAGCTTTGTCAGGGTCACTGCCCGGTACGCGACCTCGCTGGAGACTTCCAAGTGTTCTGCGAGCAGGAAACCGGGATTATTTCTGACCTGCTCGGCGTTGATGTCCGTAGGCTTTCAACCATGGCTTCGGGCGCTCACGTGTGTACCACTCACGTGCCCCTGAACCGCGTCACCGCCGAGGGTGAGAAGAACGCAGAAGAATCCTAGAGAAACTTATTCCTAGAGAAACCTTCCGCGTAACGCTTACCGCAGTACCCCGCGGCGTACCCCGATGAACCCCTCAACGGTGCGACCCGCACGCTGGAACCCGCCCGCCCCACGCTGCGTTAAACGCCGTGGTCGAGCGCGGCAACAGCCCCTAAAACTACCGCGCCTGCATCCGGCAGGTGGCGGCGAGAAATGTAATAACCATCGAAGAAAGGCCGTAATGACTGAGAAAGTTGGGCAGAACGCCAACGACACCGTCATTTCAGAGATCCTGGAGATGAACCCCGAACTCGAGGGCATTGGCAACTACGAGTACGGTTGGGCAGACTCCGACGAAGCAGGCCAGGTAGCAAAGCGCGGCCTGGACGAGGACGTCGTGCGCGACATCTCTGCGAAGAAGAACGAACCCCAGTGGATGCTGGATATGCGTCTGAAGGCGCTGAAGTTCTTCGAGCGTAAGCCCATGCCCACCTGGGGTGCGGATCTTTCCGAAATCGACTTCGACAACATCAAGTACTTCGTGCGTTCGACCGAGGGTCAGGCGGCTTCTTGGGAGGAACTGCCCGAGGACATCCGCACCACCTACGAGCGTCTGGGCATTCCCGAGGCGGAGCGTAACTCCCTCGTCGCGGGTGTGGCTGCACAGTACGAGTCTGAGGTCGTGTACCACCAGATCCGTGAGGATCTGGAGAAGCAGGGCGTGATCTTCGTCGATACCGATACCGGTCTGCGCGAATACCCCGAACTGTTCAAGGAATACTTCGGCTCCATCATCCCGATTGGTGACAACAAGTTCTCCGCGCTGAACACCGCCGTATGGTCCGGTGGCTCCTTCGTGTACGTTCCCCCGGGAGTTCACGTGGAGATTCCGCTGCAGGCGTACTTCCGCATTAACACCGAGAATATGGGTCAGTTCGAACGTACCCTGATCATTGCGGACGAAGACTCCTACGTTCACTACATTGAGGGCTGCACCGCCCCCATCTACAAGTCCGACTCCCTGCACTCCGCAGTGGTTGAGATTGTGCTGAAGAAGAACGCACGCGTTCGCTACACCACTATCCAGAACTGGTCGAACAACGTCTACAACCTGGTGACCAAGCGCGCTGTTGCGCACGAGGGCGCCACCATGGAATGGGTGGACGGCAACATCGGTTCGAAGGTCACCCAGAAGTACCCGGCTGTTTATATGGTCGGTGAGCACGCTAAGGGTGAGACCCTGTCCATCGCATTCGCGGGTGAGGGCCAGCACCAGGACACCGGTTCGAAGATGGTTCACATTGCACCGAACACCTCCTCGACCATTGTGTCCAAGTCCGTGGCACGTAACGGCGGCCGCAGCGCATACCGTGGCCTGGTTCAGGTTCGTGAGGGCGCTAAGCACTCCAAGTCCTCCGTGGTCTGTGACGCACTGCTGGTGGACACCATTTCCCGCTCCGACACCTACCCCTACGTGGATGTCCGCGAGGACGATGTGACCATGGGTCACGAGGCGACCGTTTCCCGCGTCTCCGAGGACCAGCTGTTCTACCTGATGCAGCGCGGCCTGAGCGAAGAAGAAGCAATGGCGATGATCGTCCGCGGCTTCGTTGAGCCTATCGCCCGCGAGCTGCCGATGGAGTACGCACTCGAACTGAACCGCCTGATCGAACTTCAGATGGAAGGATCTGTGGGCTAATGCCGACCAACGAAGAAACCCTGGGTTACCACTCCCCGATCATCCCCGGCATGGACCAGGAGGGCGAGAAGCTCGCCACCGAGTTCGCCCACGATGACACCCTGCTGCGCGCCACCGAGGCACACCACCAGGGCTCCAACCCGAACAACATCCAGAAGGTACTCGAAGCATCCCGTGCAGAGCGTAAGACCTCCTACAACGTGGAGGACTTCGCACCCCTGACCGGTCGTGAAGAGGACTGGCGCTTCACCCCGCTGAAGCGTCTGGGCGGCCTGCACCTGGAGAAGCCGACCGGCACCGCACCGGCACCGCAGATCACTGCACCCGAGCAGGTTCAGGTTGAGGCTGTCTCCCGCGAGGATGCACGCATCGGCTCCGCAGGTATCCCCGAGGACCGCGTGGCAGCAAACGCGTGGTCCAGCTTCACCGAAGCAACCGTGGTGACCATCCCCGCCGAAGCTGAACTGACTGAGCACGTGGAAATCGACATCACCGGCACCGGCAACGAGGCTGCCGCGCAGCACATCGTGATTGATGCTAAGCCCTTCTCGAAGGCTGTCGTGGTTCTGCGCCACACCGGCTCCACCGTCCTGGCACAGAACGTTGAGTTCGTGGTGAACGACGAGGCTGAGCTGAACGTTGTTTCCGTGCAGCAGTGGGCTGACGACGCGATTCACACCTCCGCACACTACGCTAAGCTGGGCCGCAACGCACGCTTCAAGCACGTTGTGGTGTCCCTCGGCGGCGACCTGGTGCGCGTGACCCCCTCCACCAAGTTCACCGCTCCCGGCGCTGAGACTGAAATGTACGGCCTGTACTTCGTAGACGCCGGTCAGCACATTGAGTCCCGCCTGTTCGTGGACCACTCCGTACCCAACTGCAAGTCCCGCGTGACCTACAAGGGCGCGCTGCAGGGTAAGGGTGCGCACTCCGTATGGGTTGGTGACGTTCTGATTGGTAAGGATGCAGAAGGCACCGACACCTACGAGCTGAACCGTAACTTGCTGCTGGAAGTTGGCCCCCGCGCTGACTCCGTGCCGAACCTGGAGATTGAGACCGGCCTGATTGAGGGCGCCGGCCACGCATCCACCACCGGCCAGCTCGATGAGCAGCACCTGTGGTACCTGCAGGCTCGCGGTATTCCGGAGGCTGAGGCGCGCCGTCTGGTCGTGCGCGGCTTCCTGAACGAGATTATTCAGCAGATTCGTGTTCCCGAACTTGAAGAGCAGCTCACCGAGGCCCTTGAGGCAGAGCTCGCCCTCAGCAACAACTAAGCTTTACCAGGAGAAATCAATGTCTACTCTTGAAATTAAGGACCTTCACGTCTCGGTTATCCTCGACGATGAAACCACCAAGCCCATCCTGAAGGGCGTTAACCTGACCATCAACTCTGGCGAGATTCACGCAATCATGGGCCCGAACGGTTCCGGTAAGTCCACTCTGGCTTCCACCATTGCTGGGCACCCCAAGTACCAGGTTGATTCCGGTCAGATCCTGCTCGACGGTGAGGACATCACCGAGATGAGCGTGGACGAGCGTGCACGCGCAGGCCTGTTCCTGGCGATGCAGTACCCGGTTGAGATCCCCGGCGTGACCATGTCCAACTTCCTGCGTTCCGCTAAGACCGCTGTGGACGGTCAGGCTCCCTCCCTGCGTACCTGGACCAAGGACGTTAAGGAAGCCATGAAGAACCTGGAGATTGACCCCGCGTTCATCGCACGTAACGTGAACGAGGGCTTCTCCGGCGGTGAGAAGAAGCGCCACGAGATCCTTCAGCTGGAGCTGCTCAAGCCCAAGTTCGGCATCCTGGACGAGACCGACTCCGGTCTGGACGTTGACGCACTGAAGATCGTGTCTGAGGGCGTTAACCGTGCGCACGACGAGAACGACATGGGAGTCATGCTGATTACCCACTACACCCGCATCCTGCGCTACATCAAGCCGCAGTTCGTGCACGTGTTCGTGGACGGCAAGATGGTTGATCAGGGCGGCCCCGAGCTGGCTGACCGCCTGGAAGAAGAGGGCTACGTAGCTTACGTGGGTAAGAAGTAAGCTTCTTCCCTGACCGGATTCTGACAGAAAGATAGAACTATGACTGAGACTGTGCAGGGTCGTATTCATCAGGAAGAAATTGAGGAAGCCCTCAAAGAGGTCATTGACCCGGAGCTTGGCGTCAATATTGTTGACCTCGGTCTGCTCTACGGTCTGCGCTGGGATGAGGATGGAACCCTCATTCTGGACCTGACTCTGACCACTGCGGCGTGCCCGCTGCAGGAGGTTATTGAGGAACAGGTTCAGAGCAATCTGGATAACCTGGTTGATTCTTGGCGTGTGAACTGGGTTTGGATGCCGCCGTGGGGCCCGGAGCGTATTACTGAGGACGGCCGCGATATGATGCGCGCGCTGGGCTTCAACATCTAAGCTCCTGACTCGCAGATAAAGTACCCGCCCGGTGCGGAAGGTGTATGCCTTCGGCACCGGGCGGGTATTTTTGTGCGTTTTTACATGAAGTGAATGTGTGGTCTTAATCCCAGATTTAAAAGTAATTTAATAATGGTAGTCATGTATTTTGCTGAAACAATTAGGACGCTTTGACTTTGGGGGGGGTCGAGTATATTTCCTTGTGAATCATACACTCACATCATACTAGGCTCTCATGCAACGGTTGCTTGAGGAAAGCTGAAAGGAAATCATGGCACAAAAGATTATTGCCGCTGACGGTGCTGTCTACGTTAAGAAGAAGCCCTTCTACCTCCGTTGGTGGTTTATCACTCTCGTTATTCTTGTTCTTCTTGGTGGTTGCGCTTCAATGATGGGCGGTGGCTCCAGCAAGTCTACGAGTGCTTCTTCGTCTTCGGCAGCTGCTGATTCTTCTTCTGTTACTAATGAGAATTCTCAGGGAACTGGTACTGAGTCTTCTACCGTAGCTGGGGCGGAATCTAACGCAAAGCAGAACGATAACAGCGTTCCTAGCGAATATAAGTCTGCTTTGAAGAAGGCAGAGTCTTATTCTCGCACCATGCACATGTCTAAGCAGCGTATCTACGACCAGCTCACTAGTGAATTTGAAAAGTTTACTCCTGAAGCTGCTCAGTATGCAGTGGACAATATGAAGGCTGACTGGAACGCGAATGCCCTGGAGAGTGCAAAGAGCTACCAGAAGACTATGAACATGTCTCCTGAAGCAATCCGTTCTCAGCTGACTTCTTCCATTGAAGGATTCACCGAGGAAGAAGCTGATTACGCAGTCTCTCACCTGAGCTAAGTCAATAGATGATTCATAGAAGCCGCCCGGCATGGAACGTAATCCATACCGGGCGGCTTCTATATGGTCAGCCTTGAACCTAGTCGTCCAGGTGCAGCAGCTTCAGCGAGTATTCGTACTTGATTATCAAGGTCGAGCGGGTCGGCTCCGGCAACAGAGCCAGACGGTGCGGGTCAGTATTATCCGCAACATCGGCAAGCTTCACCAGGCGAGCCAAATCATTCACACGCACCCGGCTCAGATACGACTCACGCGACTCACCCGGGCGGCGGGTCAAGGCATCAATCGCATCCACAATACGCGCCGAGAAGTGACGCGCCAAGAAAGCGAGAGAAACGCCGGTATCCTCCACCGTGTCATGCAGCAGCGCCACGATCTGTGCTTCAGCCTTCAGCTCCTCCAAAGAGATATCAGGGTGAGTTGCGGCAGCCAACTCACACACAAGCTTACGCGCCCCAAGAGCCACACGGCGAGGGTGGGAGATATAGGGCCAGCCGTTACGGTCAGTCTGCCCCTCATGCGCCTTATCAGCGATGCTGTCTGCCAGGCGAACCATCTCTTTGTAGTAGTTGTTCGACATGAGAACCTCCGTTGGTTTGAACTCCTGCGAGTTGATGGTCCCAGCGACGTTTTCCGCACCAACGCGGCACGGGTGGTAGCTGGTACCAAACACTTTACTCCAACAGCTACGCGGCGGCGGCAGAACTCGCCCGATACGCCCCTAATACGTCAAATATGACGCGCAGAAGAAGAAAATAGGGTGCTTTATGTCTGCAAATCATTAACTTGGTACCTGTTCTACCCGAGTTCTGCAGCGGATACCGACCTGCAGGAGGCGCCCCGCACCTCCACGAAAGTGTCCTCCGAACCCTTTTGCACCGCCCGGTGTAACTCGCCCAAAATCTCATATGGTGGCAAAAAATTTCTAACTTTTTCTGGCGAAAACGGGTGCGCAAACCGCCCAACACAAAGGCAGTTTAAGCGGGTTTAGCACACACCGATACACACTCATCAAACGAAAAAAATGCTTGCCCTCCGCGCCCTGATAAAACATCCAAAAACCCGTATTTTTGTGCGAAAATACGCGATAAACTGGGGGCAACCAAACATCGGAGAACACCATGGCAGAGCTCTACGAGCGCTTCGTCGCCTTGTATCCCTACCCACACGAGCGAATCCGCCACGGCGCCCCACGAGCCGAACTTAACCGGCGATACCTCGAACACTTCCACGAAGGCAAGAACCGGGGAACAACCCCCATCGTGGTTGCCCTCGACCCGACCCTGCTCGGAACCATCGAGAATAACGTCTCCCTGCGTACCTCAACCCCCGTGCAGGACATCACCGCCGACACCATCAAGCGGTACGCACACGACCTCATCACCGACCACCACAATTACCTGGATCAAGTCGGTGTAGAAATCGCCGCGCACGAGGCGTTCCGGCACCTGAACGAGAGCACCTACCTGCAGACCTACCGCCGCCTCATGGAAAACGGCGAACTCGGCGAAGACGATATTGGTATGCCCCTGAAAGCGGAGTACCCCTTCGAGCTGACCGCCGGCATCATCAATGAGAAGGTCAAAACGACCGACATTGACAGCGCCGCGGAACTGCTCATCATGGACCTGCCGTTGTGGGACGCCTCCGGGGTGTTTGCCTACCTGCCCTTCGGTGGGTGGGACTCCAGCCCCAGCCCCGAAACGTTGCTGTCCATTGCCCGCTACTGGCTTGAACGCGATGACGCCTACCCGGCTGTTATCGCCTCGGACTTTATCGAGTTCTACACGCCGGTACCGGTCACAACTCGCCGCGATGCAGAGATTCTGGCGGTCGAGCACACGATGGTTTCCTCGGCGATGCCGGTGCGCGTCTACCGTGGCTTCGACAAGCTCGTGGAGGCGCTCTACGGCCAGCACGACTGGTACCTGTGGTGGGAGCAGCTCCCGGCGGCGCTCCTCATTGAAACGCCCTAAACCAGCCTAGCTAGGCGAGTTAAAGCGAAGGGGCGGGATGAACCTGTACGGTTCATCCCGCCCCTCTCGCGTATCTGCGTTATTTCAGTTCGTCCACGTGTCGTGCCCGCAAAGCACGAGCGGTCGCCGTTGCGTAATCAACCGCCTGCACCACCCACGGAATCAGCAACCGCCAATACATGCGCTTGGGCAGGTTACGCGCCACCGCCGCCCTGCGCAACGCACCCCAACGGTCCATGAGCGCCGGAATCGACCGGACCATCAACGCAATCAGCAGGCCCAGACGCTCGGGAGAAAGACCCACGAAACGCAGCGGCGAACACAGCCTCACAAAGCCATCAATCAGAACCGGCAGGGGAGTGCTCACCAGCAGAGCGCGGGACGCATAAAAAGCCGTCAGCATGGTCGCGATAGCATCCGCGCCGGAGGCGTACTGCCCCGTAAACACGTAATAGGCGACCATAATCAGTAGCAGCAGAGACAGCGTGCGAACCACCAGCCACAGCTGGGAGGCAGGCACACCAGCCCACAACGCGCACAGCGTGGAGACAACCAAAGCCACCAGCGCCACCTGCCAGCCGGTCACCGCCAACAGCAGAAACAGCCCAAAGAAGAGCGTGCCCTTGAGCCACAGCGGCGCCCGATGCACCGGCGTGTTCAACGGCTGGTAGAAACCCACCAGCAGACTACCGGGGTTGAAATCTGAGCCCTGGGAGGCGGGGCGAGGATTCACGCGCGGCGTGTTAGCGCCCATGCGTGCCTCCTGCCGAATCCAGACCTTCGGTTGCACCCTCGTTGGGGAACCCCTCGGCACACCACGTGCGGTACTGTTGCACCAGCTGTGCCGCATCCCCCTGGGCGAGCAAACGGCCGTCATGAATAATCACGGCTTCATCGCATGACGCCGCCAAATCCAGGTCGTGCGTGCTGAGCACCAGCATCTGATCCAGCGACTCCAAATGCTTGAGTAGCCGCGCGCGATTACGCAAATCCAGCAGGGTGGTCGGCTCATCGAGCAGAAGAATTTGCGGGCGCGCCGCCAGCACACTGGTGAGAGCGACCAGCTGCTTTTCGCCTCCTGAAAGGGTGAAAACGCTCTGGTTCTCCAGGTGCTCGAGGCCGCGCTCACGGAGCAGTTCACGAATCCGTTTGAGGCGCTGCTCACCGCTGAGGGCACTACCTTCAACGGCGGCGGCACGGCGCAGACTCAGGTCAATATCTTCGGCAACGGTGGGCATAATTAGCTGCGCCTCCGGCTGGGCGAAGAGCATACCCACACCCTCAAAAGCACCCTGCGAATGACCGCGAGCACCCTGGGAATTACTGCGAGTGCCCGTCGAGCCGCGGCTCAGTGCCTCCATGGTGTCGACACCGTTTACGCGCACAATACCTTCATCCGGGTGGGTGAGCCCATTGAAAAGCCCCAGTAGGGTGGACTTGCCGCTACCGTTCAGACCCAGCACCGCAGTGCGCTTCGCCGTGAACCGCAGGCTCACATCCTTGAGGATACGGCGATGCCCGCCTTCGGGCAGCTCAGTGAAAACACTCACCGATTCAAGCTCAAGGGCGGGCATGCTGGTAGAGGCGCTCACCACCTGCTCGCCTTGCACCTGCTGCGGTGCAGGCTGGCGCGTGGAGCGGCGAAAAAACATAGCTATCCTCTCGTGCGGCACATTGTGTGCCTTTAACGCTGGACAGAAGTCAGGGACGGGAAGGCGCGGCGTACCGACAAACCAACCAGAACCGCGATCGTGGACTTCACCAGATCCCAGGGAACGAATACCATTGCCGCGCTGAATGCGGCGTCAAAAGTCATGTGGGCGTTCACCATCATACCGGCGATACCGCAGGCGGTCAGAACCACAAAACCGCAGAAGTTCGCGACCAGAGCCATAAGGAAGGTCGCACCAATCGAGCGGGTGTTGCGGGTGAACAGGTAGGCGAGGGTACCGGCAATAGCGGCGAAGGGCAGGAAGCCGAGCAGGTAGCCAGCACTCGGGGAGGCGAGCGTACCCAAACCGGCGCCGCCCTTAGCGAAGATGGGCAGGCCAGCGAAACCAACCAGCAGGTACAGCGCCACGGAGGCGGTGGCACGCTTGCCGCCGAGCACCTGTGCGGTGATGTAAATGCCGAGGGTCTGGAAGGTGAAGGGAACCGCAACGCCGCCCAAGCTGACGGCGGGCATGATGGCGAGCGCGGCGATGAAGCCCGCGAACACTGCGATGAGGGAGAGGTCGGTGGCGAGGGAGGTCTTTGCCGCTACGTTACGGCGCGGTGCCTGAGGTGCCTGGGGTTCCTGGGCTGATTCGCGCACGGAATCGGTCATTGGGGTGGTACTCCTTTGATGCGTATTGCTCTGCAGATTTTTCTACAGAGTTGAGGGTGGCGGTGGTTGACTGCTTGTCACAACCCAGTTTTGAACAATGTTCTATGAGTGGTGTCCGGTATGTATAGTACACCGCACACCGCAAAAACAAAAGGTGCCCCACATGCGCACTCGGCACACCTGCACTAAAATTGATGAGGTGCTCTGCGCGCTCGCCGCTTCTAACCCGGCGAATCCCGCCTACCGAGCACTATCAACCCACACACCAGACCGCCATCCGGAAAGGCACCCATGATTGCTGTACAGAACCTCGAATTGCGTGCAGGCGCGCGCCTGCTCATGGAAGAGGTCACCTTCCGCATCGATAAGGGCGACAAGATTGGTCTGGTGGGCCGCAACGGTGCCGGTAAGACCACTATGACTAAGGTGCTTGCCGGTCTAACCCTGCCCGCTGACGGTACGGTGACCCGCAGCGGCACTATCGGCTACCTTCCGCAGGACCCGAAGGTGGATGACATGAGCCAGCTGGCGCGTGACCGTATCCTTTCGGCGCGTGGCCTGGACGGTGTGGCGCGCAAGATGCGTCAGGCGCAGGACGATATGGCGAGTGAAGACCCGGCGGTGCGCGCTAAGGGTATGCGCCGCTACGACCGTCTTGAGGCTGAGTTCATTGCCGGTGGCGGCTACGCGGCTGAGTCGGAGGCGGCGGTCATCACCTCCAACCTGGACTTGCCGGAGCGTGTGCTCGCCCAGCCGCTGTCTACTCTGTCGGGTGGTCAGCGTCGCCGCGTGGAGCTGGCGCGTATTCTTTTCTCCAATGCGGACACCATGCTGCTGGATGAGCCGACCAACCACCTGGATGCCGATTCGATTCTGTGGTTGCGTGATTTCTTGAAGAACTTCTCGGGTGGCCTGATGGTCATTAGCCACGATGTTGACCTGATGGAGCTGGTCGTCAACCGCGTCTTCTACCTGGACGCGAACCGCTGCGTGATTGACCAGTACAACATGGACTGGAAGAACTACCTGACTCAGCGTGAGCAGGATGAGCACCGCCGCAAGCGTGAGCGTGCGAATGCGCAGAAGAAGGCGAATGCTCTGATGGAGCAGGCGAATAAGATGCGCGCGAAGGCGACGAAGGCTGTTGCTGCTCAGCAGATGATTAAGCGTGCTGAGAAGCTTCTGCGCGGCCTGGAGGAGGAGCGTCAGAGCGATAAGGTTGCGGCGATTCGCTTCCCGGATCCGGCACCGTGCGGTAAGACTCCGCTCTCTGCTCAAGGCCTGTCGAAGTCCTATGGCTCTCTGGAGATTTTCACGGACGTTGATTTGGCGATTGACCGCGGTTCGCGCGTGGTGGTGCTGGGTCTGAACGGTGCCGGTAAGACCACTCTGCTGCGCATGCTGGCTGGTTCCACCGAGCCTGATACCGGTGAGGTTGTGTACGGTCACGGCGCGAAGCTGGGGTATTTCGCGCAGGAACACGAAATTCTTGATGGTGACCGCACTGTCTTTGAAAACATGAAGTCTGCTGCGCCGGATCTGGATGACACCCGCGTGCGTACGATTCTGGGTTCGTTCCTGTTCTCCGGCGATGACGTGGATAAGCCTGCCGGTGTGCTTTCCGGAGGCGAGAAGACCCGTCTGTCCCTGGCGACCCTGGTGACGTCGAGCGCGAATGTGCTTCTGCTCGATGAGCCGACCAACAACCTGGACCCTGCCTCACGTGAGGAGATTCTGAACGCGTTGAAGGCGTACCAGGGTGCTATTGTGATGGTTTCTCACGATGAGGGTGCCGTGGAGGCGCTGGATCCTGAGCGTGTGCTGCTTCTGCCGGATGCGGTGGAGGACCTATGGTCGAAGGATTACCAGGATCTGATTTCGCTGGCGTAAGCAATATCCGCTGAACATCAAAGCATGGGGGAGGCTCCGGTACCGTGTGGCGCCGGGGCCTCTTTACGTGTATTGCGCGTTGTTTTATTGTCTGGGGTGTATTGTCCAGGGCGTATTTTTTGTGTTCTGAAAATGTGTTGCGGAGATATTGTCGGTATTTTTGTCGTGAATAGTGCGGAAAAATGTGACCTGACCCGTGGGGTTGTATTGTTTTCTGAGCGTGTGTGCTGTTATTGCGTTCCTGTGCATGGTGACTGTGGGTTCTGACACACGAAACTTGCGGCATATTTGACGGGAAATAATGTTGCCTTGTGGGTTTTTCTGAGGGAAAGAAAAGCTCTCGGTCGATATTTCAGAGGGTCTGTGTGGGCTTTTTGAATTTTTCATGTGTCTCTACATACATTGTGGGAAAAATGGTAGAAACACAACATGCATGGGGCGTAGACTTGTAACTGTTCCCGCCACTGCGAGGACGCAAACGCGAAACATTAGGGCTCACTACCGATGGTGAGCTAGCGCGGGGGAGAAGAGATTCCCGCCCGCTCACGAAGGAGAACTGCCAATGCACAACACTGAGTTCGAGAAGTACCCCACCTCCGGTGAAGAGAACGTTGAGGTTGACGTCTTCTGGCCCATCCAGGACGCTTAATCTCTCACCCCGATAGGTCGGGATAAGGATTAGAAAAGCGCCCCGCCGCTTCCATAGGGAAGTGACGGGGCGCTTTGCTGCCCTTGGTGAGAATTTAGTTATGCGGCACGTTATGTGGCGTGAATACCCAGCCCAAACACTTGAAGGGGGTATTCGGTAAAGCCCATCATGGCTGCCGCGTACCAGGCGACGTATCCGATCAGTGCTAGAACGAGTGCCTTCTCACGTACGCTGCCAGCATCACCCAGGATCGGCAGTGCCATGTAGCCGCTCTTTTTCCATAGGGGGGATGCCACCAGGGGCTTAATAACAATGGGGTAGAGGGGTAGCAGTCCGCGGGTTGTCAGCAGGTCGCCAATCAGGTGAATGGTGGCACCGACCGAAATAGCCCAGGGGAGCAGTGCCAGCGAATCAGTCGTGTAGGCGGCGTACCCGAGGGCGACGGCACCGATCCATCCACCCGGTGCGCCGAGCACGCGCAATGCCAGGCCGCCCGAGAATGCGGCAAGAAGTAGTGAAGCCCAGGGGATTCCGTTGTAGCTCAGGTTGGCGCTGAAATAGGCAATTGCCCAGAAGACTACCAGACCCAAAATGGAGTGCGTTCCCTTGCGGTGTCCGCCGCTGACCGCCCCTACGATGCGTGCTACCCAGCGTGAAATGGGCGGGATGGAGTTGGCGATACTGCCGTTGTGGTGGTCAATATCCGGTAGCATGCCCGCACCGGCGCACGCCAGGGTGGTCACGATGAGGGTGGGGGTATCGGGAACCTGCACCACTCCCGTCTCGACGAGCACTAGCCAGCCAGCTGCGGCGCTGACGGTGTGCGAATAGCCCATCATGGGGAGGTGCCTCCTTGAATGCGAATGCTCAGCGAGTGTGGTTGCCTGGGTATCGGGATGTTCACTCGAACTAATTAGAATAAATATAGCATATATCGAAATTACTTTCGATAAGCGGGCTTATCCCTCAAGCAGAGTCACCTCAAGCGACATCACCTCTCAAGTGGCACTACCCCTCAAACGGAAGAGTCTGCTTCCAGAACTCACGCTCGCGCAGGTAATTCTCCAGCCAACCCACGTGCTCGGAGCACGCCAACCAAATCTTGCGGCGCTCGGGGGTGTGCACCTTCGGGTTGTTCCAGAGCAGCTGAAATTCTGCCGCCTGCTGGCAGCCCTTGCGGGAGCACTTGGCGTACTCGGGCTGTGCATCCTGAGAAAGTGAACCGAGCAGATCCATGTCTTCTTATCCTTACTATTGCGCCTCGACGTGCGGTGTTATTCCGTGCCCGCGCGACCGGGCAGAAAAGGGGTGCGGGCTGTTCCGCTTCAGCTAGTGTACGCGCCCGATGAGGCATGTAAAAGAAGGGGAGCAGGTGTTCAGTGTTCAAGAGTGAAGTGTAGCCTGCGGCACCTTTGCGCTAAAACGCGGTAAAATAGGGTTTGTCTGTCCATCCGTCCACACCCCAACCGTGTAGCCGCTGCATCGGCTCTGATCGTGAGGGGTCGACTCATCAAGGAAGCTCATGAGCGAGAACACTCCCAAGACCGTGCTGGTCACCGGCGGCAACCGAGGCATCGGCTACGAAATTGCCAAGGAATTCCAGGCAGCAGGACACAACGTCTGCATCACCTACCGTAGCGGTGAAGCCCCCGAAGAATTTTTCGCCGTCAAGGCAGATGTACGCGATGCCGACAGCATTAACGAAGCATTCAAGGCAATTGAAGCAGAGTTCGGCCCCGTGGAGGTGCTGGTCGCCAACGCAGGTATCACCCGCGACATGCTGCTGATGCGCATGAAGGAATCCGACTTCACCGACGTGGTCGACACCAACCTCACCGGTTCTTTCCGTGTGGTTCAGCGCGCCATCAAGGGCATGTTGAAGCTCAAGCGCGGCCGCATCATCCTGGTTTCCTCCGTGGTGGGTCTGTACGGTTCCCCCGGTCAGGTCAACTACTCCGCGTCCAAGGCTGCACTGGTCGGTATGGCGCGCTCCATCACCCGTGAGCTGGGCGGCCGTAACATCACCGCTAACGTGGTGGCACCGGGCTTCATTAACACCGCAATGACCGAGGTTCTGCCCGAAGAGACCAAGAAGAACTACCTCGCGTCCATCCCGGCTGGTCGTTTCGCGGAGGCGCAAGAGGTCGCTCGCGTGATTCGCTGGCTCGCATCCGATGAGGCTAGCTACATTTCTGGCGCTGTCATCCCTGTTGATGGCGGCCTGGGCATGGGTCACTAACCCCACCCCGTACGGACTGCACGAAGCGCCTGAACGTGGGCGCACCCTTTCTAAACTTTAAGGACATAAAACTATGGCACAGCTGACCGGCAAGACCATCATCATTACCGGCTCCTCCCGCGGCGTTGGCGCAGACACCGCACAGATTCTCGCCGCTGAGGGCGCGAACATTGTGGTGAACTACCGCTCCAAGGCACCGCGCGCGAACAAGATCGTCAAGGCTATTGAAGAGGCTGGCGGCAAGGCAATCGCAGTGCAGGCTGACGTGACCAACAATGAGGACCTGCAGAACCTCGTTAACACCGCCGTGGAGACCTTCGGCTCCCTGGACTACCTGATCCTGAACGCTTCGGGCGGCATGGAAACCGGCATGGGCGAAGACTACGCAATGCGCCTGAACCGTGACGCACAGCTGAACCTGGCACGCCTGGCTGCAGAGAAGATGCCCGAAGGCGCACGCATCGTGTTCGTGACCAGCCACCAGGCGCACTTCATCCGCGAGGTTGAGACCATGGACGAGTACAAGCCCGTCGCAGAGTCCAAGCGCGCAGGCGAAGACGCACTGATCGCCGAGATCCCCGCACTTTCCGAGAAGGGTATCTCCCTGGTCGTCGTGTCCGCTGACATGATTGAAGGCACCGTCACCGCGACCCTGCTGAACCGCCTGCACCCGGGCGCTATCGAGCAGCGCCGCGAGACCGCCGGCAAGCTCTACACCGTCAACGAGTTCGCGCAGGAAATCGCGAAGATGGTCACCGCAGACGTTGAGACCGGCCACGTTGAGCTGGTTGGCGGCGCACGCGGCTTCATCGACTAATAACTTCAGCTGCTATAGGTGCCGTCGCGGATGCGCCCGCCCCTCTGACAAGGTACATTTGATGAGGTGCGCCGCCCCTGACGCGGAGGCACCTATAGCCCCTAAGGCTTTGCGCGAGGAGCCCAATGTGGGGTACCCGCGCACTATGCGCCAACCGCTCCGATAACCCGGCACGGGTTGCGGGGTGAGGGGCGCATCCCATCCATCTAACTCACTGGAAGAAGAACCATGAGCACCGTACTCAACCTTCAGAATGTCTCCGTGATTCGCGGCGGCCGCCCCATCCTTAACAACGTTTCGTGGACTGTGAACGAAGGTGAACGCTGGGTCGTTCTGGGCCCCAACGGCGCCGGTAAGTCCACTCTGCTTTCGATTGCGGCAGCCCGCCTGCACCCGACCAGCGGCGAGGTTGAAATCCTTGACGAGACCCTCGGCGCTGTTGACGTATTCGACCTGCGCCCGCGCATTGGTCTGTCCTCCGGTGCTTCGGCTACCCAGATTCCCGCCAACGAGAAGGTTTCCGACGTTGTCGTGACCGCAGCGTACGCTGTGTCCGGCCGCTGGAAGGAAGAATACGACGTCATGGACGACGAGCGTGCAACCGAGCTGCTGGCTGAGTGGGGTGTCGATACCCTCGCTGACCGCACCTTCGGCTCCCTCTCCGACGGCGAGCGCAAGCGTGCACTGATTGCCCGCGCCCTCATGACCGACCCGGAAATGCTGCTGCTGGACGAGCCCGGCGCAGGCATGGACATCTCCGGCCGTGAGGACCTGGTCGAGCGTCTGACCGCGCTTGCCGCTGACCCCTACGCACCGGCTACCGTGCTCATCACCCACCACCTCGAGGAAATCCCGGCGGGCTTCACCCACGCTCTACTGGTCCGTGACGGTGGCGTGGTCGCCGCCGGCCCGATCCTGTCCACCATTACCGAGGCGAACCTCGCAGCAACCTACGATATGGACCTGGCTCTGACCGTCACCTCTGCGGGTCGTTACTCCGCGTTCAAGCGCGCATGAGCCGTGCCCCGAAACAGCTGAGCGCCGAACAGATCGCTGAGCGTGCCGAGCGTGTCTACGCCATCGAGTCGGTCACGGCTCTGGCGCAGGCACCCGAGCAGGCTTTGCGCTACTACACGCAGCTGACCGATGTGAAGCTCCGTAGCGCCATGGAGCCGCAGTGGGGTATTTACATTGCGGAGTCTTCCAAAGTGATTCGTCGTGCGCTCGCTGCCGGTCATCAGCCCGTTTCTTTCCTGATGAGTGAGAAGTGGGCTGATGATTTGGTGGATGTTCTGCGTGCCCATCCTGATACTCCCGCGTATGTGGGTAGTGAGGAGCAGCTGGAGCAGGTGACCGGTTTTCATCTGCATCGTGGCGCGTTGGCGGCGATGGCTCGTCCGGAGCCGCAGCCTCTGGAGCAGTTGCTGCAGGGTGCCTCTCGCGTGGCAATCCTGGAAGATATTGTGGACCACACGAATGTGGGAGCTATTTTCCGTTCGGCTGCCGCCCTGAACGTGGATGCTGTGCTGGTGACTCCGCGGTGCGCTGATCCGCTGTATCGCCGCTCGATTCGCGTGTCGATGGGTACTGTTTTTCAGGTGCCGTGGGCTCGCCTGGAGTCGTGGCCTGCTGACTTGCAGACCCTGCACGAGCTGGGCTTTAAGAGCGCGGCGTTGGCTCTGGAGGAGGACTCGCTGACCCTGGAGGAGCTGTCTGCTCGCCGGGATGAGAAGCTTGCGCTGATTCTGGGCACGGAGGGGCACGGTCTGTCGCCCCGTACCCTCGCGGCGTGTGACGATACGGTGATGATTCCGATGTCGCACGGTGTGGATTCTTTGAATGTTGCGGCGGCGAGTGCCGTGGCGTTCTGGGAGACCCGCCCGCGCTCATAACCTGAGTTCTCACCTGATTCTTAACCCGTGCGAGTGCCTTCTTCGGGCGCCCTTGCGGTGTGCAGGTTGGTGCCTGTGAGGGAACGTACTGGGATTTAATCCGTGAAGGTGGTACCCTTAATGGGTTGTGCACGCCCTATGCGGGCACAATGGTGATGCGCTCTGAGATTTTCTCGATAGCTGCACATCGAAAAACCTACTCCATCTATATAAGGGCTACTGGCAAAATCCAGTAGCAGAAGAAGGTAATCAATGAAGGCAGAAATCCACCCGGACTACAACCTGGTTCTGTTCCGCGACCTCGCATCCGGCAAGGTCTTCCTGACCCGTTCCACCATGACCTCGGACAAGACCGAGAAGTGGGAAGACGGCAACGAGTACCCGATCGTCGAGGTTGAAATCTCGTCCGAGTCGCACCCGTTCTACACCGGTAAGCAGCGCATCATGGACTCCGCAGGTCGCGTCGAGCGCTTCAACGCACGCTTCGGCAACTTCGGCAAGAAGTAAATCTTCTTTCCCAGTTTTGCTTTTTAGCGAGATCAATGCCCCGTTCTCCTTGGTTTTCAAGGAGGCGGGGCATTGCGCGTTCTATGCGGGTACCAGAATGGTTCGCCCAAACGTGAGGAAAGTTGTAATGTAAAACCTTTCGTTCACCGGTGCGTAGACCCGCTGACGGCGTTACAATGGGAAAGTATTTTGCGAGCTGTGCATTTTCTGTGCCCTCCAGCACCGCCCCATATCGGCGGGTTATTTTCCGGCTCTCTGTATTCTAGAGACTTCGCTGGATGCGCTGCGCGCCTCGCGTATCACCACCTCAAACAAAGGACAACTTAATGGGCGACGCTCACTCTGAACCGTCGCAGAAGAAGAAATGGGTCAAGCGTGCCCTGCTGATCCTGCTGATTCTTCTGCTGGTTATTACCCTCGGTATTGGTTTCTTTATTTGGCGTGCTGGCCACACCTGGGATAGCAAGACCGAGAAGTTCGATTCCATCACTAAGGTGGACGAAGACCTCAGCAAAATTAAGGAGCAGCTTGGCGAGGCTAAGAAGCTCAACGTGACGGAGCTGACCAACTCTGATACCGGCAAGAACGGCACCACCGATGCTGCTGCGGCTCTTGCAGCTAACGCCAGCGAGCACGATAAGGACGGCGACGGTATCTTGGACAACGGATACAATTACGGCGTTATTAAGGGACCCGGCAAAAACATTCTGTTGCTCGGTAGCGATACCCGTACTGGTGCTGATGCAGCTCTGGTGAGCGGTTCCCGTGCGGACACCATCATGCTGATGCACATCCCGGCTGACGGCAAGGGTGTGTACATCATCTCGATTATGCGTGATACCTGGGTGAACATCCCTGGCTACGGTGCGGCAAAGATTAACGCGGCGCTGAACTACGGCGGTGTTTCCCTACAGGTTGCTACCATCGAGAACTTGGTGGGTGTCAAGATCGACCACGTGGCTGAGATTGAGTTCGAAGGATTCAAGTCTCTCGTGAATGCTATTGGCGGCGTGGACGTCCAGGTGCCCTTCGCATTCACCAGTAACGTCTGGACCTTTACGCCGGGTCTGATGCACCTCAACGGTAGTGGCGCTCTGAGCTTTGTTCGTGAACGTTACTCTTTTGCTGATGGTGACTATCAGCGTGTTCGTAACCAGCGTGCATTCCTGCGCGGCCTATACAACACGATGAAGGCTAAGGGCGCACTGAGCAACGTGGCATCTTTCCAGTCTTCTATTGAGTCTCTGACCGACTATATGCGCGTGGACCAGGGTCTGAATGCAGCGCAGATTGCTCAGATTGCGGCTCCGGTGCTGACCAGCGGTGACACCACGATGCGTATGACCACCCTGCCGAACGCTGGCCCGGGTTGGTCCTATGATGGTCAGTCAATCATTTTTGTAGATCAGGCTGCAAATGCGCAGCTGGCACATGCTTTGCAGAATGATACGATGGATCAGTTCATGGCTACTTACGGCCAGGATTAAGATTTGACTCCTTGCGGGGGGGGGGGTGAAAGCTTGTATGAGCTTTCACCCCCTGTGTTTAACCGTTCCGAGTTAACCGTTCCGGGAGAAACCGGGTACGTGAAAGGGCGGCTACCTCACCGTAATGGTGGGTAGCCGCCCTTTGTGCGTATGTTCTGAGGGAAGAGGCTTATGCCTTCGATTCGGGCTTTTCCTCTTCCACGGTAGCCTCTTCGTCCTCGTACTCGTCGTCGTAGGCTTCGTAGTCATCGTAGTAGGGCTGACGACCGAAGTAGAATGCCACAGCCGCGATAGCGCCACCCAGGATAGCGATGAGGATGCCGAGCATCGGGGTCCACAGCATCGAGATCAGGCCGGCGACCAGAACGGCGAGGCCTGCACCCTTGACCAGGTTCAGCAGGCGGTCACGCTCGGTCGGTTCGTAGTATTCTTCTTCCTCAATGCTGTATTCGATGACGGGTTTCTCTGCGGCGGGTTCGCTGCGAGCCGGCTCGGGTGCGGAGGAGCCGCCGGTCAGGGAGCTCATGAAACCGCGACGCTTCTTCGGTGCCTGCTGTGCGGAAGACTCCAGGTAGTGACGCTCGCCTTCGGTGGGCACGAATGCGGCGGGCACCTCGTATTCTTCACCGGCGGGTAGCAGTGCCGGAACGTTATTGGGCAGAGTCTCGTACCATTCCTGCGGAATATCGGCGGGGCGTGCAGCCTGAACGGTCAGGGACAGTTCCAGGGTGTTACCGCGAATAGTACCCCAGGCACTGGTGAGGCGGTCGTTCTCAAACGCGTAACGGATGACGGGCGTCAGCTGCTCGGACATCTGAGTGCTCAGGCGGCCCACAAGCTTGCGGTCGTGGCGCACCTCAACACTGTCAACGAAACGGCCGTCGGAGGTCTTGAGCTGGTTCGCTTCCAGAGTCAGGATCACGCGGCCTTCACCGCTGGGCGGCAGGATGCTGTGCAGGTATTCGGAGTGTTCCTTCTCATCAAGCACCTTCATCGACGGACCCTGGGGCAGCAGAGTCGCGCGGGTCGGTGCGTCGTTGAGGGGGAAGAGAGAGCCGGGTGCGGACAGGGAGAGCACACCGGTGCTCTTCACGTGCATGCCGCCGCCTTCAGCACGCACGGCAACGGCGGAAAGCTGCAGGTGCGCAATGGGTTCGTAACCGGAGGCGACCACGCGGGTAATGGAATCCCAGTACGCGGCGGAGTCTTCCACGCTCATGCGGCCTACCTTGAATTCGTCAACGTAGACGGCAATGCTATCGGGCTCGTAGGGGTTATCCGGTTCGGGAACCAGGCGCGCTTCACCGTACCAGATCCGTTCACGGTCGATGTGCAGTTCCTCAAAGATTTGGAGGGTTTCTGCTTCGTAGTAATCATCGGTGACAATGTCAACGCTACCGCGGTCACCGAGTGCGTAATCGACCACTGAAAACTCCTTCTGATATGTCTAAGCGAGCGGATACCTAGTCTATTCTCTCATGGTTTCAGTGCAGACAGCTCACAAATAGGGGTGACATTTATCTGTCTTTTAGCACCGGGTGCATATAGTTTTATTTTTGGGGGAATCAGCCCCGGTAACGCCGGCCCACGTCAAGGCACTAAAGAGCCGCGACCCTGCCGTGTAGACCCTCCCGAAACAAAAATTTCGGCTGAGAAAGCCACGAAAAAGACCGCCGCCCGACACCACCCGGTTCAAAACCGGGTGAGCGCCAAGCGGCGGTCTACATTAATCAACTTGAGAGCCTCACAGGGTGGTCATAGCACCCCGCCACAAGCCCTCAAACCATGCAGCTTAGCCCTGCAGAGAAGCGTTGAACTTCTGAGCCACAATCGAACGGTGGCCGTGATCCTGAGCCTCCAGAACCAGACGACGCAGAGCCGAAGGAGCCTCGGGGTTCGCCTCCAGCCAACGCTGAGCCAACGCAACGGAGGGGTTACCCTCAACGCCCAGACCCTCGGTGGAGCCGGTGTTGTACGGAGCCTTCGGGTACAGGCCACGCACAATGCGGGTCGCCATACCAATCGAACGGGACGCCCAAATGGGCAGCAGAGCCTCAAAGTAGGAGTCGTAGTAGGACTCACGCAGCTCAACCGGACCGCGAGCAAAACCGTTAATGGTCGAAGCCAGAGCGTCGTTCGACAGCGACTCGTCTTCCATGATGGTCTTGTACGCGGCAGCCTTACGCTCAGCAGAGGGCAGGGCAGCAATCGCGTACGCGTAACCATTCGAAGAAATCGAGGAGGGGCTATACTTCGCCGCACGGTCCAGATCCTCAACAGTCACCAGGTCGCGGCTTGCAAGCGCACCCAGTGCACTCCAGCCCAGGTTCTGGTCGTAAGGAATGCCGGTTGCGTCAGCAATATCGCCGGTGGTGTCTTCGAAAGCACCGCGGGCAATATCGCGGCAGAGCTCTTCACCCTTGGTCGCGTTGGTGGAGACCGAAATCAGGCCGCGCAGCAGAATCAGCTGCTCGTCAGAGCCGGGCTTAGCCTGCGCCAGTGCGGCTGCGAATGCGTCGTAGAGAGCGTCGTAGAGGCGCTCGCGGCCGGTGGGTGCGGAGAAGGTTGCGATAGCGACCTGTGCATTGTTGACCATGGTGCCCAGCAGGGATGCGCTCGGTTCCTTAGAGACGTTGCGTACGACTGCATCGACGTAGGTGGTGACGGGCAGGCGTGCATCGCGCACGTTCTCCCAGAGGGAGCCCCAGATGAGGCCGCGGGAGAGCGCGGATTCGAGGGTGGAGACACCTTCGATAGCTGCCTGCAGGCCGTCTTCGTCGGTCAGGGCGACCTTGGCGTAGGTGTGGTCTTCTGCGTTGAGCATGAGCAGGTCAGCTTCGCCAACGAGCTTCTTCTGCTCGTCGGTGAGCTCCACGCGGTGCTCGGAGACGGGCTCTGCCGGGTACTCGAGGGAGAGCAGGCCGGTGGAGGTGAGCTTGCCGTCGGTCAGCGCGAAGGTTTCCAGCTTTGCCACGTGGGGGCGGCCCAGACCTGCGGGCTGCTGTGCGGGCAGTTCCTGGGTGAGGATCAGGTCGGTGAGCTGGCCGTCTTCGCCGTAGACGCGCTTGGTGCCCAGTGCGGACACGCCGGAGGTCTGCAGCCATGCGTTAGCCCATGCCTGCATGTCGCGGCCGGACACCTCGTTGAGTACCTGCAGGAAGTCATTCAGAGAGGTGTTGCCCCACTCGAAGCGCTTGAAGTACACGCGTGCTGCCTCGATGAAGGTGTCGAAGCCGACGTAGGCGACCAGCTGCTTGAGCACGGATGCGCCCTTTGCGTAGGTGATGCCGTCGAAGTTCTGCGAGGCTGCTTCCAGGTGAGGGATGTCAGCAACGATGGGGTGGGTGGTGGGCAGCTGGTCCTGCATGTATGCCCATGCCTTGCGGTTGTTCGCGAAGGTGACCCATGCGTCGTTGAAGTTGTTGGCTTCCTTAGCGCCGAGGGTGCCCATGAAGTCTGCGAAGGATTCCTTGAGCCACAGGTCGTCCCACCACTTCATGGTGACGAGGTCGCCGAACCACATGTGTGCCATTTCGTGGCAGATGGTGTTGGTGCGGCCTTCGAGGTCGTCCTCGGTTGCGCCGGAGACGAAGATGTAGTCTTCGGTGAAGGTGACCAGGCCGGGGTTCTCCATTGCGCCGATGTTGTATTCGGGTACGAATGCCTGCTCGTACTTGGGGTACGGGTAGGGGTAGTCGAAGAGATCCTGGAAGAAATCCAGGCCGTTTTTGGTGACCATGAAGATATGGTCGTAGTCGAAGTGCGGCTTGAGGGACTGGCGGCAGTATGCGACCAGGGGGATGTCGCTGCTGTTGACCTTGCTCTTGGGCTTGTAGGTGGTGGTTGCGGTGAAGTATTCGCCGGCGACGATTGCGGTGATGTAGGTGGAGATCTTTGCGGTGGGGGAGAAGACTCGCTTGGTGATGGAGTCGTCGGTGGGGTCTACGACCTGGCTTTCGAGTACGCCGTTGGAGCTGACGACCCAGTCCTTGGGTGCGGTGATGCGGAAGTTGAAGACTGCCTTCAGGTCGGGCTGCTCGAAGTTCGGGAAGACTCGGCGGCAGTCGGAGGGCTCGTACTGGGTGTACAGGTAGACGCGACCGTCGGAGGGGTCGAAGTAGCGGTGCATACCTTCGCCGGAGCGGGAGTAGTAGGAGCGACCGTGGATGGTGAGTACGTTTTCTGCCTGCAGGTTGGGCAGGGTGATGCGTGCGCCGTTGACGACATCAGCCAGGGTCAGTTCGGTGCCGTTGAGCTTAACGGAGTCGACGCTGTGGTGGATGTAGTCGATGAAGGTTTCTGCACCGGGGGTGTTGCAGGAGAATCGGACGGTGGTGACGGTGGGGTAGGACTCGAATTCGGGGTCCTTGGCGTTAGTCAGGTCGACATGCACGTCGTAGGTGTCGACACTGATGAGAGCCGAACGTTCTGCGGCTTCTTCGCGGGAGAGGTTCTCATTATTCATGCTTTTTATTCTAGTCGTTATGACCGAAAATATGGCAGTCGAGTGGGCGTGCCGGTCATATTACTCAAGGTGCGAGAAGATCGCCCGGGGTGTGGGGAACCAACCAACCTCGAATATGTGATGCAGAACATACTTATTCGATTTGCGGAGTGCTCAGAAAGTCCGTATAGTATTACGTGTTGCTTCGAACGGCACCGAAAGGAAAACGTTCGAAAGTCACCTGCGCGGGTGGCGGAATAGGCAGACGCGCTAGCTTGAGGTGCTAGTCCTCGTATTAGAGGGTGGGGGTTCAAGTCCCCCCTCGCGCACAGATAATCCCCGGTTCTTTGGAACCGGGGATTTTTGTATGCCCGGTAAAGTATGCCCGGTAAAAAGTACACAAAAAAAGTAGTGGGGTGAGGCTCCTTGAATGGAACCTCACCCCACACTAGCTACGCTAAGGAAGCTAGAAGAACAGCTGCATCAGCTGAAACTGAATGAATCAGTATCGTTCAGAGAGATTACTCAGCCAGACGCTCCGGGTCGGTGGTGACCAGAATCTTCACAGCGGTCTCATTATGGTTGATCAGGGTGTCGAAGCCCTCGTCAATCAGGTCTTCCACAGCAATCTTGCCGGTGATGAAGGGCTTGAGGTCAATCTTGCCGGACTCAACGAGCTTGATGGTCTCCGGGTGGGAGTTCACGTATGCGATGGTGCCGCGGATATCGAGCTCCTTGAGCACAACCTTCTGAACATCCAGGGAAGCGGGCTTACCCCAAATGGAGACGATGACGACCTTACCGGTGGGCTTGAGAGCATCCAGAATCAGGTCCAGTGCGGGCTGAACGGAGGTGCACTCGAACGCGATGTCAGCGCCACGGCCGTCGGTCAGCTTGTGAATCTCAGCCAGGACGTCAACCTCAGCGGGGGAGAAAGCGTAGTCAGCAACGCCGGAGTCCAGAGCCTTCTGGCGGCGCAGCGGGGACAGCTCAGAGATGATGACCTTAGCGCCCTTAGCCTTCAGAACTGCGGAGGTCAGCAGGCCGATGGGGCCAGCGCCGGTCACTAGTGCGAATGCGCCCTCTTCGAACTCGCCTGCACGCTCAACAGCGTGGTAGCCAACGCTCAGGGGCTCAATCAGTGCAGCCTCGTCCAGGGGAATGTTGTTAGGAATCTTGTGAACCCAGCGGCGCTTGACGGCAACCTTCTCGGACAGACCGCCACCGCGACCTGCCAGACCGATGAAGTTCATGTCCTTGGACAGGTGGTAGTCCTTGGAGTCGGGGCCGGTGTAGACGTCATCACGAATGATGTAGGGCTCGACGACAACGTGGTCGCCAACCTGCAGGTCGTCTACGCCTTCGCCCAGTGCCTCAACAACACCGGAGAATTCGTGACCGAGGGTGACGGGGGAGTCCTCACCAGAAATGGGGTGGGGATGACCGTGCTGGGGGCAGAAGATGGGGCCGTCAAGGTATTCGTGCAGGTCGGTACCGCAAATACCGCACCATGCGACCTTGACCAGAACCTCGCCCGCAGCGGCTTCGGGTGCGGGGATGTCTTCAATGCGGATGTCGTTACGGTCGTAGAAGCGTGCTGCCTTCATGGGATGGAGCTCCTTAGCGTGGTTGTGGCGCTCGCAGCGGTGTGTGCTTGCCGGTACGGTTCGCATCCATGGGTCTGTCACAGCGTTGACAGGGGCCCAAACGACATGGCTTGGACCGGTTGTGAACTGTCCTGCCGGCATTCGCATCGCTAGCGCCGGATGGTGATGGGTACGGCTGGATTGTCGCTCCCATGTGCTTAACGCTACTCCACTGAATCAAAGATTCCTAGGATATATACAAATTTTCTTTTATGTGACACAAATTTCTTTTTGGGTGTTTTCGACTCCATCACACCCGACCCTCTAGCGACCGGCGAGCGCAGACGGTAGCGTAGAAGTATGACTGACGCGAACGCACAGGGCACCGCCGCCCACACCCAGCCCACTTCTGACAGCTCCGGTCGAACGGCACCGAACCGACCCGCCGCAATAACTCGCCACTATGACGCGCCCGACGCTGATTGCGTGCGCGGTAGCGAGTACTCCGAAATCCTCGCCCTCGAAACCGAGCAGCGTAAGCGTGCGGCTGACCACCGTCGCAAGCGCGGGCATGCGCATCCCGAGCGGGAACATGCTGACCACGGTCAGCCCGAGCAGGAACGTAGCCACGGCGAGCGCTACGGTCATGGAAAGAGGCGCGGTCACGGAAAGGGCCACGGTGCGCATCACGGTCACCGCCTCGACGAAGACAGCGGGCTGGCGCATATTCGCCGCGACCTCGCCGAATCCGTCGCCACCCGCGCGGACTCCCTGACCTCAATTCTCAAGGCGATTCACGCGTACCCTGAGACTGCCTACGAGGAGTATTTCGCCTCCCGCACGATCGTTGATGCGGTCCGCGAAGCCTACCCGAACCTCAGTATCGAGTACCCCGCCTTCGGTCTGGATACCGCGTTCAAGGTGGAGCTCACCAGCGCCGACTACGACCCCGCCACACACCGCACTATCGCGATTCTCTCCGAATATGACGCGCTACCGGGTATCGGTCACGGCTGCGGCCACAACGTCATCGCGGTATCCGGGCTGGGCGCTTTCCTTGCCCTGGCGGATGCGCTCGCTACCGGCCCCGAGGCGTTCAGCGGCAGGGTCCTCTACTACGGCACGCCCGCCGAAGAGTCCGATGCCGGTAAGGAGCTGATGGCGCGCGCCGGTGCGTTCGAGCGGGTGGATGCCGCCATTATGGTGCACCCCTACTTTATGGATGTAGCTGATCAGGCGTGGTTGGGTCGCCGTGAATGCCGCGTGACTTATACGGGCGTGAGCGCGCACGCATCCTCGCACCCGTTTATGGGTCGTAACGCCCTGGATGCGGCGAATCTGGCGTATCAGGGTTTGGGTTTGTTGCGTCAGCAGATTCCTGGTTCTGACCGTATTCACGCGATTATCGACCACGGTGGGGACGCCCCGAACCTGATTCCTGCCTCCGCGAGCCTACACATTAATATCCGTTCTAAGCACGCGCCGACTCTGCGTGCGCTGTCGCGACGGGTTGAGGAGGTGCTGCGCGGTGCGGCGCTTATGGCTGGCGTGGGTGCGGAGGTGACGTGGGATTCTTCGCCGATGACCATGCCGGTGCGTACGAACCGTCCGCTGTTGAAGCGTTGGGTTTCGGCTCAGCGTTCGGTGGGTCGCCACCCGTACCCGCCCGGTACGGTTAGCGACACCCTGGCGGCTTCTACTGATTTCGGTAATGTGAGCCTGCGCGTGCCCGGTATTCACCCGCTGATTCAGATTGCGCCCGAGGGTACCGGCATGCACACGGTGGAGTTCGCGCACTGTGCGGACACTCCGGCGGCGGTTGATGCTGCTCTGGATGCGGCATTCGGTTTGGCTTCTATTGCTTTGGACTTCCTGGTTGATAATGAGTTGGCGCAGGCGGTTCGTGCTGATTTTGAGGCTTCCGGCGGTGCCGTGGATGTGGAGGGTTACTTTAGCGGCATGTGAGCTTGCTCAAAAGGTCAGAAGGTCATTATTTGGTTTTATGAGTGAAAAACACCATCCACAACCCATAAAGTCACTATGACCCATCGAAAAAAGCAAAATAACCCAACACAAAACGCAAAATCTGCGGCATAATAGAACATAACGAAGCAAGCTCACCGGGGAAGAACGCCCACCCGAGGAAATTCAACCCCGAGGCACACACCCGCTTCCCGATAAACCACGCGAGAATCCTCTCGCACCACACGGATAACTCTCACGAAAGAGGGCATACAGCAATGAACGGTGTCAACAACCCCACCAAGCTCGGCGTCATCGGTGCAGGCGGCGTCGGTAGCGCAACCGCATACGCAGCTATGGTCCGCGGCTCCGCAGACGAAATCGTCCTGTACGACATCGACGGCAAGCGCGCACACGCTGAAGCACTGGACATCGCACACGGCGCAATGTTCGCACACGAAGCAACCGTAACCGGTGGCGACGACATCGAACTGCTGCGCGACTGCGACATGGTCATCATCACCGCTGGTGCTCGCCAGAAGCCCGGCCAGCCCCGCCTCGAACTGGCAGGTGCAAACGTTGCAATCCTCGAGAAGCTGCTGCCAAACATTCTGTCCGTAGCACCCAACGCGATTATCATGCTCGTCACCAACCCCTGTGACGTTCTCACCATCGTTGCCCAGAAGATCACCGGCCTGCCCGCAAACCGCGTGCTGTCCTCCGGTACCGTTCTGGACTCCTCCCGCCTGCGTTGGCTGATCGCTAACAAGGCTGGCGTCTCCATCAAGAGCGTCCACGCAAACGTTGTTGGCGAGCACGGCGACTCCGAGTTCCCCGTCTGGTCCGCAGCAAACATCGGCATGGTTCCCCTGACCGAGTGGAAGCAGGACGGCAAGCTGCTGTTCACCGAAGAGGTCCGTGCAGAACTGGCAACCGAAGCTATGCGCGCAGCATACAAGGTCATCGAGGGCAAGGGTTCCACCAACTACGCAATCGGTATCTCCGGCGCACGTATCGCTGAGGCATTCCTCGGCGGCCAGAACGCAGTGCTGCCCGTCTCCACCACCATTGCAGGCGAGCTGTATGGCTTCAAGGACGTTGCACTGTCCCTGCCCACCATCGTCAACCGTGAGGGCATCCAGCGCGTGCTCGAGGTTCCCATGAACGAGGCTGAGCTGGCACAGCTGAAGGCGTCCGCTGAGGCAATCCGCGCATCAGCAGCATCCCTGGGCTTCTAAAAACCCGGCTTCTAATTCTCTCGGCTCAACCCGCAAGAAGCAAACATTCAGTAGGCGCAGCGTCAAGCTGAGCTAACCGACAGAAGAACCCGCCGCACCCGGCACCTGCTCCCTTGAGGAGTGGGGGAGCCGGGGACGGCGGGTTCGCTGTGTCTGTAAGGTCTTCTATGCGGGGCTTGATGTGCCGCGTGCATGCTTTGCTTGCCCAGCCTGAATCGCCCAGCCTGGCTTGACTAACCGGGCTTACCGCTCTGGCTTTGGCGTTCTCTTCACGGCACCGAATTTACCCGCCGATTTACCTGCCGCGCCCGTTCACAGTTCCGCATTTTAAACCGCTGTATGACCGCCCGGCGCACACTATAGGCGCGTAGGTAGTAGAATAATGGCATGAGCATTGATCCTCGCACCGAACTCACCCGCCTCCTTGACGCACTGGAGGCGCACCTGACCGCCGTCGTAAACCGAACCGGCGAGCACGACCCCGCCGTCGATGAGGCGTACGTAGAAATCGCCAACGCCTTCGAAGCCTACGAAGATGCCCTCTTCGAGGCTCACAACGAGGTCACTCCTTTGAGCGTCTACGGTGACGAAGACGAAGACGACCTCGACGAACTGGTCGACGACGAAGAAGATGAAGACGACGACGATATCGAGTACGAGGACTAACTAGCACCTCGCCCATACGTTACGGACCGACCCCTGACCGGTACCCCCTACGCGGGGTAACGAGGCAGGGGTCGAACCGTACCCGCAACACCCGTGCAGCCCCTGCCCTCAGCGACCGCTCCTCAGCGCCTACTGAGTGCAACGTCTACCAAGCACCCGCCGAACACCTGCCCACCCGATACCCACCGAGCATGTACCGAGAACGGAGACACCCGTGAGCGAACCCCGCACCTGGCGCGACGCCGCCCTCATCCTCCGTACCCAAAAACTCGGCGAGACCGACCGCATCATCATCATGCTCACCCGCGACGGAGGAATCACCCACGCCGTCGCCAAAGCCGTACGCAAACCCACCTCCAAATTCGGTGGACGACTCGAACCGTTCATGCACACCGACCTGTCCTTCAGCCGCGGCAGAACCAACCTGCACACCATCACCCAGGCGGCAACCCTGCACGCCTACACCGCACCCATCATGGCGAACTACGATGCGTACACGTGTGCCTCCACCATCGCCGAACTGGCAGAAGCACTCACCAAAGACACCGACAGCACCGCCGATATTTACACCCTCACCCACGGGGCGCTTGCCGTGCTCGCGCACGGGCAGCACGTGCCGCAGAGGATCCTGACCCGCTACCTGGCGCGTAGCATGAACGCCGCCGGCTGGCCGCTCATCGGTGAGAACTGCACTCGATGCGGCAACCCGCTTGTCAGCACCGATAGCCGGGGCGATAACGGGGCAGACAGTAGCACCCCCGTCGCTACAAGCGGAAGCGGCAGGTACATTGCCTTCCACACCGCCCACACCTACGGGCACCACACGGTTCTCTGCCCCCAATGCGCACCCGCCACCGACACGCCCCTAACCGGTCTGCATGCCGAAGAGCTCGGCTATGCGCTCGCTACCGCATCGGCGGATCCGCGGGCCTGGGCAACTATTGACGCAGCACCGGTACCGGTCGCCTCCAAAATTCTGGGACTCTACCTGAAAACCACCCAAAACCTGCTCGAACACCCCCTGAAAACGGCGAGCGCCCTCGAAGCAGAAATTCCTGCATCGTAAAAGATGCACGCCGGCGCGTCAAACATGGGCCAACCAGGACGCAAAATAACCCCCGAAGCACCCGCCCATGCGCGCTGTGTCACGGTAAAATAGCTAACAGCACGCCAGGTTTATATCTGGCGCATATCTAGGCAAACGACCCCGGGGGAGAACCCGCCAGGGAAGAAAGGCACATATGGCACGCACCCAGCCCGTACCCCCGCCCGCACCCCCCACCGGGGCAACCCCGCCGCCGATCCCGAAGAAGTTCATTCCGCAGCACGTCGCCGTCGTCATGGACGGTAACGGCCGCTGGGCGAACGAACGCGGCCTGCCCCGCACCGAGGGCCACCGCGCCGGCGAGGCGGCACTGCTGGACGTTGTTGCGGGCGCTATCGAAATGGGCATCCCGTACGTTACCGCCTACGCGTTCTCCACCGAAAACTGGAAACGCTCACCCAGCGAAGTCGCGTTCATCATGCGTTTCTCCACCGAGGTGCTGCAGCGTCAGCTGGCAACCCTCAAGACCTGGGGTGTGCGCATCCGCTGGGCTGGCCGCCGACCCAAGCTGTGGAAGAACGTCATCGAAGAGCTCGAACACTGCGAGCGCGAAACCATCGACAACACCGTCTGCACCCTCACCATGTGCGTGAACTACGGCGGCCGCGCAGAAATCGCTGACGCGGCGGCAGCTATCGCAGCAGACGCCGTGGCGGGCAAGATCAAGCCCGGCAACATTACCGAAAAGACCATCCAGAAGTACCTGGACGAGCCCGACCTGCCCGACGTTGACCTGTTCCTGCGTTCCTCCGGTGAGCAGCGCATCTCGAACTTCCTGCTGTGGCAGAGCGCCTACGCCGAGATGATTTTCATGAACGTGCTCTGGCCCGACGTTGACCGCCGCACCCTCTGGGAAGCTGTCGAAGAGTATGCGCGCCGCGACCGCCGCTACGGTGGCGCTGTCGACGCCGTCGCCAACGACAAGTAGCGGCCCGGCATACAGTCCCGGCTCATAGCCCCATAAACCACCCACACCCTCCAACACTAGGGAGAACAAATGCGCATCTACCCGACCTTCTTCAACATCTTCTTCAAGGGCATGGACCCCGAGAAGGCACACCACGTCGGCTTCTGGGGCGTTCAGACCCTGCGCAACGTCGGCATCACCCGCGCGCTGCGCAAGTACTTCCAGCCCGCCCCCGAACTGGCAACCACCGTCATGGGCATTACTTTCCCCTCGCCGTTCGGCCTGGCTGCAGGCTTCGACAAGGGCGGCAAGGGCATTGCCGCGCTGGCTGGTATCGGCTTCGGCCACGTCGAGATCGGCACCATCACCGGCCAGGCGCAGCCCGGCAACCCGCAGCCGCGCCTCTTCCGCCTCGTGGAAGATAAGGCGGTCATCAACCGCATGGGCTTCAACAACGACGGCGCCGCAGCGGCAGGCCCGCGCGTAGCCGCCGCCCGTGCAGACCTCGAAACTGAATACCGCGGCGCTGTACGCCCGGTTATCGGCGTGAACATCGGCAAGACCAAGATCGTGGAACTCGAGAACGCTATCGAGGACTACCTGATCTCTACCCGCACCCTGGCACCGCAGGCAGACTACCTGGTCGTCAACGTCTCCTCCCCGAACACTCCGGGTCTGCGCACCCTACAGGCTATCGAGTCGCTGCGCCCGCTGCTTGCCGCCGTGCGTGAAGAGGCAGACCGCGCATGCCCCAACCGCCACGTACCGCTGACCGTGAAGATCGCGCCGGACCTGGTCGATGAGGACGTGATCGAGGTGGCAGCCCTGGCTAAGGAGCTGAAGCTGGACGGCATCATCGCCACCAACACCACCATCGCCCGCGACGGCATGGGCCTGACCAGCGACATGACCAAGGTCAAGGAAATCGGTGCTGGCGGCCTCTCCGGTGCGCCGCTGAAGCCGCGCTCCCTGGAGGTGCTGCGACTGCTCAAGCGTGAAATCGGCGATGACCTCGCCATCATCTCCGTTGGCGGCGTGACCACCGCTGAGGATGTGCAGGAGCGCCTGGACGCTGGCGCTGACCTGGTGCAGGGCTACACCGCGTTCCTGTATGAGGGTCCGCTCTGGGCGGCACACATTAACCGTGGCCTGGTGAAGTTGCGCCGCGCTCGCCGCTAGAAGGTTTGCAGGCGGGAGCGTTATGCTTCCCGGCACGCTGACTTGGCGTGTCGACTCTGCGTGCTGAAAGGGGGCACTGTTCTCTACCCGTAGGGGGTGGAGTCGGTGCCCCCCCCCTTTGTGTGCCCTCTATTCTGCCGAAAAGCCACATGTGTTTCGAAAAGCCACCAAAGAAGTAGCTTCTCGAAACACATGTGGCTTCTCGCGTATAGAGGATTAGCGGGCATAAAAATAGGGGAGAGGCCTGAACCTTCAGGACCTCTCCCCAAGCACCTATAAGGCACTAACGACTTAGTGCGGGTACTCGCCGTACTTCACCATCGGAACCGGGCGGCGCATACGACGAATCATCATCACACGGTTAAACGCATACATGCCAGAACCACGCTGAACCTCGCCGAACTTCGCAATCAGCTTCTTCTTCAGGCTGCGCCACAAAATAAAGTAGTCAACAACCCACAGAATCATCAGCGCATACATCGCGTACACGGAACCGTAATAAATCGGTGCACCAACGCTAGACGTACCCGACACGCCCTGAGCAATCCAGCCACCAATAAGCAGAACCAGCAGCACAGCCAACATAAAATCGCCAAGGTTACGGCGCGCATCCACATAATCACGGATATAACGGCGCTGCGAACCACGATCCACGGCGGGCAGGTAACGCTGATCGCCACCCATCAACGCATCATTCTGACGCTCACGAGCCTTTGCCATCGCCTCTCGTTCACGCGCCTTCGCCTCCTTACGGTCATTAACAACCAGAGGCTGACGACGAGCCGCCTGCTGCTCCTTACGCGAAGGAGTAGGACGGCCCTTCTTCGGGGTGAACTTCGGATTAACCGGAGCCTGAGGCTCCTCTACAACCTGCGGCTGAACAGCTTCCGCTTCAGCCTTCTCTTTCTTACGACCAAACACCCTCCCATCATACCCGAACGGTACACATCAAACCCGCCCCCACAAGCCCACACCAGCAACTGAAACAACCCCAACCACTCGACGGTTCGGGCCAAGACGGGGTCAAGGTGGGGGTAAGGTAGAAACATGACTACTGAATTCACCCACCACAGCGCCCTCAGCGACGCCGTCACCAAAAACTTCGAAGCAACCCTGCAGACTCTCACCGAGCTCGTCGCCATCCCCTCCATCGCCTGGGAATCGCACGACCTCACCCAGGTAGACCGCAGCGCCGAGGCAGTCGCCGCGCTCGCAACCAAGGCAGGCTTCAACAACGTACGCATCGAACGCGCCACCTACACCACCGCAGACGGCACCGAAAAGCAGGGCATGCCCGCCGTCATCGCCTCCCGCCCCGCCGCAGAAGGCTACCCGACCATCCTGCTCTACGCCCACCACGACGTGCAGCCCGCCGGCGACCTCGACCTGTGGGACATCGAACCCTTCGTCGCAACCCGCAAGGGCGACCGCCTCTACGGCCGCGGCGCAGCAGACGACAAGGCAGGCATCCTCGTGCACCTCGCCGCGCTCGCAGCTCTCAACGAAACTCTCGGCGATGACTTCAAGCTCGGCGTGAAGCTCTTCATTGAGGGTGAAGAAGAGGCAGGCTCGCCCTCCTTCGTCTCCTTCCTCAACACCTACCGTGAGGAACTGTCCGCTGACTACATTGTTGTCGCAGACTCCGCCAACTGGCGTGCCGGCGTACCCGCACTGACCACCAGCCTGCGCGGCGTCGCATCCGGCGACATCGAAGTACGCGTCGGCAGCCACGCCATCCACTCCGGCATGTTCGGCGGCCCCATGCTCGACGCACACACCCTCATGGCGCAGCTACTCGCCACCCTGCACGACGCCACCGGCGCCGTAGCCGTCGAAGGCCTGCACCGCGCCCCCGAACCCGAACTCGAATACGCCGAAGCAGACTTCCGCAACGACTCCGGCATCCTCGACACCGTACCCCTAGCAGGCACCGGTAGTGTTGCATCCCGCCTGTGGACCCAGCCGGCAATCTCCGTCATCGGCATGGACATCCCCTCCATCGCAACCTCCTCCAACACCCTCGCCGTCGTATCCCGCGCACGCATCAGCACCCGCCTAGCACCCGGCGACAACCCCGAAAACGCACACCGCGCACTCGCCGAACACATCAAGGCACACGCACCCCACGGCGCCCAGGCGAACTACACCGCCGTCGACTCCGGCATGCCCTTCGCCACCGAAGTCGACGCAGACGGCGCACAAACCGCCCTCGACGCAATGCGCGCCGCCTGGGACGTAGAACCCGTACAGACCGGCATGGGCGGCTCCATCCCGTTCATCTCCGACCTCAAGGACCTCTTCCCGCAGGCACAGATCCTCGTCACCGGCGTAGAAGACCCCGACACCCGCGCACACAGCGCCAACGAGTCCCTCTACATCCCGGACTTCAAGAACGCAATCCTCGCGGAGGCACTACTTCTGAGCGCACTCGGCGCCCGCTAGGAACATCCACAAAAAATGGGGGAGAAGGGTCACAAACCCCAACCCCCACTTTTTCGGTATCCTAGAAGCAGAATTACATGTCAAGCCCCCACACCAAAACTCACGCCCCCGGCGAACTATGCACACCCTAGGTTGTGCATCAAACACTCGGGCGCGTATCGTGAAGGATAAAACGCCCGCACGCACCACACGCGGCGCACACGGGCAACCAACCAAACAAAAGGACAACACCAATGAGTGAAACCACCATCGAACTGCCGACCCACGGCGTCAACCTCACCGAAGTAGCACAGACCAAGGTCCACACCCTCCTCGAACAGGAAGGCCGCACCGACCTGCGCCTGCGCATCGCCGTCCAGCCCGGCGGCTGCTCCGGCCTCATCTACCAGCTCTACTTCGACGAGCGTGTCCTCGACGGCGACGCAGTCCGCAACTTCGACGGCGTAGAAGTTATCGTCGACAAGATGAGCGCACCCTACCTCGACGGCTCCACCATCGACTTCGAAGACACCATCGAAAAGCAGGGCTTCTCCATCGACAACCCCAACGCAGCAGGCTCCTGCGCATGCGGTGACTCCTTCCACTAAACCGAAGGCACCCACCACTAAAGCGCAACACGCCTAACAAACCCCCGTCTCGCATACTGCACCCAACCATGCAGATACGCGGCGGGGGTTTTACACTTAACACATGACTACGCACGAAATCACCTGGAAATACATCCTCAACCAGCTCGTCAAGCACCAGAACCTCAGCGACACCGAAGTCGCCTGGGCAATGGACCAAATCATGACCGGCCAAACCGAACAGCCGATCCTCGCATCATTCCTCACCGCACTACACTCCAAGGGTGAAACCCCCGAAGAACTCGGCGCCCTCGCAGCCGGCATGATTGCCAAAGCAGAAACCGTCGACATCGACCCCAACGCCGTAGACATCGTCGGCACCGGCGGCGACCAGCAAAACACCGTCAACATCTCCACTATGGCCGCCCTTGTCATCGCAGGCACCGGCGCAACCGTCGTCAAGCACGGCAACCGCGCCTCTACCTCCAAATCCGGCTCCGCAGACGTCCTCGAAGCCCTCGGAATCCGCCTCGACATGCCCATTTCCGCAGTCGCCGAATGCGCTCGCGAGACCGGCATCACGTTCCTGTTTGCGATGACCTTCCACCCGGCAATGCGCCACGTGGGCCCGACCCGCCGCCTGCTGGGCATTCCGACCGCGTTCAACTACCTGGGCCCCATGACCAACCCGGCTCGCGTGAAGTCCTCGGCTATCGGCGTTGCTAACCCGGTCATGGCTGAGAAGATGGCTCACGTCTTTGCGGAGCGCGGCGACCACGCCCTGATTTTCCGCGGTGATGACGGCCTGGATGAGCTGACCATCGCGACCACGAGCCGCCTGTGGGAGGCTGTCGACGGCGAGCTGACCGAGTATCGTTTTGACCCGACCGAGTACGGTCTGCAGAATGCACCGCTGGAGCAGCTGCGTGGCGGCGACGCCGAGTACAACGCGGGCATTTTCCGTGCAATTTTGGCGGGGGAGGGCGAGGCCCCGAAGAGCCCGCTGCGCGCCATTCACGACGCCGTGGTGATGAACGCTGCGGCTGGCCTGGTCGCGTACCGCCCGGTCAACGGGGAGAGCTTTGAGACCCGTTTCACTCAGGCTTTGGCTGATGCGCGCGAATCTATTGCATCCGGTGCAGCGGAGCATGTGCTCAACGCATGGGTAGAGTTCAGCGAAAAGCACGCAGAAGCGTAAAGCTCTAGAAATTGATGGCAGGCACCCGAGACGAACAGAGCGCACCGAAAGGTGTGGAGTCTCGGGTGTTTGTCGTTTAACGGGAGGCGTTGAGGAGCCCGAAGGTTCGGGGCATGTGAGCGTACTGCTAGCTGAGGTGCGCGGAGCGCAGAGAAAGGTGCGAGGCTCACGGAGCTCAGAACCGCGGACGGAAGAGCGTAGTCGCAACAGTCGCATTACGGGGACCGCAGTTCGACCCGTGCCAGCTAGAGCGTAGAAAGCACCGGTGAGCGCCGGTGGGGTAGTGAAAAATAGGTCTACTTTACATAATGTATATTATCGGCTTTTTAGGGAGGTCTAGAATGAACCAAAGATTCCCCGTATCTAAATAAAGTCTTAACAGTTTATGTATTAACCTCACTCGGTCACCAGAACTGTCACCAGTACTCAATCCACCTGAAATAATGGATATACCCCGCATCACGAAGGTGCTGTCGCCTCGTGTGCAGATCCAACGTCAACCACGCCGGTTGATGTACACCAAAGGAGAAAACTCGTGGATTGGCTCTTTGAGACACCCTGGACACTCTGGGTTGCACTCGCCCTCGTTTTCGCCGTCATAGAAATGCTCAGCCTCGACCTGTTCTTTCTCATGCTGGCGATTAGCGCAGGCATCACCGCAGCAATATCGCCCTTCGTGGATAACATGCTGATTCGAGCCGTTATTTTCGTGGTAATCTGCCTGATTCTGGTTCTTGGTCTGCGCCCGCCGCTGCTGAAAAAGCTCAATAAATCAGCCACCGGTGCTGTCACTAATGCTGAAGCACTCGTTGGTGCTGAGGTGCGCGTCACTCAAGATGTGACTAGTGAAACTGGTTTGGTTGTACTAGCTGGCGACACCTGGACGGCGCGCACCGCCTCCGGAACGCTCGTAGCAGGATCACACGCGAGGGTACGAGCCATTGAAGGTGCTACTGCAATCGTAGAGCCTCTCCCCCACGACTGAGACCCATCTGAATACCGGCTCCAAAAGCAGGTTCAGATACCAAAAAAACACACCATATAACTCACCGATAAGGAGAAACAATGCCTATTAGCATTATTCTGACGGTCCTACTCATCCTCTTCGTGCTGACGATGCTCGCAAAGACCGTGCGCGTCATCCCGCAGGGACGAGCCGGCATCGTCGAACGACTGGGTAAGTTCCACGCCGTTCTCAAGCCCGGCCTGCACATCGTCATCCCCGTAGTTGACCGCGTGCTGCCCCTCATCGACCTGCGTGAACAGGTCGTTTCCTTCCCCTCGCAGTCCGTGATTACCGAAGATAACCTCGTGGTCGGCATCGACACCGTCGTGTATTTCCAGGTCACCGACCCCCAGGCTGCAACCTACGAAATTACCAACTACATTCGTGCCGTAGACGAGCTGACCAGCGCAACCCTGCGTAACGTCGTCGGTGGCCTGAACCTGGAGCAGACCCTCACCTCCCGCGACCAGATCAACGCGGAGCTGCGAGGCGTACTCGACTCCACCACCGGCCGCTGGGGCCTGCGCGTCTCCCGCGTGGACATCAAGGAAATCCAGCCCCCGGTATCCATCCAGGACTCCATGGAGAAGCAGATGCGTGCAGAGCGTGACCGCCGCGCCGCAATCCTCACCGCAGAAGGCCAGAAGCAGTCCGACATTCTGACCGCAGAAGGTGAATCCCGCGCAGCCATCCTGCGTGCAGAGGGTGAAAAGCAGGCACAGATCCTTCGTGCAGAAGGTGACGCACAGTCCGCAATCCTGCGCGCAAACGGTGAAGCAGAAGCCGTGCAGAAGGTCTTCGCAGCAATCCACGAATCCAACCCCAGCCAGCAGCTGCTCACCTACCAGTACCTGCAGACCCTGCCCAAGCTCGCCGAAGGCGACGCCAATAAGCTCTGGTTCATCCCGACCGAACTCGGCGATGCACTGCGCGGCCTGGGCAACGCCTTCGGCACCCTGCCCGCATCCGACCTTGCGGACGCGCCGAAGAAGCCTGCAACAGAGGCGCCCAAGAGCGCACCGCAGGCACCCGGAAGCTACGGCATCAACGGCTAAACGCGAAATCTAACGCATAAAAAGGCGTGAATCACCAAAAATCACGCCGAATAAACACCACCACGTTGGGCGGGTGGAGACTATTACCGATATAATGGATGTTTTGTAAAACGTTCGAGGGAATAGCTCTCCCCCGCCCAACGTTATGCCTAAAGCGCCAAAGAGCGCACCCGACGACACTGGAGGAAAAATGAGCGATCGTAGCCTGCGCGGTATGCGCCTGGGTTCCCAGTCGATGGAAACCGAATCGAACGTACAGCCCGCGCCCCGCCAGCGCGTCGAATACCGTACCGCTGACGGTGACCGCGTTTTCGTGACCTTCGCGGCAGAAGCAGAGATCCCCTCGGTATGGACCGCAAAGTCCGGCAAGGAAGCATACCTCGTCAACGGCGACTCCACCGCAGACGCCGAAGAAGAGAAGCCCGCACGTACCCACTGGGACATGCTCATGGAACGCCGTAGCATCGAAGAGCTGGAAAAGACCCTGGAAGACCGCCTGGAATACTACCGCAAGCACTACGCGCTCTAAAAGTACCGTAGAGGCTCCGTAGAACGCTGTAGAAGGCCCGCTAAGCGCCACTCGTGCTCTTAGCGGGCCCTTCTTGTTGTGGTGCTGGCTTCCGTCGGTACGTGAGCCAGGCGTGAGCCAAGAAAGAGCGTTACAGAAAGCATAAAAAGACCGGGGCGGATACGTTACGTATCCGCCCCGGTCTTTCGTATAAATCTCAGGTGCGAGAAGCGTCTGAGCAAGAAGTCTTACTTGCCCAGAGCCTTCTTCAGCTTCTGAATGCGATTAGCCATACCCCAGCGGGTCACCTTAGACATGGAGTCAAAGATAATGTTGCCGTCCATCTTCGAAGCGCCAATCTCACGCTCAACGAAGGTAATCGGAACCTCAACAATATTCAGACCCGCCTGCTCGGAACGCCACGCCAGATCAACCTGGAACACGTAACCCTTCGAGTCAATACCGTCCAGGTTCAGGCGCTGCAGAGCGTCACGGCGGTACGCACGGAAACCAGCGGTAATGTCCTTGATGGAGGTGCCCAGAATCAGGCGGGTGTACAGGTTAGCGCCGCGAGAGAGAATCTGGCGGTGAGCCGGCCAGTTCTTGGTCTTACCGCCGGGAACGTAACGCGAACCAATAGCCAGGTCAGCGCCCGCCTCCACTGCACGAACCAGGGAAGGAAGCTGCTCAGGCTGGTGCGAGCAGTCAGCGTCCATTTCAATCAGAATGTCGTAGCCTGCTGCCAGACCCCAATCGAAGCCGGCGAGGTATGCGCCACCCAGGCCGTCCTTAACGGTGCGGTGCAGAACGTGAATCTGGGGGTCCTTAGCCGACAGCTCATCAGCAATCTGGCCGGTGCCGTCGGGGCTGTTATCATCCACCACGAGAATGTCCACCTCGGGAGCTGCCTTGCGAAGACGCTCTACCACGACGGGCAGGTTCTCCTTCTCGTTATACGTCGGGATGACAGTTAGAACGCGCATATTACTCCCTCACAGGTGCATATAAAACAGGCAGTGTAGATATCCAGTATACCGGGTAAACATGTGGGCAACTGAACCGGCGGGGGCTTCCACGGCCCCTAAACCGCCTAAAAAGGTGCGGATAAGCTAAAAAATTAGTTACTTTCAGTGTAAATAGATTCCAGGACGGGCAGAGGAGACTCTTCATCCAACACCGGCAACAACGGAATACGAGCGCGGGGGTCCGTGCTCCACGATGCTACGCGGGAGTCGGGCGCTTGGACCATGAGGGCTTCGACGCGCCATTGTGCTACGTATGCGGGGGTGTCGGGGGTGAGCTGGCCGGTGAAGGGGTTGTCTTCGTGGGCGAGGCGGTATACGCCGCGGGTGAGGGCGGCGAATGCGCTGCGTGCGGAGATGCCGTGTTCGTCGTTGACGAGTTCGCGGATGAGGGACCAGGCGCCGGGTGCGTACAGCTGAGCATCAGAACCCAGCGCGATGGAGGTGCCGGTTGCGTTTGCGCGGCGGGCTACGGATGCCACAGATTCGCGTGCCTCTCCCCCGGCGTGTGCGAGGAGTGCTTGGACGGTGTCGTTGGCGGTTTCGTCTTCTTCGGGTTCGCAGACGCTCAGGCCCAGGTTGATGCGTGCTTCTGCCAGCTGGGTGAGGTATTCGTCGGTGATGGGGTCTTGCGGAGTGCTGGTTGCTGCGTCGAGGCGGATGGGCAGCCAGGGGCGGTTTTTGCGTGCGGCGAGCGCGGCGTCGGCGGCGTTGGCAAAGCTGGTGGATGCGTTGATGGAGAGTAGGAGTGCGGCGTCTTCGGCGACCTGTGCTGCTGCGGGTGCCTCGGTGGGTGCGACAAAGATGCCGACTAGCTGCAGGCCCTTGACGGCGCGTTCGCCTTCGGTGAGGGGGCGTAGCGCCTTGATGGCGCTGATGAGTTCGTCGGTTTCTACGCCGGTGGCGTTGAGGATGAGGCGGATGTCGGGTACGCCGTGTTCGGCGCTGTAGTAGCTGAGTGCGGAGACGAGGTCGGGTACGTCTTCCATGCCGGCGAGTAGGGTGTGGGTGTGGTAGCCGGCTGCACGGTATGCCTGCAGGTAGTCGAGGATTTCGGGTGCTTCTTTGCCTGCTACCGGTGCTAGTGCGCGCGCAAAGGCGGGGGTTAGCAGGGCGCCGTCGAGTTCGGTGATGGTGGCTGATTCGTCGGCAATTGAATGCGCCCCGGAGTCGGAACCAACCCAGCGGACGAAGCCGCCTTCGACGAGCATTGCGGTTGCGTACGGGTCGACCGGGCTGTACACGCTACCATCTACAAAAATACGGGTAGACATTAGATTCCTTTCACCTTTGAGGCGCGCCGAAAGCGCACACGGGGCGGGCACTTCAATTGTGCTCGCGTAGCTTAGCTGAGCGTCTCATTTGAGTATAGAAGCACCCCCGCTGCCTGTGGTAGTTCGTTCGTCCTTAGATGAGGCGGAACTTAGATGGTGCAGAACAATGCACAGTAGCGGGGGTGGTGGCCCGAGCTGGTCGAGCAGGGTTTAGCACTATGTACGGTGTAGCACTAAGGTGCGGGTTAGACGTCCAGTGCGACTACGCCGCGGCGTACCGCCTCGATTGCTTCTTCACAGCGGGCGCGAATGACCGGGTCCAGCGAGCGGATGTGCGCGATCTGGTCCAGTGCGTCCAGTACCTGCTTTGCCCAGCGTACGAAGTCGCCGGCGGCAAGGCCGGTGTCCTCGATTGCCTTTGCGAGGTGCGCGCCGTTCGCCCAGGCGTACATGGGTTCGACCAGGCCGAAGTCGCATGCGGGGGTCGGGTTGACCTTGAACTGTTCTTCGGCTGCGTTCAGGTCGGCGAGGCGCTGCGTAATCGTCGCGATGGGTGCGCGCAGGGACGGATGCGGGTAGTGTGCCAGGTATTCTACGGCGTCGCGCTTGCCCTGGTAGGTTAGTGCGGCGACGGTTGCCGCGATGGCGGCGGGCTCCAGTCCGTCGAGGAAGTGCGCGTCCAGGCACAGAGCGGTCAGTAGGTCGCGCTCGCCGTAGATGCGGCGCAGAGCCTGGCCGCCGGTGGTTAGCGACAACTCGCCGTCTTCGGTGCGTTCGACGTAGCCGTAGCTTTCCAGCAGGCGCGCAATGCGGTTAAAGACCTGCGCGATCGTGTTGGTGCGGCGGGCAATCTGGCGGCGCAACCCTTCCGTCTCAGAGTTGAGCTTCTGCCAGCGCTCAGCCCAACGCATGTGGTTCGCGCGGTCGGAGCAGCCGTGGCACGGGTGGTTACGCAGCTGAGCCTGCAGAGCCTCCAGCTGCGCGTCAATGCTGTTCTGACGAGCAGGGATGTTCTGCTGCGCGAGCGCACGCGGGGCGCGGCCGTCGTAGAGTGCCTGGCGCATGCGGCTTGCGGTGTCGCGGCGTTCCTTGGCGGTTTTGAGGCTTAGGCGCTTGGGGATTTTGATGCGTGAGACCGGTTCGATGGCGCCTTCGAAGTCGCGGGTTGAGGCGGTGCGCTGGTGCGCGTCCTCGGTGACGATGCCGATGCGCGGGTCGGCGTGCGAATCGGAGCGGGTGATGACGACTGCGTAGCCGCGGGAGCGGCCGTGCGGAATGTAGATGATGTCGCCGGGCAGTAGCTGTTGGATGCTGTGGTGTGCTTGTGCGCGTGCGTGGCGTTCGTTGCTCTTGGATGCCTTCTTTTCCAGTTCGGTGATCTGGCGGCTGAGCTGGACGTATTCGGTGAAGTCGCCCAGGTGGCATGCCATTGCTTCGCGGTAGCCTTCTAGGGCGCTTTCGTTTTTGCGTACGCGGGAGGCGACGCCCACGACCGACTTATCCGCCTGGAACTGCGCGAAGGAGGACTCCAGGATTTTGCGGGTGCGTTCGGCGCCGTAGGAGGCGATGAGGTTTGCCGCCATGTTGTAGGTGGGGCGGAATGAGGAGTTTAGCGGGTAGGTGCGGGTTGAGGCGAGGGTTGCCACGTGTTCCGGGGACATGCCGGGGCGCCACATGACGACGGCGTGGCCTTCGATGTCGATGCCGCGGCGGCCTGCGCGTCCGGTCAGCTGGGTGTACTCGCCGGGGGTGATGTCTACGTGGGATTCGCCGTTGTACTTGGTGAGCTTTTCCAGGATGACGGTGCGTGCGGGCATGTTGATGCCCAGTGCGAGGGTTTCAGTGGCGAAGACCAGCTTGATGAGGCCCTGTGCGAAGAGGGTTTCGACGACCTCCTTGAACAGGGGCAGCAGACCAGCGTGGTGTGCGGCGATACCGCGAATCAGGCCGTCACGCCACTCGTAGTAGCCGAGGGTGTTCAGGTCGCGGGTGTCCAGGTGAGCGGTCGCCTCCGCAATGTAGGCGCGGATGGTCTGCTGCTGTTCGGGGGTGGTCAGCGTAATATCGGCGGATACGCAGTGGCTGACCGCGCCGTCACAACCGGCACGCGAGAAGATAAAGCAGATAGCGGGCAACAGGCCCTGCTTGTCGAGGGCGCGCACCATCTCCGGGCGGGTAATACGCTGCGGACGCAGAGGCTTCTGCTCACCACGTGCATCAAAGTCCCGGTCGTTGCTGAAACGATCATTGCTGAAACGGTCACGACGGTCCGAGCGGCCGCGCTCGCCGCTGCTGAACGTCTCATTGAGCCAGCCTTCACGGCGGTGACGGAAACGCTCACGCTTGCCGCCGTAACGTCCACGGCCAGGTGCGGAACGGAAGCCGGGGCGTAGCGCCTTCAGCTGCGGGTTCAGGCGCAGACCGGCAAGCAGAGGGTTGGCGCCCACCTCCACGGTTGCGCCGCGCTGCTTAGCTTTCTGTGCCTTCTTCGCCTGCTTGCGGGAGAGTTTCTCTTCCGGCTCCTGGTTCTTGCCCTGGGTGTGGTTTTTGCCCTGTGCGGAGTTGTCCTCGGGTACGAACAGGTCCACCACACGGTGACCGACCATCATGTGCTGCCACAGGGGCACCGGACGGTGCTCGGAAACGATGATGTCCGTGCCGCCGCGCACCATATCTAGCCACGCGCCGAACTCCTCAACGTTCGACACCGTAGCCGACAGGGAAATGACGTTCACATGCTCGGGAAGGTGAATAATCGCCTCTTCCCACACCGCGCCACGGAAACGGTCCGCCAGGTAGTGCACCTCATCCATGACCACATAGCCCAGGCCGGTCAGCGTGGTCGAGTTGGCGTAGAGCATGTTGCGCAGCACCTCGGTGGTCATCACGACCACGGGTGCTTCCGTGTTAATGCTCGTATCGCCGGTGAGCAGACCCACGTAATCCTCACCGTACGCGCGCACAAAGTCGTGGTACTTCTGGTTGCTCAGCGCCTTAATGGGGGTCGTGTAGAACGCCTTCATGCCGCGGCGCAACGCCAGGTAGATACCGAACTCACCCACAATGGTCTTACCGGCACCAGTAGGTGCGGCAACGAGGACGGAGCGGTCCGCCTCCACAGCGACACACGCCTGACGCTGAAAGTCATCCAGCGGAAAATCAAGGGACGCCTCAAAAGCCCCGAGGGCGGTCTTCGCGTAGGCGGCGCGCTCTCGGGATGCGGCGTAGGCGGCAGCGTAGTCGGTGCGCTCCGCCGGGGTCTGCTCGTTAGAAGCGTTAGAAGCGTGTGCGTCGGATGTGTGCTGTGCGTGGTGCTTGCTCATAGTATGTCCAGTGTAACGGTTCACCCGCCGCGAGCCTTCAGAAAGCATCCTGCACAGGCACTAATCCGGTATGGGCGAACAGCGAGCGCATCAGCTGCGCGGTTTCGGCGCAATTTATGCTCAGTTTCTGCCGGGATGTACCGGCGGGCGTTGTAAAAATTCGTCTGTGCGCCTCTTCATCCGTGCGCCTCGAGCCGCTTTTTGGGGGCATGCGAAAGGGGCGGGGTACAGGTTCTCTGTACCCCGCCCCTTTCGGATAGGTTGCTCAAAGCGAGCTATTCAATTTAGGAAGTCTTCTCGTCCTCGAAGTAACCCATTTTCGCCAGGTCTTCACTGCTGGTTGCGGTGTTCAGGCTTGCTTCATCCGAACCCTGCGCCAGCTTGGCAAGCTTGCGGTCGCGGCGCTTGTCGTTAATCATGCAGATGCCGATTGCTGCGAAGAAGAAAATCAGCAGCGGCGCCATGAGCACGAACATCATCATGATGTCGCTACCGGGTGCAGTCAGCGCTGCGATAACCGCAACGAGCACAACAACCCAACGCCAAGCCTTCAAAATGGTGGTGCCGCGGATCAGGCCCAGCATGTTAATGCCAACCAGGATCACCGGGATGATGAACGCGCAGGAGAACGTCACAACGAACTTCAGGATGAAGGAGATGTACACGCCCGCGTCAATGTAGTTACTTTCGTTGACGGGGGTGAACTTCAGCAGCGCGTAGACCACGCCGGGGAGGGTGAAGTACGAAATGGCGACACCGCAGGCAAACGCGAAAATAGATGCGGTGAGGAAGCCGAAGAGATACCTCTTCTCCTTGGTGTGCAGTGCCGGCAGCAGGAATCGCAGCGCCTGGTAGAGCCAGACGGGAGAGGCGATCACCAAGCCGATGTACATACCGACCTTAAGCAGCTGGTCGAAAGGAGATGCGACGCTACCGTAGTTCAGGTTTGCGTTGCGGCCGGTTTCTGCGTTGATCTGCTGCAGGGGCGCAGAAATCATTTCGATGAAAGGCTGGTAGAGGAAGACCGTACCGATGATGGCTGCGATGACGGTTGCGATAGCCGCTTTGATGAGGCGGTCGCGGAATTCGCGCAGGTGTTCCTTGAGTTCCATGCGTGCTTCAGGATTGACTTTGCGGTTGCGCACGTCCTGGTCAGGTGTTGCCACGTGGTGTCCTCTGGGTGTCGGTGCCGTGTGTGATTCGGCTGAGGGGGTCTGGTGGGGTGTTTATGGGGTGGTGCCGCAAAACCCGTGCCGGCCGGTGGGCTGGCACGGGTTTGGTGCGTCGGTGGCGGGACCGTTACTTGGTTTCGGTCTTGCCGTTGTCTACGACCTCAGCGGTGACGACCTCTTCGCCGTCCTTCTCGCGGGGGTCCTTCTTGGAGTCGTTCTTCAGGCCCTCAACTTCGGTCTTGAAGATGCGCATGGACTGGCCGAGGCTGCGTGCCATGCCGGGCAGCTTGGGTGCGCCGAAGAGGAGGACGATGAGGAGGATAACGACGATGATGGTCGCGGGGTGGCTGAAAATCTGGCCCATGGTGGTGTGCCTTTCTGTTAGAGCAGGTCTCCGATGTTTTGAGGTTGGCCGAGTCGATCTCGTCGGGAGACCCGTCGCTTGATCCGCTCAGACCTGCGTGTCTGCTTACCTTGTTCGTAGTTATTGTATGCCTCGGTGATGGGTGTGAATACCCCGAGGGTGGTGTCTCGCGGGAGTTTTCGGCTTGCGTTCGCTTGCGCTGCGTCGAATTGTCCCTCGATGGACTCGACCCAGGTTACGGTTTCGTCAAGGAGTGTGAAACCGCGAGTGAGTGCTTTGTAGGTGAACCATGCCAAATAGAGGAGCGAGCAGATGATGAGCGCGCCCCATAGCAAAATCCAGAACCACCAAGACATGAGCACCATTATACAAGTTTTAGGTTAATGTTTTGGCTCCTTGGAAGGGTTTTTAGGGTGTTTTTGCTAGTGGGTGAAGTTCTATTTTTCTGCGGGCACACCTGCGGGCGCACCCCTGCGGCTGCTCGCTTTGAGGGTTTGCAACTGGTCAAGCAACGCCGCGCGCAGGTGCGCGGGACCGACCAGTTCGAGGGCACCTCGGTGCGCGATGACGGTATCGAGGATGTTCTTATCGCCAGCGCCGTGGGCGTTGTTGTAGTAGTGGATGCGCACGTACTGGGTGCGTGAAGCCTTCTTCACGTGGTGGGTGCTTCGACGCATGTACGTTGCGGTGAGAGTATCGAGCGGCTCACCGCTGGGAATGTGCTCGGTCGGGTGAATCCGCAACTCAGCGAAGGGGTTGGTCTGAGTGCTGTGCTGCTGCGCGTGCCAATGCGGGACGGTGTCACCGGTGATCGGGTGGGTGCGACCCGCGCCCGCCTCGTGAATGTGGTTGATGCGGGTGAGGCGGAAGTTACGCCAGAAAGTGGGGGTCTTCTCCCCCGCCTCGCTGTCGGCAGTCTCGCCGGTGGCTGCGTGAGCAAAAGCCTCGGGTACATACTCGGGGACTTCCTCACCGCGCGCGGCATAGTAGCGTTCCTCAGCGGTACGGCACCACGCATGCAGGTACATGTGGTCGCGGTGCAACACCAACGCATACGGGTCCACCAGGCGATCAGCGGCACGCTCAGAGGTACCGTACCCAATGGTCACGGCGTTGCCGCTACTCAGAGCGGCAGTTGCCTCCTGTAGCAAAGGCTCCTCCGGGGCGAAGCACAGGTGCTGCGCATAAACGGGCGCATTCGGGTACGCGGCGGCGAGCGCCTCACGAATACTGCCCAGGCGCGCATCCGCCGGGTGCAGAATATCTGCGGCAGAGAGGGTAAAGACGAGAATCGCGAGCTCAGTGTCAGTAAGGCGCGCGTAGTTCAGTAGCGTGTGCGGGGTGGCGCTGCCAAAGTCCGGCAGCAGGTTAATGTAGCTGGGCTTGAGGGCGTCCGGGTCCTTGGGGCCAGATTCAAAGGGAACGGTGTCTACCTGCGCGAAAATTTCGGGGATGATAGTTTTGCCGAGGTCGCGGTTCTTGTCAGTGTCCACGCTGTAGAGGGCGTTGAGCTGATTCAACGGCATGGGCTCTTCACCGTGGGCGCTCGCCCAGCGGTCGGCACGATGCAGACCCAAAATCAGGTCGACGAGAGCATCAAGGACATTATTGCGGTTACGCTGGTCAATCTTGCTCCACGTACCGGGGTCCTCGACCGTGCCACTGTGCAGGTCGGTGAGGGTGCGCAACAGCTGCTGCTGGGCGGCGTAACTGTCACGCTGGCGGGTAGAGGCATCCTCCGATTCCTCGGGCGGCTCGATCACGCAGCTATAGCTGGTCGCCGCCACAGCACTATCAATCGTGCCGTACGAGGGCACGGTGAAGGGCTCCGACAGCGTGGAATCGGCGCTGACCTCGGCAACAATCAGACTCTCTTCGTAGCCCTCAATGCCCTCAAGCCAGTTCTTAGCGTTGAACGTCGCGTTGATGGGGGTCGAATCGATACGCGAGAGCATCGTGAGCTTCTGAATACGGCTGGCACGGAACGTGTACTCCTTACGCGCCGCGCTCTCAGTGTAGTAGCCGACAAAATACCAGGTGCCGTAACGGTACCCAATACCGGCAACACTGACCTTCTCCTGCACGCGGGTCGCCCCGGCAGCCGTCTGATAGGTGAACGTGACCGTCTTACGCTCCGCATAGGCGGTGAACAACTCATTCAGGTGCGGGTTATCGCTAAAGTAAATGCGCTGAAGGGGCTCACGGTAGGCGTACAGGTTCTTCGCGCGCTGACGCTTGCCGGTCTTCGGGTCCAGAATCTTCGCGGCGGCGAGCGCCTCATCGGTGAGGTTCTCGCTGGTCAGTGCAATCTTACGCAGGATGCGGTAGGCATCGTCCTGTAGCTCGGTGCCTTCCCAGCCGCGCAGGATGGTGTTGATGAGGCGGAACTCCTCAGCGGTGGGATTCCAGGCGGGCAGCTTAGCGGCGTCGCTGGGTTCGAGGCGGTAGCGCTCCCCCAGATCCGTGGTCACGTGGGTGATACGCGCGCCGGCATCACGCAGGGTCTGCTTGGCTCGTTCAAAGGCGCGTTCCTGGGCCTCGCTGAGGGAGCCGTTAGCGCGCGTGCTAATGCCGAGCAGGGTCAGTAGCTCGTTGCGGCTGATGCCCTGGGTTCGGGTTGCGGTATCGGGTGCCTCGGCGGCGGTGGCGAGGCGGTGAAGAGTCATGTAAAGCTGAGCTGCGGTGGACATGATTCCATCATACCGTGTGTGTTCCGCGGCACTTACTTTGCGTGTGGGTACGCAAAAGCCCGGTGCCCCTCCCACAATCGGGAGAAAGCACCGGGCTATGTCTCTTACGCGAAAAACGCGAGAACCTTGCTAGTCCTTAGCGGACGTCCAGCAGGTCCACCACGAAAATCAGGGACTCGCCGGGCTTAATGACCGAACCAGCGCCGCGGTCACCATACGCCATGTCAGCGGGAATCTCCAGGCGACGACGGCCGCCGACCTTCATGCCGAGCAGACCCTCATCCCAACCGCGGATAACCTGGCCAACGCCCACCTGGAACGGCAGCGGCTCGCCACGGTTCCAGGACGCGTCAAACTCTTCACCGGTGGAGAAAGCCACACCAACGTAGTGGGTGAGCACGCGGGAGCCGGGAACAACCTCAGCGCCAGCGCCCTCGATCAGGTCGGTAATGACCAGCTCGGTGGGGGCGTCGCCCTCGGGGAAATCGATTTCAGGCTTTTCGCGGTCGAGGTTACGCTGACCGAAAGACATGGGTGTCTCCTTTGATTGGTTCGAAATACATCGAAATAGTGGGTGCGCTCGCCGCCTAAGCCGTATAGGCGGCGAGCGCGGTATAAAAATGTGGGTGCCGGGTTACTGCGCGGTAGCCGAAGCGGTAGCTGCCGGGGTTGCGGTTGCCGAGGCGCTCGCCTCCGCAGCAGCTGCGTTAGAAGCCGCCTGAGCACGCTGCAGGGTCTGCGGGTTCTCCTCCGCGCCCAGAATATCAACCACGAACACCAGAGTGCCCGAAGGCTTGGAACCGCCGGTGTCGTTACCGTACGCCAGGTCAGCCGGGATGACCAGCTCAACGCGGGAGCCGACCTTCTTGCCCTTCAGACCCTGAGTCCAGCCCTTGATAACGCCCTGCAGGGAGATGCCCATCGGGGTGGCGGCGTCATAGTTGCCGTCGAAGACCTTACCGTCAGAGTACTGCACGCCAATGTAACGCACGTACACGGTATCGGTTTCCTTGACCTCAGCGCCCTCGCCCTCAATGAGGTTCTTCGAGACCAGCTCAGTGTATTCCTGCTTGGTGTCGGGCAGCTTAATATCAGCCTTGCCGGTGGACTCATCCAAAGTGAAGGACGGCAGTGACGGGTCAGCCTCAACAGCCTTACCGGTTGCGTACTTGGGCAGCTTCGTCTTCACGGTGTACACCTCAACGTTAGTTGCGGCACCCGGAGATGCGGTCGTAGTGGTCACGCCCGCGGTGCTGCGCTGCTGCAGAACGTTGGTGGTGTACGAGAAAGAACCGCCAACCTTAATCTTCTTCAGGGTTTCGTACACCTGCGGTGCAGCCTGCTTCAGCTGATCGTTAATCGGCAGCAGAATCGGCTCACTGGAGTAAGTGGAACCGTTAAGCTTGCCGTCGGTGCCGTTGAACACGGCAGCCTCAACGAGCACGTAGTCACCATCGTTGATGGACTCGCCGTTACCTTCCTCAATCACGTATGCGGAGGGGCTAGAAGCGGCGAAGGGAGTCGCGAAGGACGCCTCAGGCTCAGCGGTCGCGTTCTTCAAGGTGTACTGCACCTTGGACAAATCGCCATTGCTGGACTGTGCGCCACATGCGGACAGTGCGAGCGCGAGAGCTGCCGCGCTGGCACCGAAAATAGTGAGCTTAGAGCGTTTGGTCATAGTGTTATCCTCTGGGGTTTTCTGTGAGAGTGGGGCGTGTGAGTGCCCGTGTGCCACAGAACAGTTTACAGGTATAGGTTTAGCTGTTTTATGCTACGGCACGTAGCTGTGTTCAGGCTGTGTCGCGGCGCGGGGTGAGCTGGGGTTTTAGCAGTGCTATTTAGCAGGGCGGCGGGAATGCCGCCTCCTGATGCTGACGCGCCTTAGACTCCAGCAGGCTCAGCACCTCTTCCAGCTCCTCGCTGCCGGTCGCGAACGGGTCCTTACACACCAGCGTGTGCTGCGGGTACGCGTTGAGCTTCAAGTGCACCCAATCAACGGTGAACTGCTCCCCCGCCGCAACCGCCGCATTAATGAAACGCGAACGCTGCAGAGCGCGAGTGTTCGGCGGCTGAGTCTTCGCCGCCTCCGCGGCACCCTCGGGCAGGATGCGCTTAACCGCACCGCGACGAACCAGCGCGTGGAAAACACTACGCTTAGGGTCGATGTCGTGGTACGCCAAATCCAGCTGACGGATGCGGGCGCTCGCATAATCGGCGGGCTGACCAGCCGCGCGGGCGCGGGCAATGTACGCGTCCAGGAGCTTCTTCTTAATCGCCCAGTCAATCTCAGTATCGATACTGCTGTAGTCGCCGGACTCGATAGCGTCCAGGGTGCGTTGCCACAGGTCCAGGGCGTATTCCACGTGGTGGTGGTGCGCGCCGTACTGCTGCACGTACTGGCGTGCCGCATCCAGGTAGTGACGCTGAACGCTCAACGCCGTGTAGTGCTTACCGTCCGTGGTCTCGAAGGTCGCGGTGCCGGTCAGGTCGTGGCTGATAGCGCGCAGAGCCGCCGGAACAGACACAATATCCAGGCTCGTGACCGGGAAGCGGTCCTCCAGCATGCGCAGCACCAGGTCGGTGCTGGCAATCTTCAGCAGGGTCGTCGGCTCCGCCATGTTCGAGTCGCCATTAATGACGTGCATGCGGCGGAACTTCGAAGCGTCCGCGTGCGGCTCGTCGCGGGTGTTAATGAGCGGACGAGCGCGGGAGGTCGAGGTGGATGCCGCCTCCCAAATATGGTCGGCACGCTGCGAGAACGAGTACGAGGGCACACCCGTGCTGGATGCCGGGTCGGTCGAACCGGGCACCGGGCCACCGTTCGGGTGGGTCTTACCGGCACCAACCAGAATCTGGCGGGTCACCAGGAACGGCACAAGCTGCTTAATCAGATCGTTGAACTGCAACTTGCGGCTGATCAGGTAGTTCTCGTGGCTACCGTACGAGTTGCCCGCCGAATCCACGTTGTTCTTGAACAGGTACAGTTCACCGTCGAGGGGGCGGCCCTCCGAACCTGCGAGCAGGCGCTTGCGGGCGGTACGCGCCAGGTCAGCAAAAAGCAGCTCACCGGCGCGTTCCTGCGCGAGTAGTTCGTCAATGCTGCCGCATTCGGCGGAGGCGTACTCGGGGTGCGAACCCACGTCAAGGTAGAGCCTACCGCCGTTGGGCAGGAAGACGTTCGTTGAACGCCACTGATCCAGGACGGGCTTGAAAAGGGCGGCGGCAGACTCTTCGATGCTCAGCCGACCGAGCCCGTGCGGGACGTAGCTGAGCCCGAATTCGCTTTCAATGCCGAAAATACGGTGTTCCATGATGCTGACCCGGCGCGCAGGTGCGCCGGTTACTCGCCGCCCTTCTGGACGAAGCCGGTGACGAAGTCTTCAGCGTTCTCAGCGAGCAGGCCGTCGATTTCGTCGAGCAGGTCGTCGACCTCGCTCACGTCAGAGACAACGTGGGAGGCGGCGAGGGTCAGTTCCTGCTCCTGCTCGGCTGCGGTGGTTTCGGTCTGCTGTGCGCTGATGCGTTCGCGGCTCATGGTTCTCTCCTCAAGGGGTTTTCGGTTGTGGACAAATAAGTTTTTGGTGGGGTCGGGTGCGGGGTGTAAAGGTTTTGGTACCCGGACCTTCCTGCACCCTACCTGTGGGTTATGTGGTTTTTACTCTTCCGAATGGGGGTATTCGCCCCGGGGAAGAATATGAGTTTATGTGGGTTTAGGGGGTGATGAGGTGCCACTAGCGCAGGCGGTTCAGTAGCTCATCCGAATGGTTCACCTCATCCAGCAGCGGCTCCACCTCGGCGGCACCGTACCGGGTCGGCTCCATCATCGTAAAACGAGTCAAATCCTTCGAATACCTGCCACGGCAGGACACCGTATCCCAGTTGATACCCAGAATCTCCTCCGGCCAACGCGCCATCAACGTGCCACGCAAAAACGCGCGCGTCTCACGCGGCGGCTCAGTCGTCGCACGCTCAATCTGCTCCGCAGAGAACAGCGTGCGCATGCGGCCACGGGACACCAGACGGTGATACAGGCTCTTCGACGGGTCAATATCAGCGTACTGCAAATCCAAAGCCTTCAACTTCGGATTCGCATAATCTACGCCCTGAGCGACATAACCGCGCACCAGCGCATACTTCGCCACCCAATCCAGACGATCCGCCAGCGAGAGCGGGTTGGTTTCCAGGGCGTCCAGAACCTCGCCCCACAGGTCAAGAATCTGCGCGGTCGCAGCATCCACACCCGCCGGGTTCGACTCCTCATGCGCACGGGAGGCCTCATAGTAGGCGCGCTGAATCTGCAGGGCACTCGCCGAACCACTCGTGGACACCGGGTTCGGCAGGGTCGCCGAAGACGGCGCCAATGGCAACTGAACCGACAGCGACAAATCGTGGCTGACCGCGTGCATCGCCGCCACCGGATCAGACAGGCGCACACCCGGCAGCGCGGGGTGCTGCTCACTATGCGACTCAATCAGGTTCATCACCAGCGCCGCCGTACCAAACTTCAACAGGTTCGAATAGTGCGACATGTTCGCATCCGCCGGAATCACGTGCAGGCGGCGATACTTCGACTCATCCGCATGCGGCTCATCGCGCGTATTCACAATCGGGCGGCGAATCGTGGTCTCCAGACCAATCGTGCGCTCAAAGAAATCAGCACGCGAACTAATCTGAAAACCCGGAACCTCACCGTGCGTACCAATACCCACACGGCCCGCACCCGTAAAAATCGCGCGGGTCGCAAAGAACGGCAGGAGCGCATCCGCAACCTGCTCAAACGGAACATCACGGCTAATCAGGTAGTTTTCGTGGGCGCCGTACGACTGGCCCTTCGAGTCGGTGTTGTTCTTGTACAGCTTCACCTGCGGCAAATCCTGCCCGTGGTTACCCAGCTCCACCAGCGACTCGTACGCCAGCGCGTCACCGGCAGCGTCATAGAGCACCGCGTCGGCGGGGGTCAGAACCTCCGGCGACGAATACTCCGGATGCGCGTGATCCACATACAGGCGCGCCCCATTGGGCAGAATCGCATTCATGGTCACGCGGTCCCAATCCAGACGCTCCGGGAAACCACCGCGACCGTGCACACCGGCGAGCGCATCCAGGGCGCTACGCCGCTCGGCGGGTTCACCCGGTGCCTGAACGCCCGCCTCACGCATAATCTCCAGGGCGATATCTTCGCTGGTCAGCTCGGTGCGAGTGTGCGTCATCTGGCTTGAGTGGGCGGTGGAGGCGTCCTGAACCTGACCGAACGCATCACGCAGCGGCGACTCAGACTCCCCCAGCCACTGACCCTCGGGGGTGGCGGTTGAGTAGTTCTCCGCCTGGCGTGCCTGCTCGGCGGTCAGCTCATCCGCCAGGGCGCGGCGCTGCAGCTGTTCGCGGAAGGCGGCGCCGCGGCGGAACGCCAACTTGGCGTAGGTGTTGACCACCAGTGCCGACAGCACGGTCGGATTGGTGCCCGGCGCGGAGGGGGCAATGACGCCGTACTCGGTTTCTGCACCCATAATGCGGTGCACGCCGTAGCTGGGGGTGGAGTTCATGGGGCTCTCCTGAAAAAATCTATACCATCTAAAGGCTTTGGACCTGCGGTAATGCTGGATTAATGCGAGATAAGCGCGGGGTGTGGGCTGAGCGCACAGTTAAGTGGGCGCGCAGCTTAGCGCGGCGGCTCCACCGACACCAGGCGGCCACGCACACCGGCAACGGTGAGCGCATCCTCAATATCGGGCAGCGGCGGCAAGTCCACCTGGTCCTCAAACTCGGCGCGTACCGCCTCCAGCAGGTGGCGGGTACCAATACCCACACTCGAAGCGTCCGCACCGGTGGTCAACGCCTGCAGCTGCTCCTTAATCGCGGCCTTCTTCGCGCGGTCCACAATATTGCGAATCACCGCACCCGAAGCAAAATCGCCACGGTACAGCGTGTGAGTGGACAGGTTCGCGCTCGCGCCAGAACCAACGACCATGGAAGAATCCACGGTCGCCACAGCGTACGCCGTGGAGGGGGTGCGCGCGTACAGCTGACCTGCCGCCGCCGCAATCATCGCGGTCAGGGCGGCGCGGGTCGAACCGGCGGCTGCCACCTCCGCAGCGTCCAGGGGCAGGTCCTCGGTCAGGTACAGACCGAAAATCTCTGCCGCACCGGCGGCATCCGGGCGGTTAATACGGATTTTCAGGTCGAGTCGGCCCGGGCGCATCACCGCGGCATCTATCAAGTCTTCACGGTTGGTCGCACCAATAACGATGACGTTCTGCAACGACTCCACACCGTCAATTTCGGCAAGCAGCTGCGGCACGATGGTCGTCTCAATATCGGAGGAACGACCCGAACCGCGCATACGGAACAGCGACTCCATCTCGTCGAAGAACACGACAACCGGGTGGCCCGCCTCCGCCTTCTCACGGGCGGCAACAAAAATATCGCGAATCTGGCGCTCCGTCTCACCAACGAACTTATCGAGTAGCTCGGGGCCCTTAATGTTCAAGAAGTAGCCGCGAGTAGCCGAACCCGGGTTCAGCGCAGCCGCACGAGCCGCCAGGGAGTTCGCCACAGCCTTAGCAATCATGGTCTTACCGTTACCGGGAGGACCGTACAACAGAATGCCCTTGGGCGGCGCCAGGTGGTAGCGCTCAAAAATCTCGGGGTGCAGGTACGGCAGCTCCACCGCGTCGCGAATCTGCTCAATCTGCGCGCCCAGGCCACCAATCTGCTCGTAGGTGACGTCCGGGATCTCTTCCAGAACCAGCTCCTGCGAGCGGGAGGCGGGAACCTGCGAGGTCAGCATGCGGGTACGCGTGTCAAGGGTGACCGCGTCACCGGTGCGCAGCTGCTCAATGTCGAGGGAACCAGCCACACGCGCCACCTGCTGAGCACCCGAGGACGTATCAACCAGCACGCGCTGCTCATCCAGCACCTCGCGCACGGTCACCACATCACCGAAAGGTTCGGTGTCCAGAGCGAGCACCGCCTCCGTCTTGTCGTTGAGCAGCACGGTCATGCCGGGGGTCAGCGTAGACAGGTCAATAAGCGGGGACACGGGAATACGCATCATACGGCCGCTCACCTGAACATCCAGGTAGGTATCAATCTCGGCGGGAGTCTTATCGTCCGCAACCTGCTCGTAGGTCATGGTCTGACCCTCATGCACCGCCAGCACAATCGCCGAATTCAGCGGCGGCATAACATTCTGCGACAGGGACGCGCGCAGACGCTCCACCTGGTAGCGCATGCTGGTGATTGCCTCAACGAGCTTGCGGTTCTTCTCCCCCGCACCACGAATCTGTCGGCTCATATTGTCGCGGGTTGCCTCCGCCGCAGAGAGTCGACGCAACACGGCGTCATACTCCTGCGCGCTGACGGGCTGACTGCCGGGCAGGGAGGTCGACCCGAAAGCAGCCGAGTAGTGCGGTGCCGCGCTGGCTGCACTGTGGGCGGTGCCGTACTGGGGGGTTCCTGCCTGATCTGCAGATTCGTGGGTGGACACGGTAGCTCCTTTAGCTGTTCGTCCTAATCGACGGCTACTCGGTGGGTATCGGGCACAGTGAGTAGCCTGGTGAGTGCACTGCGGGGGCTCCAGGCAACGCCCGTGCCCCCGCAGGTCAAAGGTGATTCAAATTATTCAGCAGACTCAGTCGCCGCAGAGTCAGTTTCAGCGGCTGCGCCGTTGTTCTGCTCAGAATCCATGGCGTTTTGCGCGGTACCGTTTTGTTCCAGCGCAATCTCGTTCGCACGTGCGGCGTGAGCGGCAAGATTCTTCGCATCGCGGGCTGCGCGGCGAATCTTCTTATCGGTCACCTCACGCTCACCCACGTTCATGGGAATCCACGCGTTCATATCCTCTTCAGAGAAGTCAGTCTTGGATGCGCGACGCTTCGGTGCCAGGCGCACCGCACCGTCAGCCAGGCGACGAGCCACGACCAGGAACGCGGTGTGTGCAACCATGCGGTGGTCGGGGCGGACCGCCAGGCCCTCCACGTGCCAGCCGCGCACAATGGTTTCGTCACATTCGGGTTCGGTGAAGCGGCCGTCCAGGCGCATGCCCTCAACCAGGCGGGACATCTGGGTTACGGTCGCAACGTAGCAGATGAGCACGCCGCCGGGTGCGAGCGCCTCCGCAACAGCGTCCAGGCATTCCCAGGGTGCGAGCATGTCGAGTACGACGCGGTCGACGCTGCCGGGCTCTTCAACCTGCGGCAGGGTGTCCTGCAGGTCGCCGATGCTCAGCTTCCACGCCGGGTGGGGTCCGCCGAACATGGTCTCGATGTTGCCGCGGGCGACGTCTGCGAACTCTTCACGACGTTCGAAGGAGTGCACGCAACCGTAGTCGCCGACTGCACGCAGCAGCGCGATGGACAGCGCACCGGAGCCGACGCCGGCCTCGACGACGCGTGCGCCGGGGAAGATGTCTGCCTTGACGATAATCTGGGCGGCGTCCTTGGGGTAGACGACAGCTGCGCCGCGCGGCATGGAGAGCACGAAGTCCTTGTAGAGGGGGCGCAGCGCCTGGTAGAGAATGCCGTGAGTGTTGGGGATGACGGTGCCTTCGGGTGCGCCGATGAGGTCGTCGTGCTTGAGGAAGCCCTTGTGGGAGTGGTATTCGCCGCCTTCGGCGAGGGTGATGGTGGTGATGCGGCCGCGTTCGTCAGTGATTTGGACGCGCTCGCCGGGGCGGAAGGGGCCGCGGCGGTTGATTGCGCCGGTGGGGGTGTGGGTGCCGCTGCTCACGGGGTGATTCTCCTCGGGTTTGGGTCAGTCTGTGCTGTTCGCGCTTTGCGGCGAACTCTGGACGGAAAAAGTCCTTTTCTATTTTAGCGGAGTCTGCAAATCGGCTGTGGTGCATTACCCCGCAAGCGTGATAATGCGGGTGGCTGGTTTCTTGTGCGGTCAGCTCTGGATACAGTGGAGAACGCAGGTATCAAAAAGCACGAGGGTAGTGCTCACGATTATCACCGTGGTACTACTCCCCGCGCTTTTTACTATCTATGCAAGACGATATGAGGTATCTCCAAAATTTGCCTCGATACTCAGTTTGCCACCGAGTGCCTCAATGTAGCGCTTAAGAGTGCTGATTTGAGTCTTATCAAGGTCGCCTCGTTCCAACTTGGACACGCTGTTCTGAGAGACATTCAGCTCAGCAGCAATATTTTGCTGAGTCATCTGAGCCTGCTCTCGAAGTTCACGGAGTCGATATGCACGTACTTCTGCAATCATCTCTTCGGCGAGCGCGTCAACAGCTTCACGGTTGTAGGGACGAAGAGCGTACAGTTCGTCCATTACTGATGTAGTCATTTTTCGTCCTCCTTCCAAATGGTGTTGTGTGTGGGTAAGACCATGCAGTCTTATAAATTACGTAGATGCTCTTTGTAGATTTGTTCAGCACGAGGAACGTTCGTGCGGTACCACTTATTCCAGTTTCCCGACTTATCTCCCGCAACGAGCATAACGGCTTGCCTTCGGGGATCAAACACAAAAAGTATGCGTATTTTACTTTGACCTGAGGAGCCTGGCCTGAGCTCCTTGAGATTTTTAATAGTTGAATATTTGATGTTGTCAACCAGGGGCCTGCCAAGAGCAGGACCTTCCCTTTCAAGAACCTGAAGAGAGGCAACTACCTGCTCGTAGTCATCGTCACTTAGCTCTTGAAGCCAGGATTGAATATACCGGAAGTCGATGTTCCACATACTCCAAGAATAAACCCTGTAGGTTGTATTTTCAATACGGTTGAAATGTAAAAGTGTATTGAAGGCGCAGAAAAGCGCAGGGCGGCAGCCACGGCTTTCACACCGTAGCGCCGCTCCTGCGCTTCAACGTTTCGTGGGGTGTTATCCCTAGAGGACCACGCCCAGGCGTGCCGCCAGGATGTCACGCACCAGCGCGCCACCGCCAACGGTGGTGTCCGCCAGAGCCTTCACAGCCCACGCATCCACAGCCGCCAACGCCGCCGGAGCGTTCAGGTCCTCGCCAAGTGCCTCACGCACAGTGGTCAGCAGCTCAACAGCCGCCTCATCGGTGACACCTTCGGAACCTTCACGGCCCTCAGCCACCGACACCGCATGACGGTACGTATCCAGGCGAGCCTTCGCGTGCTCCAGCAGCTCATCAGTCCAGAACCAATCCGAACGGTAATGCTGACCCATAATCGCCAGACGCACCGCGTTCGCATCCTCACCGGCCGCACGCAGACGCGAAACCAGCACCAGGTTACCGCGGGACTTACTCATCTTGTGGCCGTCCAAACCGACCATGCCGGTGTGCGCGTAATGCTTCGCGTGCGGGCGTGCAGACACAGCCCACGAATGGCCCGCACCCAAATCATGGTGCGGGAACGTCAAGTCGTTACCGCCTGCTTGAACGGTCAGCGAACCATCCACAAAACGGCGGGCAATCATCGTGCACTCAATATGCCAGCCCGGGCGGCCCGCGCCCAGCTCGCCGGCATCCCAGCTCGGCTCGCCCTCACGCTCAACACGCCACAGTAGCGGATCCAGTGCGTCACGCTTACCGGCCCGGTTCGGGTCGCCGCCGCGCTCAGCGAAAATCTCCAGCATCTCATCACAGGTCAAGTGGCAGACCTCGCCCGGTGCCCATGAGTAGCCCTCGGCATTCGCGGGCAGCTCACGCACAGCCTTCAAATCCAGGTACACGTCACCGTCAGGATGCACCACACCCTGCTCATCCGTGAAACCGGGCACGCGGTACGCCAGGCCGCGGCGCAGCAAATCCTCAATCAGCGGGAACAGCCACTCAATGGATTCCACCACACCCACATAGTGCGCCGGCGGAATCACGTTCAGCGCCTTCATGTCGGTGCGGAACAGTTCCGTCTGATCCTCAGCCAGCTCACGCCAATCAACGTTCGTCGCGGTCGCACGCTCAAGCAGCGGGTCGTCCACATCGGTCACGTTCTGCACGTACGTCACCGGCACGCCCGCATCCAGCCAGGCGCGGTGCAGCAAGTCAAAAGCAACATAGGTGGAGGCGTGACCCATATGCGTCGCGTCGTACGGGGTGATACCGCAAACGTACAGGCTCGCCGCCTTATCCTCCTGAACCTGAACAATCTCACCAGCCGCAGTATCAAAAATACGCGGCAACGCAGCCTGACCGGGCAGAGTCACAGAGGCGGGGGCATCCCAAGCTCGCATGGGTTTCCTTTCCGTAAAAACGCCCACAACCGGTGGACGCGCCACACCCGCTGCCCAACCTCAAGGCATGCGGGTGCCAAAAAATCTACTCCAATAAGAATACCCGCTCGTGAGTTTCTCACGGGCGGGTATGTCATATCACGCTGAGGGCTAAAGCCTTAGAACGCCGAAGAAGTAGCGTTCAGAACGCCAGTGCCCAGACCAACGAAAATCAGGATACCGAGCGCAATGCGGTACCAAATGAAAACGCCGTAGGACTTCGAAGACACGTACTTCAAGAACCAGCCGATCATCAGGTAACCCACCACGAACGCGACCAAAGTCGCCACGATAGTCGAGGGGATACCGTAGTAGCCGGTCGCCTCAGCACCAGTGAACACCTTGAAAGTCTTGTACAGACCAGACATGAACACTGCCGGCAGAGCCAGAAGGAACGAGTAACGAGCCGCAGCCTCACGGGTGTAACCCATGAACAGACCCGCAGTAATCGTACCGCCCGAACGGGAAACACCCGGGATCAGTGCCAGCGCCTGCGCGAAACCGTACAGAATACCGTGACGGAAAGTCAGGTCCTTCAGCTCACGCTGCTCACGACCAAAACGGTCCGCAAGACCCAGGAACACCGCAAAGACAATCAGCATGGTCGCCACAACCCACAGGCTGCGGAACTGGGTGTCAATGTAGTCTTCCAGCAGCAGGCCCAGAATACCGATGGGCAGGGAGCCGAGAATAATCAGCCAACCCATGCGGGCATCCGGGTCGTTGCGCGGTACGCGGCCGGTCAAGGATCCGAACCAGGACTTCAGGATGCGAACAAGATCGCGCCAGAAGAAAATCAGAACCGCAGTCTCAGTACCCAGCTGGGTGATTGCGGTAAACGCGGCGCCCGGGTCAGCCCTCTCCGGCAGGATCTGACCAACAATGTTCAGATGCGCCGATGATGAAATCGGCAGAAATTCGGTAAGGCCCTGAACGAAGCCCAAAATAATTGCTTGAATCCATTCCACGCATTCAAGGATACAGGAGGCGCACCCACCCGGGGCGGTTCGCCGAAGGTGATGTGGAACTTCCGCAAACCGCCCCGTCCACACTGTGAAACGCTCAGGGTGCCGTTTCAGGAGGTATACCGCGGTGCGTCCGGGGCTTATCCATGGCTCATGCACGGTTCAAGGAGGCCGCGCAAACACCTCAAATGGGCGCTCTCCGGCGCGTCGAAGGTGCGTCAACGGCGCGTTCTCCGGCGCAAGCGTACTAGCCGCACGACCAGTCAAAAACACCAGTCTCAAAATCAAAAACAGCGCTACCGCACCCAAAATTCAGCACATCAAACTCAATATAACGAGCCGTCAGACCATCCGGCAGGCTCTGCGCATAAAAATGAGTGCCGCCCAGGTGAGTACCCACCACAATCAGCGGCTTTGCCCACTCAAACCACGCAAAATCCTCCGTGTCCCAATCGAAAGGACTCAGATAACCAGTCTGCGGGTCAACATTCTCAAACACATCACTCGGGGCCTTACCGGCATTCGGGTCATCGTCGGAACCCACCCCACAAGAGCAAGCTTACGATCCAGCGGCTGCTGACGATTAGCCAAAGCCCAGGCGCTGAAGCTCTCCTCCTCACCACGATGCTCACCGGGACGGCGCACATTAAACGCATAAGGGCGGGATACATACTCCCAGTATGCATCCCGCCCCCACATCATGCACGGTCAACGGTCATCAGCCAGCGGTCACCCGCAAACCTTGCACAAAGCATGTACGGCTATCGCCTACGCCTGACGCTCATCACGCAGCGCACGGTTCACAGCCGAAATCATCGCCTTCAAAGCTGCACGAGTCGTCGAGCTGTCCACACCAATACCCCACAGCACGCGAGAACCAACAGCAGCCTCAACATAGCAGGCAGCATTAGCAGTCGACGAAGACGACATGGTGTGCTCCGAGTAATCCATCACGCGAATATCCACGCCCTCGCCCGACAGGATGTTCTGCAGAGCGTCCACCGGACCGGTACCCGAAGCCGAACGAGTGTACGTGTGACCATTAATATTCAGACCAACACGCAGAGTGGTCGCACCAGTATCAGCCGAATCAATATTAATCGACTCAATACGATACTTACCCCAACGGTTCTGCGGATCCGGAGCCGGCAGATACTCATCCGCGAAGATGTTCCACAGCTTCTGGCTGGTCATCTCGCCGCCCTCAGCGTCAGTACGAGCCTGAACAATCTTCGAGAACTCAACCTGAGCACGACGCGGCAGGTCCAGACCGTGATCCTGCTTCAGCAGGTACGCCATACCACCCTTACCGGACTGCGAGTTCACACGAATAATCGCCTCATAGGTACGACCCAAATCGCGAGGATCAATCGGCAGGTACGGAACCTCCCAATACACCTCATCCACAGTCTTACCCGCCTCAGCAGCGGTACGCTCCAGAGCCTCAAAGCCCTTCTTAATAGCGTCCTGGTGAGAACCAGAGAACGCAGTGAACACCAGGTCGCCACCATACGGCGAACGCTCGTGCACCTTCAACTGGTTGCAGTACTCAACAGTCTTACGGATACCGTCAATATCAGAGAAATCAATCTGCGGATCAATACCCTGGGTGTACATGTTCAGACCCAACGTCACCAGGTCAACGTTACCGGTGCGCTCGCCATTACCGAAGAGGCAACCCTCAATACGGTCAGCGCCCGCCAGGTAACCCAGCTCAGCAGCAGCCACGCCGGTACCGCGGTCATTATGCGGGTGCAGCGACAGCACAATGTGCTCGCGGTGGTTCAGGTTGCGGTCCATCCACTCGACAGAGTCGGCGTACACGTTCGGGGTAGCCATCTCAACGGTAGCGGGCAGGTTCACAATCAGCTCGCGGCCGTTCTGACCGACCTCCAGTTCCTCAGCCACAGCGTTCACCACGCGAGCCGCGTACTCCAGCTCGGTGCCGGTGAAGGACTCGGGCGAGTACTCGTAGATGACCTTAGTATCGGAGATCATCTGCTCTTCGTACTTGCGGCACAGGCGCGCACCCTGCAGGGCGATATCCAGCACGCCCTCCTGGTCCTGGTTGAACACCACGCGACGCTGCAGAACGGAGGTCGAGTTGTAGAAGTGCACAATCGCCTGCGGTGCGCCCTCAATCGCCTCAAAAGTGCGGGCAATCAGGTGCTCACGCGCCTGCACCAGAACCTGAATGGTCACGTCCGAAGGAATGTGGCCGTCCTCAACGAGAGTGCGCACAAAATCAAAGTCAGTCTGCGACGCCGAAGGGAAACCAACCTCAATTTCCTTGTAACCCATCTTCACCAGCAGCTTGAACATCGCAAGCTTACGGTCGGTGTCCATGGGGTCAATCAGCGCCTGGTTGCCGTCACGCAGATCCACTGCGCACCAGCGCGGAGCCTTCTCAATGACCTTATCCGGCCAAGTGCGGTCCGGCAGGTCAACAACAATCTGCTCGCGGAAAGGGCGGTACTTGTGTACCGGCATGGGGCTGGGCTTCTGGTGGTTTTTCATGATGAATTTCCTGTTGGTTGGTCCGTCTCGCTCTACCCCAAATGTGGGGCTCGTACCGTGCCGGGTATCGGTCCCCGGCAGCCGTGGTCAAGGCGGTGCATCAGAAAGGATGCAAAGGTGAGATGCCGCGTCAAAAAGCCGGAACGGTTGCGGCAGATTCTAGCGTGCCCCGTTCCGGCGAATAAGCAGCAGGTTCACTGCCTGGCGGGTAACCCCGCGCATACTCTCACCGTCAATAGTCATGCCTCCACGCTATCACAGGGGTCGGAAGCGGCGGCAGGGCACCCGGGAAGCCGTCCATCATCTGGAAAGAATTAACGGCAAAGGGGCGCAGCCACCATTTCTGGCGCTACGCCCCCTTATTCAAAATTCACGCATCTGCGCTATGCCCTAGCTACAACCTAGTAGGCGAAAGCAGTCTGGCACTTGTGCTGATCAGCAGTCTGACCGGTCGCGTTACCCGCAATCGCAGCCTCCTGCTTCTCCATCGCATCACCGGACGGGAAGTCAGTACCAATCGTCACCGACACTCCCAGAACCTCTTCAGTCGCCACCACGCGGGTTACGTTCAGTTTTGCGGCGATTTCCTTCGCCTCCGCCTCATAACCGGTCGAGTAGAACACCGTGGTGAAGTTCGTCGGGTTAGCCGAAGTACCGGGAGTAACATTCGTGTAGCCCAGGCCCTCAATCACCGAAGCGATTGTAGCCGAGCGACCATCCAGACCGGTCGCGTTGTACACGTTCACCGGAACCGTACGGTCCAGCTGAACCGGAGCGGCAGCAGTAGCCGGTGCCTCCGGAGCCTTCTCTTCCTTCAGCGACTTATCGTCACGCAGACGCTGGAACACGTTCGCAGCATCCGCAGAAACCTGCAGGCGGTTCTCATCCTGGCTCCACGGCTCAGTCGGCACGGTCGCAAACACAACATTCGACAGATCCACGCCACCAAGAGCCGCACCAACACCCACCAGAGTGCTGATATTACCCAGGTTCTTATCCACCGTCACGTTCTGAGTAATCGCCTCAGCAATGTTAATCAGACGGCTCGGATTCGACAGAGTACCCTCGCTCTTCACCTTACGCAACAGCGAAGACAAGAAGCCCTGCTGAGCCTGAATACGACCAATATCGGAACCATCCGAGAAGCCGTGGCGGCTACGCAAGAACGCAAGAGCCTGCTCACCTTCAACCGAAGAAGTACCGGCAGGAAGCTTCAAGCCACTGTACTCGTCATCAATCGGAGCGTCCACACACACCTGAACGCCGCCAACAACCTTCGACAGCTCCTTCACAGCGTTAAAGTCCACCAACATGAAGTGGTCAATATTCACACCGGTCAGCTTGCTAATGGTTGCCACAGTACAACCGGGGCCACCGCGAGACAGAGACTCGTTAATCTGAACGTTCTCCTCAGCCGGGTACACGGTGCCGCTCTCAGGATCAGTACACTGCGGCACATCAACCATCAGGTCACGCGGGAACGACAGCACGCTCACGTTCTTACGGTCCTTGCTGATCTGCAGCAGCATCATCACGTCCGCGCGAGCCTCAGAATTGCGGTCATCCTCATCACCGTACGCACCGTTATTACCCTTACGGGTATCGGAGCCAATCACGAGAATGTCCAAGGCGCCGTTCTCCAGGCCGTTCTTGTAATTGCTGATGTTCAGCTCCTGAGTATGCAGATTATTGCGCATACGCAGAGCCAACACGCCACCAAAGCCAACAACAATGACGAGCATGCAAGCAGTAAGCAGAGCAATCCACTTATTGCGGTTTGAAGTCATCACCGTCGTGCGCATATGACGACCGGTGCTTCGTAAACGAGGTGCCTGGGGCATACCTTTTCTCTTTCTGCCGGTGAGCAAGTGCTTTCTCAGAGTAACACTCTTCCCTATGAGCGCCGAATGAGTAGGAAAGCTACTAGAATCCCAGGCGGTTCAACGCACGCGCGTCAGACTGCCATTCCTTCGCAACCTTCACATGAATATTCAAATAAATGCGGGTACCGAGCAGCGCCTCAATCTGCTCACGAGCCTTCGTACCAATCTTGCGCAGATTCGAGCCGCCCTTACCGATAATGATGTATTTCTGCGACTCACGCTCCACATATAGGTTCACGTGCACATCCAGCAGCGGGTTATCCGCCGGGCGGCCCTCACGGAACTCCATCTCCTCAACCGTCACAGCAATCGAGTGGGGTAGCTCCTCACGCGCACCCTCCAGAGCAGCCTCACGCACCAGCTCCGCGATGAGGGTTGCTTCCGGCTCATCGGTCAGCTCACCCTCCGGGTACAGCGGCGGCGACAGCGGAGTGTACTGCGCCAGCAGGTCAGCAACCGCATCCACCTGGAAATGCTTCACAGCAGACACCGGGATAATCGCAGCCCAGCCACCCTTACCGTCAACCGGCATCGGCTCAGCAACCTCACCGGCGCGGCGCGTAGCCGCAGGGCCCGAACCCTTCGCGAAAGGCACAGCATCATTCTTGCCGCCCTTACCCTTGGGGCCCTTACCCTTCTGCTTCGCACGATGCTCGGCACGCTTAGCACGAGCCGCACGCTCAGCGCTCATAACCTCTTCGCCGAGCGCCTCAACAGCCAGCAGCTGCTCACGCAGCTCCTCAGAGCTCACAGTGTCAGCCTTCGTCACAATAGCAACCACCGGCTTATTGCTCGACGCCACCAGCTGCGACGCAATGTAACGGTCACCCGGACCGATCTTCTCATTCGCCGGAATGCAGAAGCCCAGCACATCCACCTGCGAAAGGGTGCTTGCCACCAGGTCGTTCAGACGCTCACCCAGCAGAGTGCGGGGGCGGTGAATACCCGGGGTGTCCACCAGAATCAGCTGGTACTCGTCCTTGTGCACAATACCGCGGATTGTGTGGCGGGTCGTCTGCGGACGGTTTGAGGTGATAGCCACCTTCTGACCGACCATAGCGTTCGTCAGAGTAGACTTACCCGCATTCGGGCGGCCCACCAGCGACGCGAAGCCCGAACGGAAATCCGCCGGGTAGGTCGGCAGCGGGGTGCTCAAGTCCAGAGTGCTCAAATCGAGCGGGGTGTACTCCTGGTCCATTGTGTTTCTCCTTATCAAACCCCGTGCGGGGTGTATGGGGTGCCAGCCTCATCTGCCTGCGCCTTCCGGGGCGGGGCGGCCGGCTCAAAGTGTGTTAGGGAAAATGCGGCGTCTATGTTCGATATCTAGCGGTTGCCGTGCTGATTGGTTGCCGGTTCAGCCTCTGCAATATCTCCCGGAAGATCAGGATGCGCATGCGGCTCAGTCACAGCGGGCGGCTCCGTATCCACGGTGAGGACGTCAGCAACCTCCGCGGAATTAGGCTCCGAGGAACCCTCAGCGCTCTCCTGCTCATCACGAGGCGGCTCGTACCACGCCTGCAACATGTCCACCTGGTGGCGGCGGCCCGACGAACCAATCGCACGGATATGAATGCCGTCAATCTCAATCTCAGAACCAACAATCGGCACCATACCCAGATGCTTAGCGAGCAGACCGCCCACCGTATCAACATCTTCATCGTCGAGTTCACGACCGAAAATCTCGCCCAGCTCATCAATACCCAGACGGGCAGAGAGACGGAACGTGCCGTCGTCATTCAGCGTGTAATCGGGGCGCTCATGGTCGTACTCATCAGAAATGTCGCCGACCAGCTCCTCGATTAGGTCCTCAAGCGTGATTAGACCGGCGGTGCCGCCGTACTCGTCAACAATAATCGCCACGTGCGTGGACTCGCGCTGCATCTCACGCAGCAGGTCCATGGCGCGCTTCGACCCGGGCTCAAAACGAGCCGGGCGCATCAGCTCAACCACGGTCGGCAGGGCGGTACCTTCGGGAGCCTCACCGTGCAGGATGAAGGCGCGCATCGCGTCCTTCAGGTAGAGCACGCCCAAAATCTCATCGCTCGAATCACCAATCACCGGCATACGCGAATAACCCGAACGCAGGAACAGGCTCAGCGCCTCACGCAGAGGGGTGTCACGGCTGGCGGTGAGCATGTCGGTACGCGGAACCATGAGCGAACGGATGCGGGTATCGTCCATCTCAAAGACAGACTGCACCATCTGCGCCTCGTCATCCTCAATGGTTTCAGCGTCGGAGGCGCGGTCCAGGAACTCGCGCAGCTCCTCCTCATCGAACACGCCCACCGGGGCCTCAGCCGAACGTTCCGGCGCCAGGCGCACACTGAGCTTATCGAGCAGACCGGTCGCCGGGCTCAGCAGAACCGACAGGTAGTGCACCGGGCGCGCCAGCACACGAATCGACGCGACCGGGCAGTTACGTCCCAGAGCACGCGCCAGCATATGCAGAATCGGGTAGCCCACCAGCGCAACAATCACGAGGGTCAGCACTACGGCGAGCGCGTGCACCTCGACCAGGCTTAGCAGACAGGTCATGGTGGCGAGCACCGCGGCGGCTGCCGCAATGAGGCGGGTCAGGCGCAGCGGGTGCGTGTACGCCTCGGAGTCACCGTCGAGGGTGCGCTGCAGGACGCGGGCGCCGAGGGTGTCCGGGTGTGCCTCCACCGCTTCCTCAGCCTCGTTGTGCGGCAGGTAGGTGAACGCGGTTTCGGCGATTGCCGCGACCACGGTCAGGCAGAGCGCGAGAACGGCGAGGAGGGCTGTGAGTAGAATGTCCACGCCGCTCCCCTAGTGTCGGGTTTCGACCGGTGCCGGGCGGCCCAGGAACTCTTCGAGGATGGAGCGCTGAATGCCGAACATTTCAGCTTCCTCTTCGGCGGTGCCGTGGTCGTAGCCGAGGCAGTGCAGAATGCCGTGGGTGGTGAGCAGGCACAGCTCATCGAGGGTGCTGTGGCCCGCGTCTGCGCCCTGACGTGCGGCGACGGGCGGGCAGAGGATGATGTCGCCGAGCATGCCGCTGGAGGGGTTTTCGGGGGTTCCCGGTTCCAGCTCGTCCATGGGGAAGCTCATCACGTCGGTTGCGCCGGGCAGGTCCATCCATTCGATGTGCACGCGCTCCATTTCGTCTTCGTTCACGATGGCGATGGACAGGTAGGTGTCATCGGCAAGGTGCATGCGTTTGAAGGCGTGCTCGACGAGGCGGGTGAGCACCTCGGTGTCTACCGCTTCGAAAGATTCGCGGATGAAGGCGTCGGTTACCGGGTCGGCACCGGTTGCGGGTTCTTCACAGTCGAATTCGATCTCTGCCACCGTTTAGCGTCCTTCCGGGGTGGTCTGTGCGTTGTTGGGGTTCTGCTCGGCGTTTTTTTCGGAGCCGCCGTTGATGCCTGCGCGGTCCAGTAGTTTCTCTGCTGCGGCCTCGATGGTGGCGCGCTTGACCTTGCGGTTGCGCTTGCGTTCCATTGCCTTCTGGTCTTCGCCCCACTGGTCGTAGGCGGACACAATGTTCGACACCAGGGTGTGACGAACCACGTCGGAGGATTCCAGGATGCTGAAGTGAATATCCTCCACGCCCTGCAGAATGTTGCGCACCTGCTTCAGACCGGATGCCGCTCCACCGGGCAGGTCGATCTGGGTGATGTCACCGGTAATGACCATCTTCGAGCCGAAGCCTAGTCGGGTCAGGAACATTTTCATCTGCTCGGCGGTGGTGTTCTGCGCCTCGTCAAGGATGATGAACGCATCATTGAGGGTGCGGCCACGCATGTACGCCAGCGGTGCGACCTCAATGGTGCCCGCCTCCATGAGCTTGGGGATGGTTTCGGGTTCGAGCATGTCGTGCAGTGCGTCGTAGAGCGGGCGCAGGTACGGGTCGATCTTCTCGTTGAGGGTGCCGGGTAAGAATCCCAGACGCTCGCCAGCCTCCACGGCGGGGCGGGTGAGGATAATGCGGTTCACTTCGTGGCTCTGCAGCGCCTGCACAGCCTTCGCCATGGCGAGGTAGGTCTTACCGGTACCCGCCGGGCCGATGCCGAAGATGACGGTGTTCGCGTCGATAGCGTCCACGTACTTCTTCTGGTTAATAGTCTTGGGGCGAATCGTGGTGCCGCGGGTGGAGAGGATGCTGGCGGACAGCGAGTGCGCCGGGTTGCTCAGTTCGTCACCGAGCATGCCCATGAGGCGGTGAATAACCTGCACGGTAATCTGCGTGTCGTGGCTGGAGAGCACGCGCAGTTCGTTCAGTAGCTTTGCGGCGGTATTGACGGCCTCGGAAGGGCCGGTGATGAGTACGTCCAGGTCCTTGGGGCGCAGGCTAATCTGCTCGAAGTAGTCCTCGATAATTGCCAGGTGCGCGTCCTGCGGGCCGAGCACGGCGATCATTTCTGCGGCGCTCTTGAAGGATACGGTGCGCGCGGTCGAGAGAGGTCGGGAGGTAGTCATATGGGCTCCTTGGCTAGTGATGTATTTACAAGTATAGATGCGCGTGATGCACCACGCCCCGGTGGATGCCTGTCAGCTGGGTTCTAGCAGAGGGGTGCTACCGGAGGAAATCCAGTAGCGGGCGCTCTACCAGCGGCCCAGCACCACGTTCAGGGTGCACATGGCGGCAGAGCCGGCGGTGGAGGAACGTAGCACCTCGTCACCGAGTAGTGCCAGCTGCGCGCCAGCGTCGGTGAAGAGCTGCACTTCGCGGTCGCTGATGCCGCCTTCGGGGCCGACGAGCAGGTAGATTTCTTCGGGCAGGTTCTCTGCCTCTACAAGCTTGCGCGCCAGGGCGCTGAGGCGTTCGGTCGCCTGCTCATGCAGGATGAACACGGCGGCGGACTGCTCAGAACCCTCCCCGGCAACTTCTTCAATGAGTTCGACCAGGTCGGCGGTGCTGTACAGGTCGTACACTTCGGGAATGAGCGCGCGGCGCGACTGCTTCGCGGCGGCGGTGACGGTGTTCTGCCACTTGGTGTGTGCCTTGGAGGCGCGCTCCCCCTTCCAACGCACGATGGAGCGGTCCGCGCTCCACGGAAGCACACCGTACACGCCCAGCTCGGTGGCGGTTTCGATGGCGAGCAGGTCGCGGCCGTCCTTCGCGAGGGCCTGCACCAGGTAGATGGAGGGCACGCTGCGTTCCTCGCGTAGCTCCTGCACCTGCACGCTCACGCCGTCCGCGTTAATGGAGGCGACCGTACCGAGTGCGCGGCGGCCGGTGCCGTCACCCAGGTCGATGCGTTCGCCGAGCTCAAGGCGCTTGACGAGGGCGTGCTTGCCTTCGGAGCCGCTGAGCGCGCAGGTGGCGCCGGGGGTGAGTGCGTCGTATTCTTCCGTGCTGATGTAGAAGATGGGGGCGCTCATGGTTCTCCTTGAGGTGCGGTTTGAAAGCGTGGGTAGTGTGCGGTTGGTGTGTGAAATAGGTGCGCAGCTTGGCGCGGGCGCATGCAGCGCAGTGCTGACAGGAAAGCGGCGGGGGCGGGGTGAGTACCGCACCCCCCGCATCCTCAGCTTGGTGTAGGGATCCTACTTGAACTGGTCCTTCAGGCGGGAGAAGAGACCGCCGCGGTGCTTGACCTGCGAACCTTCGGTGAGGGATTCACCGCGCAGGGCAGCGAACTGGCGCAGCAGTTCACGCTGTTCTTCGGTCATGTCGGTGGGGGTGACCACCTGGATACGTACCAGCAGGTCGCCGCGACGCTCGGTGCCGAGCACGGTTGCGCCCAGGCCGTTGAGGGTGATTACGTCACCGCTCTGAGTGCCTGCGGGGATCGCAACTTCCTGGTCGCCGTCGAAGGTCTTCAGCGGGATGGTGGTGCCCAGTGCCGCCGCGACCATGGGGATGTTCACGGTGGTGACCAGGTTGTCGCCCTCGCGGCTAAAGTACTTGTCGCGCTTGACGTTCAGGTCAACGTACAGGTCGCCGTTGGGGCCACCGTACAGGCCTGCTTCGCCCTTGCCGCGCAGGCGGATACGCGCCTGGTCGTGCACGCCGGCGGGAACGTTGAAGGTCAGCGGCACGTCTTCACGTACGCGGCCCTGACCGTGGCATTCAGGGCAGGGGGTCTTGATGACGGTGCCGTAGCCGTGGCAGTCGGGGCATTCAACCTGCTGCATGACGGTACCGAGGATGGACTGCACGCGGCGCTGCATGAAACCGTGACCGGAGCAGGTGGTGCAGGTTTCGGGCTGGGTGCCCTCTGCGGTGCCTTCGCCGTTACAGGACTTGCAGGTCACGGCGGAGCGACGCTCAATGGTCTTCTCAACGCCGAACACGGCGTCCTGCAGGCTGATGGAGACGGTAATCAGGTCATCCTGGCCCTGACGCATGCGGGATGCGGGGCCGCGGGCACCTGCCGCGCCGCCGGTGAACATGTTCAGCAGGTCCTCAAAACCGCCGAAGCCGCTGAATCCGCCGCCCGGGTAGCCGCCGCCTCCGGGGTAGCCTGCGCGGCCCTGTTCGTCGCCGGTTGTGTCATAGTTGCGGCGCTTTTCGGGGTCGGAGAGCACCTCGTAGGCGAGGGTGACGCGCTTGAACTCTTCGGCTGCGTCCTCGGAGGGGTTCACGTCGGGGTGTAGCTGGCGTGCCTTCTTTCGGTACGCCTTCTTGATCTCTTCGGGGCTGGCGTCGTTCGATACGCCGAGAGTATCGTAGTGGCTCATGCGTTTCCTTCCTCTCGAGACGATGGCGGTGCTCGATGAGTGCACCGCCAACAATGGTCGTATCAATTCTAGGGGATACTACCCCCGACCCGATACAATGGCTAGGCTGAATGGGGGTCGCTCCCGCTATCCGCTTAATCTGCGGTGCCTGTGCCCCTGAAATCGGCTCCGTAGTCCTATTGCGATTTTCACCCCTACCGCCCCAAAGGAGAATACGTTGAGTACCCACCACTCCCCCTACGGCTGGGGTGCCCAGGATCTAAACGCCGCCCGCATGAGCCGCCAGGCGCCGGCCCCGCGTAAAGTACCGCTGCGCCGCGGCCTGCTCATTGAGGACATTAACGGTTGGGTGGGTGAGGTCGTGAAGGCTGAACGCATCGGCGGTGCCCTCTTCTTCGGACTCGAGGACGCGAAGGGTCGCGTGAAGAACTTCCCGCTGGGTCCTGGCTACCTGATTGAGGGCGAGCCCGTTGAGATTGTCGCCCCGGTGGCTGCGAAGGAGCCGAAGCGCACGATTTCTCGTTCCGGATCTATTGCGGTGAAGAACGCCCCGGCTCGGGTGGCGCGCGCCTCCCGCATCTGGGTTGAGGGTTTGCACGACGCCGAGCTCGTGGAGAAGGTCTGGGGCCACGATCTGCGCGTTGAGGGCATTGTCGTGGAGCCGCTGCACGGCGTGGATGATCTCGCCGGTGCTATTCGCGAGTTCGCGCCGGGCCCAGGCCGCCGCCTGGGTATTCTGGTCGACCACCTGATTGAGGGCACGAAGGAGCAGCGCATTGTTGCGGATACGCTGGCTGTGCCGGGTGCCGCCGGGCACGTGAAAATCGTGGGCCACCCGTTCATCGATATTTGGCAGGCGGTCAAGCCCTCGGTGCTGGGTTTGAAGGCGTGGCCACAGGTGCCGCGCGGTGAGGACTTCAAGAAGGGCACGCTGCGTCGTCTGGGTCAGCCGCACGAAACGCAGGCGGATGTGGCGCAGGCGTGGAAGCATATTCTCTCCCGCGTTGACTCCTACGCTGACCTGGATCCGACGCTGCTCGGTCCGGTCGAATCGCTCATCGATTTTCTCACTGAGCCGGGTGCCTAACCGCACCCGAGACCCGCTATTGCGCCCCCGTCTGCGAGCGCAGGTGTGAATTTGCTCAGAACCTTTCCCTCGAGGGCATTATCCTGTGGGTTTTGTCCCCTAAAGCGGTACAATAGTTGAGCGTGTGGCATTGCCTCTGTGGGTTTATGTTGCACCATCACTACACTCTTAGGTCACCACCGCTCAAACGATTTGCCTCTTCGGAGGGTATATCCACCGGCTTAGGTGATCACCACAAGAAACTTCTATCGAACCAGGATTTTCGTGACTAACGATGTTCGCCCGGCAACCGGGCCTCAGAAAACCCGTAAGATTAGCGTGATTCAGGACCGCAACCGTGCGACTCTCGCGCATTTCGGCGGTATTCTCGGCATCATTCCTTCCGCTGCGGTTTTCTACGTCAGCCGCAATAACGCACCCTTCGCTGAGCAGGAAGCTCGCGAGGCAATGAACTTCACCCTCCTGCCCTCCATTGCTCTGGTGACGCTGTGGGTTGTGTCGTTCCTGCCCGGCATGGGAAACATTGCCATGGTTCTGGGTGCGCTCGTGTGGCTATTCATGGCTATTGCGTCGTTGCGTGCCGGTATTGAGGTGAACCGCGGTGAGCCGTACAGCTACCGCGTGAACCCGCGCCTGCTGGACCGCTTCTACTCCACCGAGAACGCAGAATCCGCAGAGTCCTAAACCGCGCTGTCTCAGAACCGCGCTGATAGCTTTTACGATGAACGCCCCGCACGTTGTGTGCGGGGCGTTCTACGTTTAAGTGGGGCTTCTTTGCCTAGTGCGCGTGAATTACTGCAAACTCTACCGAATGGTGCTGTAGATAATCTTTGTTAAACGATCGTGGGCCCCTGTTACCAGGAGCCCACAACCGTATTCACTCAACTTCAGCAAAGACGAGAACACGCTGTTAGACATATACCGTCCTGCCATGACCTATTATGGCACAGCGTAACCTTCAACCACAACTTGAAATTGGGTGTTTTAGAGAATTTTTTCTCAGGAAAGTATTCGAAAAATACGCACTCTAAAAGTGGTATGACAGAGTGGAAAATTCTTTTGGCTAGTCCAGTACAAATGCGAACAATTAGCACACCGGTGTAAGGTGTGATGCTCCCCCAAAGCCCCTCCAAACAGCCCCGAAAAATTTTTTTAAAAGTTTTTTGAGACCCGCAAAAACACCCCGAAATCACCGAAATATTACGGCAATGCCGGGGCGCACGCCATTCGCAGGCAGCGTTAGAGAAAAGCATCAAGTGGAGCTGCGACAGACCAGAACCGGAACGTCGCCCCGATTGAAAAGCCCCTTGTCAGACCAATGCTTCTTAGTGCTCCTCGTGCTCTTCAGGGACCTCCGGGAGCAGCTCACGGGTGACCGCATCGCCCAGTAGACGGCCCTTGAGGGTCAGGTGCACGTGAGCTTCAGGGTCAGGTTCAGCTTGAGAATTCAAAGCATCAGGCTCAATCAGAGCTTGAGAAACCAGCCAACGCAGGGAGGCACCCAGCTGCGCCTCGTCGTGCACGGCGAGCAGCTCGCGCATCGCCAAGCCCTCACGCACACGGATCATGAGCATAATCGTCTCAAAAGCACGAGTGGCGGTGTCCAGAACCTCACGTGCCGCCGCCGGGGACTCCCCCGCCCGCACCTTCTGCGCGTACGGTACCGGGTGCTTCACGTTCCACCAGCGGGTACCGTTGACGTGCGAGTGCGCGCCGGGACCGATGCCCCACCAGTCCTGGTTGCGCCAGTAGGCGAGGTTGTGGTCGCTGCGGGTGTCCTCGCTGCGCGAGTAGTTGGAGACCTCGTACCAGTTGTAGCCGGCTTCGGTGAGCAGCTCCTCGGCGAGCAGGTACATGTCCGCCATGAGGTCTTCGTCGGGCATGGTGTATTCGCCGCGGCGGATCTGCGCGGCGAGCTTGGTGCCGTCCTCCACGATCAGCGAGTACGCCGAAATATGGTCCGGCTCGTAGGAAATTGCGGCGCGAACACTTTGCTCCCACTGATGCAGGCTCTCCCCCGGCGAACCGTAAATCAGGTCCACGGACACCTGCAGGCCAACCTCCTTAGCCCAGGCGACGACCTTCGGCACGTTCGACGGCGTGTGGGTGCGGTCGAGTACCTGTAGCACCTCGGGGACGACTGACTGCATACCGAAGGATACTCGGGTGAAGCCGCCGTCCTTGAGGGTCTGCAGGTCTTCGCGGGTTACGGAGTCGGGGTTCGCTTCGGTGGTGACTTCTGCGCCTTCGACGAGGCCGAATACGTCGATGGCTGCCTGCAGGATGCGCACGAGGTCGCGGGCGGGCAGTTTGGTGGGGGTGCCGCCTCCGAAGAAGACGGTGTGCATGGGGCGTTTTGCGACGCCGGATGCTTCGAGGGTACGGGCGGCGAAGAGGATTTCTGCGATGGCATCGTCGGCGTAGGTGCCGAGGCCGATGCCGTCGCCGAAGTCTTCGGTGGCGTAGGTGTTGAAGTCGCAGTAGCCGCAGCGTACGGAGCAGAAGGGGATGTGTACGTAGAGGCTGAAGTCGCGGGTTTCGCATCCTGCCGCGCTGGTGGGGGGGATGCGCCCGTCGCGGGGTGCGGGGGCGCCGGTGGGCTGGGCGGGCATTCTGCCTCCTGGAACTAGGTGTAGAGGTCGGGGGGGGGGGATCAAATATGGGCACCGCGCATGCGGCTACGCGGGTAGTATCAGCAGGCGGGTGGCTTCAGTGAGCGGGTAATATCAACAGACAGCGTGCAGAGAACCCGGCGGTACACGAGGCACCAGCCGGGTTCTCATATGCCTAACTTTCGTAGGGCCCCATAAATCGTGAGCCATTGAAATGAATCATATGAGTCGGGTCGCTCTCCAGCCAGACTTCTGTCTCCCAAGCAATATCCACTAGGTGAGAGCGGAGTACTTGTCGGTTCGGGAAACAGGAAACATACACGATTCCAGCTTGCGACCCCCCAAAAAGTGATTCCAAATTTTTCTTACGGAGAGGATTTACTGGACCATGAGTTGTTACTGCCTCCATTAAAAAGAGCCAGTTTTTATCCCTCTGGTACACAACCAAGTCAGGCATCTTTCCGTGCATATCAAGATTAATACCAAGAGAGGAAAGTAACTCTTTGTTATAATTTGATGTTTTACTATCCGCGTCACCTATATACAGAACCTGGCCCCCTGGCGCAAAACGAGGACAAAATTCCTCAACCATAGATTTAATTAATTTATTTTGACCACCGGGGTTAATGTATGCAATTTCATTCGAGGGCATACGAACCGGAATTTTGGCCATTCTACGCTCTTCACGTTGCAATTCCAATAGGCTCGGAGCATATGCTAGATATTCTTCAAGAGCAATACGAAATTCACTAGAAGTATCATCGTCGCTTCCCGAGTACATACGAATCACGCTTAGTGCATTGGGGCTAACCCTATAAACATTCTTGGGTGAGTTAGTTGTGCGATCCGGATCATCATCATTGTGTTCGCAAAAAGCTGCTGCTACAAACTGATGAAGAACCTCTCTGCGTATAGTCTCCCTAGAGTTTTCTGCAATTTGGTAATCAAGTTTTTTTCTCATCCAATCCATCAGACCACGCACTCCGATTCGATTATTTGTTGCTTGATCCCAGGTATCTCCTTCACGGAGGTTCAACAGCGACAGAAGAGTCCTTGCTGCCATATCGTTAGTTCGTTTTTCATCAAACTCAAAGAGTTTCAAAAGTCTTTTAGCTTCTTCATGTATGCTCATACGGCTTTCTCCTTCCTAATCTGTAGGGATTCGATATTATCTGAAAGAATCTCAGAAATGTCCTGAGTCGGTTGTTTTGAATGGGCAAGTTTTCGCAAAGAACTTATTGAGGGAAATGGGAGTTGACGCAAATCTCCAGCATTTACCTGGGTATGCCCACTGAAAATGCGAAAATAATCGTCTACTTGGGCTGAGTTTAGCCATCGCTCAATTCCTATAGCGACATCCTTTTCAAGACCTGAGCCATTATTGTGAATATAGTTCACCTTATTATCTATTGCGAACAAGTTATTTGCATGGTACAAGGCTGCGCTTATGCGACGCTTCTCTTCTTTCGCAGAGAAACGCTTCACAAGGACATACCAGCCTGACGGAATGACATTTTTTGCCGTATTCGGATGGAACCCATCAACCCACTGTTCTTTCTTACAAGATTCAAGAGGATGGATTACTTGTCCATTAAATATATGGGAAGCATGAATGAGAGGTAGAGAACCAACAAGTTGATTCTCAAGAAGAATCTCACGAGAGCGGAAACCCACCACTTTACCTGTCGAAACATTCAGATTCATAGAGGATAACGTTTCCTTGGCATGGGACATTCGCTCAATAATCTCCCCGTCATAATCTGTATTGGGGACAAAGATAAAATCACCAGTTACAACTTGAGTGTACGGAACCGAACGCGTAGAGACTGTTCCCTTATGGTCATGCGATACACTTAGCTGCACATGAGATTTTGCTACTCCCTTATACATACCAGTGATAACTGTTTCTTGGAGTACTCCAGACTCTCCAAAAACAGAAGAACGAGACTCAAAACTATGAATAGAATCAATACTAGATTCTTTGAGTAAATCTTGGCGAAAAGCAGTGTAATAGGTTCCATTCATCCATGAACGCGGGGTAATGGATACCTGATAGCCACCATCCTTCAAAAGGTGCTCACCTAGGGACATGAAGGCGGCATACATATTGGGCACATTGCACCCATGCGAGCGTAGAATTAGGGCTACTTCTGACTTACTTGCAATCTTAAAATACGGTGGATTCTGAATAACATAGTCGAACAGGCTCTGGCCTTGCAAAGCCCATTCAATAAAATCTTGATTAACGTATTCAAGATGCACCCCTGGGCGAGAACAATCTTTCAGAGTATTCTTCAATGCAGGAATGAGCTCAGAATCTTTTTCTACAGCAATAATCTCAAGAGTGGTTTCTGGAGATTCTCGTGTGAATCGGTCCACAACTGCTGCTGTCAATATGCCAGATCCTGCGCCAGGGTCTAGGATACGAACTTTATTAGAAGTTGGAAGAGGCAACATCTGCGCCATCATCTGCGCGACTGCGAGCGGGGTAAAAAACTGACCTTGGTCGCTTTGGCTCTTCTCATCGAGAGCGCTCATAGCCTGCTGTCGTCGTATCTCAGCGCGTTCCACAAATTCCATACTTCAAGGGTAACTGTACCCCTGATGTGTGCCAAGTTAGTTCGTCATCTCAGGAATGTCCGACGCAAATTGATGTGTTTTCTAAGTTAGACAGCAGAGAACCCGGCGGTACACGAGGCACCAGCCGGGTTCTCCACAATCAACAGGTCAGCACACAGCCGGAAAAGCTACAGTAGCGAAAGGCTACTTCTTCTTTTCCTTCTCCTCGCCCGAAGACAGTGCCGCAATGAAGGCTTCCTGCGGAACCTCCACACGACCGACCATCTTCATGCGCTTCTTGCCTTCCTTCTGCTTCTCCAGCAGCTTACGCTTACGCGAAATATCGCCACCGTAACACTTCGAAAGAACATCCTTACGCATCGCGCGAATATTCTCACGGGCAATAATACGCGAACCGATAGCCGCCTGAATCGGCACCTCAAACTGCTGGCGAGGAATCAGCTCACGCAGCTTAGAAGTCATCATCAGGCCGTACGAGTACGCCTTATCGCGGTGAGTAATGGCGCTGAATGCATCCACCTTCTCACCCTGCAGCAGGATATCGACCTTCACCAGGTCAGCCTCTTCCTCACCGTCGAACTTCCAGTCCAGCGACGCGTAACCGCGGGTACGGGACTTCAACTGATCGAAGAAGTCGAACACGATCTCTGCCAGGGGCAGGCGGTAACGCATCTCCACACGATCCTCGGACAGGTAATCCATGCCGCCGATCTGGCCGCGGCGAGCCTGGCACAGCTCCATAATCGCGCCAATGTACTCGCTCGGGGCAATAATCGTACACGCCACCATGGGCTCGCGGATGGTCGCGACCTTACCCTCGGGGAATTCGCTCGGGTTGGTCACGCGCTTAGCGTTGCCAGCCTCATCCACCACGTCGTAAATAACGTTCGGCGCGGTCGAAATCAGGTCCAGGTTGAACTCGCGTTCCAGGCGCTCACGCACAATCTCCAGGTGCAGCAGACCCAGGAAGCCACAGCGGAAACCGAAGCCCAAAGCGGCAGAAGTCTCCGGCTCGTAAATCAGCGCGGCGTCGTTGAGCTTCAGCTTATCCAGCGCGTCACGCAGCGCCGGGTAGTCCGAACCATCAATCGGGAACAGGCCAGAGAACACCATCGGCTTGGGGTCCTCGTAACCGCCCAGGGACTCCTGCGCAGGCTTGACAGCGGAGGTGACGGTATCACCCACACGGGACTGACGGACGTCCTTCACACCGGTAATGAGGTAACCTACCTCGCCCACGCCCAGGCCCTTCGAGGGCACAGGCTCAGGGGAAATCACGCCGATTTCAAGCAGGTCATGCTCAGCGCCGGTGGACATCATCTTAATCTTCTGACGCGGCTGCAGGCTACCGTCCACAACACGCACATAGGTGACCACACCGCGGTACGAGTCGTACACCGAGTCAAAAATCATGGCACGCGCCGGGGCGGATGCGTCACCCTGCGGGGCGGGAATCGCCTCCACAATACGGTCCAGCAGAGCCTCAACGCCCTCACCGGTCTTACCCGATACGCGCAGAACCTCGTCCGGCTCGCAACCAATCAGGTTCGCCAGCTCCTCAGCGTACTTATCGGGCTGAGCCGCGGGAAGGTCAATCTTGTTCAGCACCGGGATGATGGTCAGGTCGTTCTCCATCGCCAGGTACAGGTTCGCCAGGGTCTGAGCCTCAATACCCTGGGCGGCGTCCACGAGTAGAAGCGCACCCTCACACGCAGCCAGGGAGCGGGACACCTCATAGGTGAAGTCCACGTGGCCGGGGGTGTCAATCATGTTTAGCGCGTAGGAGGTGCCGTCAACGTCCCAGGGCATGCGCACAGCCTGAGACTTAATGGTGATACCGCGTTCACGTTCAATGTCCATGCGGTCCAGGTACTGCGCCTTCATATCGCGCGGGGCAACCACGCCGGTGGCCTGCAGCATACGGTCTGCGAGGGTGGACTTACCGTGGTCAATGTGGGCGATAATGCAGAAGTTGCGAATAATCGCGGGGTCGGTCGCCGCCGGAACGGGCGGGTTCTTCGACATGGGTGCCAATCACATCATCCTTTCGAGATGCTGGCTGCGGGTATGGGCATAGTTACCTATCATTTTCCCATACCCGCGCCATATGTGCGAACGGACCTAACGTTCCGAAGAGTCCTCCGCGGAATCCGCACCATCATCGGCAGGATTTACGCCCTCGGAGGCACCGCTGAGGGAATCCAGGTAGCCCTCAATATCCTCGGCAATCACCTCACCGGAAACAGTGCGCAGAGTCGAATCCATCTTCTGCTCAATCTCACGCACCAGCTCAACCTTCTCGTAGTCCTTCGCCATTTCTTCAGCGAGCTCCGCCTCCCACTCGTCAGCGTGGGCGCGCAGGCGGTCGTACTCCTCAGACTCGACCTTAATGCCGAGGATGACCTCCAGCGCCTCGATCAGGCTCACGACCGCACGCGGGTTCTGCTGGTTAAAGCTCAGATACCCCGGGATGCTCATACGCAACATGACCGAGGAACGCAGGCCGTGCTCGGCGGCGAGCGCAGACATCGCCATCGTCACCGAGGTAGAACCGGTGAAATACTCGTGCAGAATACCGGGGATAGCCGCCAGCTTCTCGTCGTGAGTGGTCAGCGTGTACGGGTACGGGCGGGTGTGCGCCACCTGATCCTCAAAGGTCTCAACGAAGACCGCGTGGTCCACGTGGAGCTTCTTCACGTACTTGAAGAAGCGGGTCATGAACCGTTGCAGGCACAGGCTCGGGGCGGGGCCGGTCACCACGAGCAGGCGCAGGCGGCGCTCCGGGATGGTGACCCTGTTGTAGAACATCTTGGGCCACACCAGAACCGTGGATTCGGAGTCGTCGCTGTTCTGCAGCTGCGGGGCGACGGAAGCATAGTCGTAGAAGTCGTCCATGTCGAAGCCGGGGCTCTCATCGCACGGGTCGAACGCGCGGTGAATCACGTCGAGGGCGTCTTCACCGTTGCCCGGGGGTTCCTTCGCGGAGTTGAAGCCGACCAGCATGACGGTCGTGTAGTTGTCCTCTTCGGAGGATTCGCTCAGGCGCAGCTTGCCGAGCAGTCCCTTCTTCGCGGGCTGTTCTGTGGAGGCGGGCTTGGCGAAAGCGTCAAAGAGTCGGGCGGGCGGGAAGTTCGGCTGGCTCATCGTTGTCCTTAGCTCGTGATCGGTGGTTGTGTGGTGGGTGGTGTTGTAAAAATATGTTCTATATTCGGTTATGCCGCCCAAAACCCCGGGCGGAAGGGGAAACTATGTTAGAAAGGCAGAAGCGCCAAATCGTATGGAGTGCCAGCATAAACATCTGGCAACTCACCATTAGCTACCTTCTCACGATACAAGCTGGTTACTTCGCTATATTTGAAGGGGAATTCCTTAGCTTCGTTCCTACGCTTAATCTCTGCCAGACCCCACTCATATTCGGCACCGGGGCGTGCCACCGGAGCATTAAAAAAACGCCCATTCAACTCAGCACGCATCCACCCCTCCGGAGTATTTGCATCAGATATGGGCTTCGTAAAATCGAACGGAGCTCGCCAATACTCAGGGTCTTCACGATAATCGTAAGCTTCTTCTGTGGTCTCGTTACTCATGGGGAACCTCCTGATAATATGCAAAAATGTGTACCCACACCGGCGCCATGTGAGACGCCGCGTGGGGCGCTCTGATAGGCGCGGTGTGCGGTACCGCCGATAGTTCCCACTATACGGGCTTCCACGCGACCCGCAAGCGGTTTCGTCACCGGGCGGGCGCCTCCATAGGAATGGGTACAAAGAAACCCCGCACACGCACACCGTGCACAGGGCTTCTAATTATATAAATCTAACGCTCTAGGAGGTCTAGATGAGCCTCATAGTCGAACTCTTCAGTAGCGTAAGTCCACATACTCTCTACCAAATCATCAGGCATAAATTCATGATCCGCCAGCACCGCAACATCATACGGAAAAGTAACCTTTTGCTTCACAAAATCACCAATAACGCTAGCAAGAGCCAACTCCCACTCACCCGCATTATCAAATTCTTCGACAAAAGGTCGTGTCCGCTCCTCCAGGGCACGGGTTCGCATAACAGCGGATAGAATCTTAGCTTTTTCCCAATCCAACATAGTCTTCAGCTTCTTTATTCTCAATCGGATAAAAGCTCCGTACAGTGGAAAACTCAAAAATGGGTACACAAAAGCCCCTCACAAGAACACCGTGCACAGGGCTTTCGCAGTATCCTAACGCTCTAACAAATCAAGGTGGGCCTCGTAATCAAAATCCTCAGTAGCAAGTTCCCGAATCCTCGCGTAATCCTTATCATCGAAATACTCAAAATCTAAGTACTTCAAAACAACCTTCGGGAAATGTGCCCCCTGCTTTAAAAAGCAACTGACCGCAGCAATAATAGCTTGGTCCCATTCCTCAGTCCGGGCATATTCTCCCACCCATTTACGACTAATATCAGGCATCGGCATAGTTAGAAGATACTTTGCGATGATTTCTTCTTCCATGCTTTACCCCTTTTACCAGGTTTTATAGGGAAAATTGATAACACATCTATTTTACCTAGATATTCTGGATCCTTTGCAAGCTTTGCGGCAACTCTTACAAGGCCTATCTTTGGAACGTCTACAACTGCAATATATTGGTGTCGGTTATCCGGGCTCTTCATAAACTCAGTATTTTTCACAGTATATAAAAGGACATCTGCAATCTCATCAGGAGAAAGACCCCTAAACCATGTACGTCCCGACCCATTCTCACCGTGGCGCTTCAACAAAGGTATGGGTGGTTCGGCGAGGTAAAGACCTGCTAACCCTGGCTGCAAAAACTGGCATCTCCAAGAGTAAGCTCAGCCGACCTGTATATCGGTCAGAAGGATCACTCCCCGTCCGTGACCTCAAAACCATCTGTGACGCACTCAACGTGGACATGACGGTCATTATCTCTGCGGCAGACAACGCAATGCGAGAACAAGTGGCCGCTCCTCTTACCGATGCTCAATTGGCTGCTGAGATTCTCGCGAGGGCTAAATCAGCGACCAAGTCGGGTTACCGTCTTGTCGCCCACCCTGCTGACCATGTCCTTACTGACGATTCAAGCTGGGGTGCATAATGCGCTCCGTACCCTCGAATGAATCAAAGCGAGGAAACCGCAGGGGAACTGGTCCTGCAAGCCGTTTCAGCCAATTGCTAAACGAAGAACTACGTGCGGCACAATCTCGCAGGCGCTTGACGTTGCGAGCGTTGGAAGATCTCACTGGGTGAGTCGTAATCGGCTTTCCCTTACTCTGAACCTTGACTCCTCGCCTCTGAATACAAATAAGCTCAATCCGGGGGAAGTCTGCTTCCGTGTTGGGCGGGTAGACCACCCAGCCGGTGTTGTTCTTTTCAATGACCCCTTCTTTGACGATGATTTTGCGTAGGCTCTCATCGAGTAGGTAGAGGACCTCTTCTGTGGTCATGGGCTTGTCCGGGCGGTGGTCTCGAGGTGCTGGAGACAGAATAAACCCCCGATGCGCAGTGGTTGGCGCATCGGGGGTTTACAAACTTCACCGATTTGTTCAACATTCAGAGAGGTAATGCCGAGTGCCCTGTGGCGTTCCGACAGGAGATGTTCATATCGTACCAGGTTCGCACAGAACTTTTTCCGTGACGGCTTCACCTGGACGGCCACTCGAACCAGGGGTTCTCCCCCGGAATGCGGATATGCGGCACCACGCCGGATAGATCGGGCAGGTCTAGGTGAAGAGTCTTCAGCAGGATTGTCAGCACTACCCACACGAGAAACGCACGTAATACCAAATCAAGCCAGAAGACAACACGTTCTCTCTTCTCGTAGATCATTGCATAATTCTTTGTACTATCCCTGTCATCTACGAATCTCGATTGGGCGTATAGTTCCCAGAGCCATAGGAAAGGAGCTATAAGTTTGAGCGCTTGGAAGCTATCGAACGTCCCTTGTGGTGCCGGTTCACCTTTCGTCTGGGATATACCAGAGTGGTTGTTCTCCCCCTCTGCGCCCTCCTGGTTCTTTGGCTGTTTCTCCTCGGTGACTTCTTCCACGGTTACAGTCCCAAGTATTTCTTATACGTGGAATCGTTCTTGATTGCTTCGAACGGGATCGGGTCACCTTCCCCGGCTTCATCATTCCAAGTTTGAGACCATGCAGAGCCTTCTGCATGAGAGATAGTCACAAGCTGACTCGGGGTCTTCCCAACCGTTGCGTCCCATACGCGGTTCAGAGTTCGCTCAAAAGCAGGATTTTCTGCAACCGTCACCTTGAGGATATAACCCTGGCTATCAGTCGCGTAGTCAGTAATCGGGTTAGCACGAAACGGCTTGAACTCCTGGTAAATTGCCGGAACGACAGGACCATACGCCCACGCTTGGAAATTATCCAGCATGAGGTTCTCACCGCCGGTCTCCTTTGCATACTCAGAGGTCAAGAAATACATAACCTTCTGCAACTTCAAAGGGGTAAGCGGCTTGCCAGTCATCTTCGACCTTTCGATAAGGGTATTCGCCACTGCGAAAGCTGGATACGACATGTGCACTCCTCTAGGGTTCTTGTGGTCAGTGTACCTACATTTTATATTCATCTTCCCCCACTATGTGCCCAGACACGGTGCTAAGAGAGCAAATACACAACCATTTCTGAGAGGAGAAACCATGCCATGCGAGCGCCTTCCGTTCGGCACCCACGGCACCATCACTCTCACCAACACTAAGGCTGGTACGTGGCAAGCGTCTACCTACTATAGGGGGCTTGACGGGGTGCGTCGCCGTTTGCGCAGGACTGCTTCGACTCGTACTCATGCGGAGATTGCTCTGCGTGAGTATGCTGCGGTGATTCTTACTGCGTCGGGTACGGTGCTGAGCCCGCATTCCACGGTGGCTAATGCGGTGCGTGTGTGGTGGGATGAGTGGAATGCGGAGCGGGAACACCCCTCGGACACTATCAGCAGGTACCAGATTCTGCTCGATAAGCATCTACTCCCCTGGTTTGGGGCTCTGCGCCTGCTTGAGTGTACCCCCTCGCTGATTCAGGCTCACCTGTCTGAGGCAGCCAAGAGTACCGGTGCGCCCACGTTAAAGGTGGTGCGGTCGCTTCTGGGGCAGGTTTTCGATACTGCTATCCGTCACGATGCTATCTCCCGGAATCCTGCAAAGGCTACGAAGGGCATCAACCCGGTGAAGAAGCCTGTGCAGGTGTTGAGCATGGAGCAGGTGCAGTAGCTGCGTGCGTGCTTTACTGGTGCACCTATGGGGTTGGATGTACTGGTGGAGATTCTTCTAGTTACCGGCGCGCGTATTGGTGAGGCGCTGGGCATGTGCTGGGAGGGTTTGGAGCGGTGTGGTGTGGCATGTGACTGGGACAGTTATCCGTGATTCCGGTCGGGTGTACAGGCAGGAGCACCTCAAGCACGCACAGGATCTGGCTGTGTGGCTCCCCGAGTTCTTGATTGAGGCGCTGCGTCGCCACGCAGGAGGTGATTGGGGGTCTCTGAGTGGTCCCGTGCTCCCCCACCCTGCGCATGGAGGTTATACGGATCGCGTGAATATTGCTGGACAGTGGGATAGGGCTTTGAAGGGTAGCGGTATTGAGTGGGTTCGCCCGCATGCGCTACGGAAGACGGTTGCTACGTTGCTGGTGCGTGAGAGTGGTGTGAGTGCGGGTGCTGCGCAGCTGGGTAATACGGAGGCTATTTTGGCGAAGCATTATGTGGCTCATGACCCTGTGGCGCCTGATTCTACTGCCATTTTGGAGGTACTCAGTCCATAATGTTTTGTTTGAAGGTACCCTCATTGTGGACACATCGCCTATTTTGGGTACAAAGAAACCCCCTGCGTTCCCCTTAGAGGAGGGGGAACACAGGGGATCTCTGCCCTAAACCAGAGAGGTACTTAGGTACCCCGCAAGTTTTAGAAAGCCTTGTTTACCAGCGCAGCAAGACCGGACTTCTTGTTTGCAGCGGTCTTCTTGTGCAGAACACCCTTGGAAACAGCCTTGTCCAGCTTACGGTTCACAAAACGCAGAGCCTCAACAGCGGCTTCCTTGTTCTGTGCCTCAACAGCAGCCTTGACCTTGCGGGTCGCGGTCTTCAGCTCGGACTTTACAATGTTGTTGCGCAGGCGAGCCTTCTCGTTGGTGAGGATACGCTTCTTCTGAGACTTAATGTTAGCCACAATTAAACTTTCTGTTTTGTCTTATTGGTCGGTGAGGGCGACGCTGGCCGATCATCGACTGAGCGGCGTGGGGATGCCTATGGCAACCGGCCAGCAGTGCCCGATGACCATCGGACACTCAACCACACATAATACCAGATGAACAGCCTCCACGACAGACCCTCGCGGAGAGAAAAATACTGTGAAAACCGCTACACGCAGCCTCCACATCCGGCGCAGATAATCAGCGCCGGTCGCCGGTGAAACTACCGACACAGGGCGTTAACCGTTATGGCGAGTCCACGCACGCTCAATCAGGCGGAACGTATCCTCCGGCATAATGGCACCCTCACGGCGCATCGAATCCGGGCGAACACGAATCACACGGTTCAGCTTCACCTCAGAAGCGCGGCCCTGCGGATCCCACGGGCCCGAACCAATATCAAGGTAGTTCGGATCAGCGTGCTCACGGTTATTGTGGTCCTTGCTGGTCATCATGAGCGCCAGCAGGTACTCACCGTCACGACCCACCAGAAGCACCGGGCGGTCCTTACCCTGCGAGTGGTCTTCTTCGAAAGGAACCCACGTCCACACGATTTCACCCGGGTCAGCGTCGCCGTCCAGGGAGGGTGAGTACTCAAAGTTGATCATGTCGCGGTAATCGCCCGGGTAATCCGAACCGTCGGATGCGCCGGTCGAAGCCGGTGCGGAAGGCTTAGGTGCCGAGGAATTTGCTGTGGACTTTGCCGAGGAAGGCTTCGGGGCGCTCGGCTTAGGCGCCGAAGAGCCGGAGGTACGAGCCTCACCCTGACGAGATTCGCCCTTGTGGGACTCGCTCTTCTGGGAGGACTCGGAGCCGCCCTTAGACGCAGTAGCGTCGTTGAGGGCATCCTCTGCCGCCTTCTGCAGGAAGGGCAGCAGGGCAAAGAAAATTTTCTTCAGAATTTCGAGCATGGGCTCTATTATGCACTACAGGCGCGGAGGTAGAGCAATCGCCAAAACAGCCTGCTCCACCGCATACACCGCGTCCTGCGACTCGCCCTTCAGCTGGGCGTCCGCATCAGCCAGAAGCTGCACAATATGCGCCAGCTGGGCGCCGGTAAAACGGCGGCCGTCACGCTGAGCCTGCTCAACCTGCCACGGTGACATACCCACCTCACGCGCCAGTTCGTTAGCGCTCATACGCACGTGGTGCACGCGCGCAATATTGCGGATACGCATGGCGAGCGCACCCAGCATCGGAATCGGCTCCGTGCCGGTGGCAAGGGAGTGACGGAGCAGACGCAGTGCCTCCGGGGCGTTACCGGAAATCGCGGCATCACTGACGCGGAACGCGGTGACTTCGGTGCGGCCGCCGTAGTAGCGGTTCACCGCCTCCTCGGTGATTTCGCCGAGTACGTCTGAGAGCAGCTGCTGGCATGCGGCGGCAAGCTCCGCAGTGTCGGAGGCGGCGGCAGTCAGCAACGCCAGGGCGCCGCCGGTAATGGGGCGCTGAGCTGCTGCGAACTCCCCCGCCAAGAACTCGCTCTTCTCACGGTCGGTCTTGAGCGCCTTGCAGTTAATGAGCACGAACTGGGAACGCACCAGGTCGATGAGCTTCTTGCCGCGGTTACCGCCCGAGTGGTTCAGAATCAGCATGATGTCCGGCTCGGGGGCATTCAGGTAGGCGAGCGTATCGGTCAAAAACTCGTCACTCATGGAGGCGACGTTCTCAACCTCAATGATCTTTGCCGAACCGAACAGGGAGGGCGAAGCGTGCAGAATCAGCTCCCCCGCCGTGTAGGTGGCGGCGTTAATCTGAACGCGGTCCACCTCCGGGTGGATGCTGCGGAACAGCTCACGCAGGCGTGCCGCAGCGCGGGAGGCGAAGTACTCCTCCGGGCCGTAGAGCATGAGGGCGGGCGCCGGGGTGACGGTACGCCACGCGGTGTCGAGGGCGGGGCCGCCTCGGCGGGCGTAGCCTCGGGAACCACCACGCTGGGTTGAACGCTTACGCTCGGACACGCTTATCACTCGCCTTTATCTGCAGGGTACGGGCTGAACTCGGCCCCACTGCGCGCAGGGTGCGGCGCGGGTAGAGTCTCGAATATCCATCATAGCGTTTTCTTCTCATATGCCTCCTAACGGTGGTTAGCGGTAGTCGGTCACGGTTAGTCGGTTAAGACCGGGCGGGCTGATGGGAGCGCTGATAGGAGGGCGCGGTGTGCGGTACCACCCGCAAATACTGCCGGTGCGTGACCGCACGGTAGCGGCGCGCATCCACCCACCAGAGGGCAACGCTCAACGCCAGCACGCAGAGGGCGCTACACACCACCGCAGGCACGCTCGAACCGGGCGCCCACGGGTTACCCGGCGCGTGCGCGGCAGTGTGTGCCGCCCACTCGATGCCCTGCGCGGCAAGGCCACCGGCACGCAGGCACAGATCCGCCGCAGTGGGCAGACCCAGGAGCATGAATCCGAGCGCCGCCAGCCCGGCGAGCATACTCAGCGGTGCCAAAGGAGCAGCAATCAGGTTCGCCGGAACCGAGTAGAGCGGCACCTTACCGCTCATCATCAAAATCAGCGGAGTGCACCACAGGGACGCCACAATCGGCGCGGCGAGCATTTCCGCACAGAACACCGGCATGACGCGCATGAGAAGGCGAATCAGCGGAGGGCCCAGCAGAATCAACGCGGAGGTTGCCGTCACCGACAGGGCGAACCCCATATCCACGGCGAGGTGCGGGGCGGCAAGCAGACACATCAGCACCGTGGTTTGCAGCGCCGCCAAGGACTGGCGACCCGAACCGCGCAGCATCGCGTAAGCACCGAGCAGACCCATGGCGAGGGAACGAATCACGGAACCCTCAGAATCCAGCAGCATGGCGTAGGCGAGCACCGCCGCAACCCCGCACAGCACCATGACGCGGTGCGGAATGGCGAGGGTGCTCAGCCGGTGCACGAGCGGCGGCAGGGCGTGGGCATTTGGCGGGGTAGGTTGATGGGGTTGGATAGAGTGTTGGGGCTGGGCGGGATGCCGGGGGTACGCGGGGCGGCGAGAATGACCCGTGCCTCTCCCTCGCAGCCGTTGCCTCAACGAGCGGAACAGCAGGTACGCGCTGGCGAAGCGGTACGGACGAATCGCCAACACCAGCCGGTACGCACCCAAAAACACGATGGCAATATTCGCCCCGGACACCGCCGTAATATGGCTGAGCCCGCTGAGCTTATAGTCCTCCCGCGCGGTGGAACTCATCAGCGAGTCGTCCCCGTAGGCGGTGCCCAAAACTAGTGCCGCCGATTCCGTGCCCAGGGTATCCAGGGCGCGGGTGCGCAGTTGTTCCTTGAGCGTGGACAGATACGGCTCCTCCGCCGTCTGGTCGGTAGCGTTCGACCCGGCACCGGAGGCGGGCGCGGGAAAAATAGTTGCGCCGCTCAGCTTCGCCGTGGAACCGTTAAACTCCACCGTACCGAGGGCAGTCACCTTCATGCCCGGATAAATCGCCTGCGAGCGCGCGGTGCCGCTCCCCTGGTGCTTAGCCGCCGAGTTCGCCGCCGAACTTGCCTCCAGACGCTGCGCGGCGCTCTTCGCCGAACCGTCACGCCGGTACACACGCACCCGCTCATTCACCAGCGCACGCACGCTCCGCCCCTGAATTTCCTCCAGCTTAATAACCACCAGAGTAGTACGCGGATCCACGCGGCGAACCTGCTCCACCGTGCCATTCAGACGAAGCGAGGCGCCCTGCGCCTGCTGTAGCGTGGCGCGGGATGCATCCACCCCCGTAGCGCACAAAAGCACCGCCTGAACCGTGACAATACACGCCAGAAAAACCAGCTGTCCCGTCGTGCGAAAGAGCAGGCTGTACGGCATCACCGCACGCGGCGGAAAGAACAGCAGAATCGCCAGGCACCCCAGCAGAGCAATGAGCACGCACGCCAGCGGATGCACCACCCGCCACGTTCCCACGGTCAGCGCCGCCGCGGTAAAAGCCCACAGCGCCAGCACCGTGAAACTCAGGCGAAAGTCCAGGTGAATGAGGCTTCCCTGGGCGCGCAGCTCCTGCTCATCGCGGCGGGTACGCCACCGTTCAGTACCGATGCTCCAGCGGTAGCGGGCGCGTTCATACGCCGTAGCCGCGGACCGGGTGAAGCGCCGGGTGAGGCGCGAGGAACCGGGAAAAAGTTCCCGCTCCCCTGCCTGCCAGTGGTTCTGCAAACGGTTCGGTCCGCGGTTCTGTCGGCGCATTAGACCATCACCAGCGGGCGCAAATTCTCCAGCATCGACGGACCAATGCCGGGCACCGCATCCAGCTCATCTACGCTACGGAAACCGCCGTGCGCCTCACGCCAGGCGATAATGCGCTGAGCCATCGCCGGACCAATACGCGGCAGGGTCTGCAGCTCCTCAGCGGTGGCGGTGTTAATGTTCACCGGGGTTGAGCCCTTCTGCGCGCTGCCTGCAGGAGTTAGCGTGCGTGCAGGCTGAGGCTGAGCGCCACCCTGCGATGCACCATTCGCCGCGTTACCCTGACCCGCATTCGCCGTGCCACCATTGGGCTGAATCTGCGCCGGAGCAGCCGTCTCACCACGATGCGGCACATAAATCTGCACCCCGTCACTGAGCGCACCGGCAAGATTCACGCGGTCCAGATCAGCATCCGCTGCGGCACCGGAGGCGGCGGCAATCGCATCCACGGCACGACCCTGCGCGGGCAGCGTGTACACGCCGGGATTGTTCACGGCACCCGCCACGTGCACCCGCACGGTAGCCTCACCGGAGGCGCCACCCTGCGCGGATTCACTCGGGTTAGCGCCCGGCTGGGCAGTAGATTGAGCAGCGGACTGGGTGCCGGGTTGAGTTCCGGGGCTCTGCTGGGCACCCACCGCCTGCACCGACTCGGCGGAAGCACTCGGAGAGGCGAACTGCTCGGCACGCGGCGCCGCCGAAAACTGGGTCACACCCCACACCACGGCAACCAACGCCAACACCGCCACCAGAAGCAGCACGCGCGGCGACAAGCCCCAACGGGTACTGCGGGTGGTGCCGGGCTGATCAGCTTGCTCCCACTCCGCCCAGTCGTCCACCTCGTTCCAGTCGGGCTGCTGATCCCAGTCAGCCCAACCATTCGACTCCGGGTGGGATGCCGCAGACTCGGCAGGTGTTTCTTCGGCAGGTACCTCCGCGGGCGTTACCTCAGTTGAGATTGCCAGCGGCACGGTGTCCTCAGCATCCGGCGCACCGTTCTTGCGGGCGCGCGGGCTACGGTAGAGGCTGTTCATCAGGGAGCGGGCGCTACGTTGCGCGCCGCCCGGCTGGGGTGCGTTGTCTTGCGCAGCACCGTTGTTCGGTGCAGCACTCGGGTTCTGCAGGTTGTTCTGCTCGTGGTTAGGGGTCATGCTCGTCATACCCCTACCCTAGGCTCACGCGCGCGAACGCACGAGCGCACGCAAAGAACCTGTGGATAACTCCCCTCGCACAGTGCGAAAGGGGCCATCCACAGGCTCATTTTTGAAAAATATGCGGTTTTTGTTCAAAAACGGAGGGGCTTGGTTTGTCATAAAACCGTCACAAACACCTCGGCCACACGAGCTACCCGCGCCGTTTAAGAGCAGAATCTAGCCTTCGCTTAGTCCTCGCGCGGCAACTCAGTACCCGGAACACCCAGCTCCGAAGCACGCTTATCAGCCATCACCAGCAGGCGACGAATACGGCCCGCAATCGCGTCCTTCGTCATCGGCGGATCAGCCAGACGACCCAGCTCATCCAACGACGCATGCTTATGCAACACACGCAGCTCACCGGCATAGCGCAGATGATCCGGCGCCTCATGACCCAGAATCTGCAGGGCACGCTCCACGCGGGCGCTCGCCGCAACAGCAGCCTGAGCGCTACGGCGCAGGTTCGCGTCATCAAAATTCGCAAGACGGTTCGCGGTCGCACGAACCTCTTTGCGGGTGCGCGCCTCACGCCACGTGGTCAGAGTGCCGGTCGCGCCCATACGCTCCAGCAGGTGCGAAATGGTCTCGCCGTCACGCACCACCACACGGTCGGTGCCGCGCACCTCGCGTGCCTTCGCAATAATGTCCAGACGACGAGCCGCACCCACCAGCGCAAGCGCAGCCTCCGGACCGGGGCAAGTAATCTCCAGGGAGGAGGAACGACCCGGCTCAGTCAGCGAACCGTGCGCCAAGAACGCACCGCGCATGACCGCCTCAGCATCCTGCAGAGAGCCGTTCACCACGGCCGGCGGCAGGCCACGCACCGGGCGGCCACGCAAATCCAGCAGACCGGTCTGGCGAGCCAGCGCCTCACCGCCGTGATCCACACGCACGATGTACCTGCCGCCTCGACGCAGACCGCCACCGCTGACGCTAGTCAGCTCAGAATCGTGACCGTAAATCTCCGCGATGGTGCGGCGCATGCGGTGGGCGGTTGCCTCGTGGTCGACCTCAGACTCCACCACGATTCGCCCCGAGACAATGTGCAGGCCTCCGGTAAAACGCAGAATCGTAGAGATTTCTGCCTTACGAGCAGAGACTTTCGTTGCCTCGTAGTTGGCGAGTTCGTCCTTGACGAGCGTGGTTAATGCCATGAACAGGTCCTTCTGGGCGTAGTGTTTAAGTCTAAAAATCAGGAAAAAGGGCGCACATAACAGCCAGCTCAAGCAACACACTTGAGCAGCAAACCCAAGCCAGTAAACCTAAGAGCTCAGCTCAAACGCTTCGTTATATGCAGCCGCAAGCTTCAGCGGGTCGTGCACATTCCGCTGGGAGCTCGAACGCAGATGCGCCCACACAACCTTCGCACCCATCGCAGAAGCCTCACGCTCCAGCTCGGAACGGTGATCAGCCTGCATGTCAGCGTCAGCAATCACCGCGTCAAGGTGAAGCTTCGGGGCGTACTGGCGCAACAAATCCAGGTGCGTTGCCGGGGTGAAGCCGACCGTCTCCTTATCGTCGGAGAGGTTCATGACCACGCAGCGGCGCGCCTCCGTGCGGATAATCGCCTCACGCTGAGCGTCCAGCAGCAGATGTGGCAGAACCGACGTACGCCACGAACCCGGGCCCAAAACAATCCAGTCGGATTCCTCAATAACGGAGAGCGCCTCCGGGCAAGGACGCGCATTTGCGGGAGATAGACCAATATCGTGAACCCGCTCCTCCTTCGAGAGGTTCACCTGGCCGACCACCTTCACACGCTCAATACCGCCACCGTTATGCTCACGCAGCACGGTGCCGTAAATGACCATCGGATCCAGCGCCATCGGCAACACGCGGCCGCGCGCATTCAGCAGGGCACCCGCCCAGTCCAGACCCGCAACCGGGTCATCCAGCAGCTGCCAGAGAGTCGCAATCAGCAGGTTACCGAGAGCATGGTAATCCAGCGGGAAATCACCCTCGTAACCCTCGGGCGCGCTAAAACGATGCTGCATCACATCACGCCACGTGCGACCCCAATCGGTGTCATCACACAGCGCAGAAAGCGCCATACGCAAATCTCCCGGAGGGAGAATACCCATCTCCTCACGCAAACGACCCGACGAGCCGCCGTCGTCAGCAACCGTCACAACAGCCGTCAAATCAGGCGTGACGTGGCGAAGCGCAGACAGGGAACCGTACAGCCCGTGGCCGCCGCCCATCGCCGTGACCTTCGGCGAACGGTGCGTGGTCTTCAACAGGCGCAACGCCTGAGTCGGCAGAGCCGGCAGGCGCGGAATACCCTGAGTGTCATAACTGGTCGAATGGGTGGACATAGTAATACCTCACATACCCGGAAGGAATGGTATGCCGGCCCCACGGGTGCGGGGCTGGACGGCGGCTAATGAAACACGACGCGGTGGTTGGGACGCGCCGGGCGGAACTTACTCGCGGCCCTTGTCGCGGTGCTGAACATTCACGTTCAGCTCACCGAAAGCAGAGAGACGACGAGCTAGTTCTTCCGTCACAGCCACGGAACGGTGCTTACCACCGGTGCAGCCAATTGCGATGGTGGCGTAGTACTTACCCTCACGGCGGTAGCCCTCAAGCACGGGGCGAAGAGCCGCAAGGTAGTTACTGATGAACTCCTCGGTGCCGGCGTGCTCGAGCACGTAGTCGCGCACCGGGGCGTCCTGACCGGTCAGGGGGCGCAGCTCCGGAACCCAGTGCGGGTTCGGGATGAAACGCATATCAGCCATGTAGTTAGCGTCCGAAGGCGCACCGTACTTGAAGCCGAAGCTCATCACGGTCAGATTCAGCTTCTTATCCGCACCCTCAGCAAACATTTCACGCACGGTACGAGCCAGCTCGTGAACATTCATGCCGGTGGTGTCAATGGTGCGGTCAGAAGCGAGGCGCAGACCTTCGAAGAGAGTGCGTTCAGCGCGGATACCGTCGAGGACGCGACCCTCACCCTGCAGCGGGTGCGGGCGGCGCTGAGCCTCGTAGCGGGCAATAATGGTCTCGTCCTTGGCATCAAGGAAGAGCATGGAGAAGTCAATATCGGACTTGCGCAAAGTCTCAATCGCAGCGGGAAGATCGGAGAACAGTGCGCGGGCGCGAACGTCAATGCCGAGCGCCACCTTCGGAACTCGCGCACCGTCACGGGTCACCAGCTCAGCCAGGGAACCGAGCATCTGCGGCGGAATGTTATCGATAACGTACCAGCCCTCATCCTCCAGTACATTTGCGACGGTGCTGCGGCCGGCACCGGAAATACCGGTGATCACCAGAATCTGAGGGCGCTCCTCACTCTGGGCGGACTGTACCGCGGCGGGCTTGCTCTGATTCTCGGGCATGGTGCTTCTTCCCCTTCAACGCGAAATACTCTCTATGCCATGATACAAGACCTTTATCTGACGGTTCAGGGGTACGGTCAGAAATTTCACCACTATGACAGAAATATGAGACGCTCCCCCGGCGGAACCTCGGAAGGAACCCCAGAAGAAAGAAACCCGCATCACAAGTGCTTGCATATAATGCTCCCCGAGTGGGCTACAGAAGGAGGCGGGCGGCAGAGCTACGGAGGGTACAGCAAAGCCCGCACGATACCTCCCACAGGAAGTACCGCACGGGCTCCACACTATAAACGCTCCGAAACTCTACGCGGATACGCCAGGTTGCCTTATGTAAAAACTCAGGCAGAAAGCTCAGGCAGGAAAGCCGCCACATGCTCCAGCAGATGCACCGACAGCTCCTTCTTCGAACCGGAGAACACCGGCGCCTCATCAACCAGAGTCGACAGCAGCGTAATCGTGTTATCGTCCGTACCGAAACCACGATTCACACCCACCGTATTGACCGCCAAGAAGTCCGTGCCCTTACGCTGTAGCTTCTCACGACCCAGCTCCAACGGAGTCTTCTCCGCCGAACCGGTCTCCGCCGCAAAACCAACAATGAGCTTCGGACCGAGGGCGCTCTCCCCCGCCTCACGAGCCTGCTGGCGGCGCACCACGACCTCACGCAGAATATCCGGGTTACGCACCAGCTGAATCACCGGCGCATCCTCAGAATCGGCGCTCTTCTTAATCTTGAACTCGGCAAACTCGGCGGGCCTAAAATCAGCCACCGCCGCAGACATGATCAGCACATCTGCCGCCGCGCTCGCCTCAAGGGTCGCCTCACGCAGCTCCAGGGCGCTCACCACGCGGGTCACCTGCACACCCTCCGGCGCGGGAACCTCAAGGTTCGCGCCAATCAGGTGCACGGTCGCGCCCAAGTCGCGTGCCGCCTCTGCGAGCGCTACACCCTGCTTGCCGGTCGAACGGTTACCGAGGAAGCGTACCGGGTCCAGCGCCTCACGGGTGCCGCCAGCGGTAATGACCACGAGGCGACCTGCCAGAGGACCACGCAGCGATTCGGATGCGCCAGTTGCCTGGCTGAGTTCACCCTGACCTGCATCAACCTGGCCCAGCAGCGCTGAGGTCAGCGTCGCCTGACGCGCTGCCGCCATACGCTCCTGCTCCGTGCCCGTGTACAGGGGCTCAGTCGGCGCGTAACCGGGCGTGTACACCGGGTGCACCTGCCCCTTCGGGAAGCGCGCAATCACATCCTGAGCCACCGCGAAAATATCCTCCGGCTCAGGCATGCGACCCGGACCAGAATCCGGGCCCGTCAAACGCCCAATCGCAGGCTCAATCACGTGATAACCCCACGAACGCAGAGTCTGCACATTCGCCTGAGTCGCCGGATGCTCCCACATCTGGGTGTGCATCGCCGGCGCCAAAATCACCGGCGCGTGCGTCGTCAACACCGTAGAGGACAGCAAATCATCCGCACGACCAGCCGCCAAACGAGCCAGCAAATCAGCGGTCGCCGGGGCAATCACCACAGCGTCAGCCTGCTCAGCCTGACGCACGTGGTTTACCTCCGGCACGCGGTCAAACACGTCCGTTGAGACGGGGTTGCCGCTCAGCGCCTCCAGAGTGGGAACACCCACGAACTTCGTCGCGTTCGGGGTGGGCATGGCGATCACCTCGTCGCCATTCTTCGCAAAAAGGCGAAGGAGCATCGCCGCCTTATACGCAGCAATGCCCCCTCCAATACCAACGATAATGCGCATGGTACGTCAAAGAATCCTTGTAAAAAGCAGATTACTCAGCGGACTCGTCGAGGATAACCTCTTCGATAGCAATAACCTCTTCGCTACCTGCGGGGATGTACTCCTCCTCGATAGCGCCAGAGAACTCAGCCGCGCTGAAATCAATCACAGCGGACAGATCCTCGGGAACGGGGTAGCCGTCCTCATCGAACTTAGCGTCCGGGCGGTGCTCCGCCACAACACGGTCAGCAATGATTTCACGCATTGCCACCGACAGGGACTTCTCGTTCGACTCAGCGTCAACCAGCGGGCCAACGTGCGCAGCAGTATTGTCCTGCAGGTTAGCGTAGTACGCGTTAATCTGGCGTGCACGGCGGGCACCGAAAATCACCAGGCCGTACTTGGACTCCGCCTTCTCAATCAGCGCGTCAGCGCTGGGGCTCACGATGCCCTCGGGAGCGACACCGTCAACGAAGTTGTAGTCCTCGTGTTCCTTGATTTCGTTTGCCACTAAAAACTCCAAATAGCTTGATGGAATGTACGTACCGAACACCCCCGTACACCGTTCGCGCTATGGCGCAAACCGGGCACACTGAGGGCACGGTCAAAACTAAAGAACTATTCTACCCTCTCAACGGCTAAAACGCACGTACCAGCCCATACAAAAAGGTGGGGGCCCGAAGAAAACTCTTCGAAACCCCCACCCTTCACAACGCCTCACGGCAGAACTACAGGTCGGAAGAAACTCTAGCCCCACCGCAAACGCAAAGCATGCAGATTAGGCGGCGCCAATCAGCTCAGCAATCTCCTTCGCCGCACGCTCAACAGAGTCGTTGACGACCGTGACGTCAAATTCCTTCTCAGCAGCCAACTCAACCTTCGCGGTTTCAAGGCGACGAGCCTGCTCCTGCTCACTCTCGGTACCTCGACCCACCAGACGCGACACCAGCTCATCCCAACTCGGAGGAGCCAAGAAAATCAGGCGAGCGTCAGGCATGGTCTCGCGAATCTGGCGAGCACCCTGCAGATCAATCTCAAGAATCACCGGGCGGCCAGCATCCAGGGCCTCCTGGACCTTAGCGCGCGGAGTACCGTACTTGTTCTTACCGTGTACCACAGCGTACTCAAGCATCTGACCGTCAGCAATCATCTGGTCAAACTCTTCCATCGAAACGAAATAGTAGTGAGTACCGTCAACCTCACCGGGGCGAGGATCACGAGTGGTAGCGGAAACAGAGAACCACACGTTCGGGTAGTTCTCACGAATGTACTGGCACACCGTACCCTTGCCAACAGCAGTGGGGCCAGCCAGTACGGTGAGAGTCGGCTGAGACATAGCTTCCTTACTGCGCCTTCATCGGCTGAAGGCACGAGGTATTAGGACTGAGAAGATTCAGGAGGCAGAGTATTAGTCCTGCGACGTGCACGGTTCAAATACCGCGAATTACGGTTGAAGTACTCCACCATCTTGCGACGCTGGTGTACACCCAGGCCGCCAAGGCGGCGAGTCGGTGCAATATGAAGTTCTTCAATGATGCGTTCAGCTCGAACGGCACCAATGCCCGGAAGTGCGCGCAGCATCTGCCCCACCGGCATTTTAGCCAGTGCAGGGTCGGAATCGACCATATCAAGCACCTGACGCACAGAAAGTTCACGGTCACTCAGTGCACGCTTAATTTCCTGGCGGTGTGCTCGGGCAAGTACTGCCTTCTCGCGGGCGGAGGCGCGCGCATCCTCAGTTAGCGGAGTCAGCGGCATGGTTGGGTCCCCCATTTCTGCGAGTTATAGAATTTTACTTATCAACCAATGTAACACGGATAGCGCAAGGATCCTCGTTCCACCCGCGGCACTCACCCTCGCACCAACAATGCGTCTACGCACGTCAGCACGTAAATATCAGGGAGTACCCCTATAGCATAGCGGAGTATTCGCCCTATCAAAAGTGGAGCCACGCACGCGCCTCAAAGAGCAGGCGCACTCCCCCACTACAGAGATGAGCAAACTCGCATCGGCGCGAGCGGGCAGCGGCAAAATTATGCATGCGGGTGTACCGAAAAAATGCGATAAAACAGGCACAAGGGGTACGCAAAAAGGGGCGCACACCCCGAGCAGATCCTCAACAGAATCCACCCGGAGCACACGCCCCTCTCACACAACACGCGAACTATGCGCCGCGAGCCGCCAACAGGTCATCACGAGCCGCCTGCGCAGCCTGAGCCAAACCCTCAACCGACGGGCCAGCAGCGAGCACGCCGCGGCTGGAGTTCACCAGCACCTGCGACTCCACACCCGCGAACACACGGTACAGATCAGCGGCCGAGGCACCCTGAGCGCCGTAACCAGGCGACAGAATCGGGCCGTTGAACACGCTCAGGTCAATACCCAAATCAACCAGCGCCTGGCCGACGGTCGCACCGACCACCAGGCCGCACGGACCCATCTGCTCCCACTGGCGGGAGGCGTTCTCGGCTACCGCCGCGGCAATAATGCGCTTGGCCACCGCGCCCGTGGACTCCGATGCGCCCACGTGCTGAACGCTCTTACCCTCAGGGTTCGAGGTCAACGCCAGCACGAACGTGCCGCGGTCATTCTCATCAGCCAAATCCAGCGCCGGACGCAGCGATTCAAAACCCAGATACGGGCTCAAAGTCACCGAATCGGTACCCAGCGGCGAAGACGAGCCGAGCCACGCATCCGCGTACGCCTTCATAGTCGAACCGATATCGCCGCGCTTAGCGTCAGCAACAATCAGCACACCATCAGCGGCAGCGCGGGCAAACAGCGCCTCCAGCACAGCAAGACCAGCCGAACCGTGACGCTCAAACAGCGCCACCTGAGGCTTCAACGCCGCCGCAAACGGGGCGCAACCCTCATAGACCGCCTCAGTAAAAGCAGCCAGACCGGCAGCAGAATCCTCAAGACCCCACTGCTCCAGCAGGTTCGGATGCGGGTCAATACCCACACACAGCGGGCCGCGCTCCGCCATCGCCTTCGCCAGACGATCACCAAAAGCAGCGGACATTACGCCTCGCCACCCTCGGAACGAGCATCCACAGCGGCAGCCAGCTGAACGCCGTGCTCCTGCAGGCTCATGATGTCCCAGCTGTGCTCACGCAGAGCATTAATCGCCTGAACAGCCGCAGCGAACTCAGAAATGGTAGTCATGACCGGGCAGCCCACCGAAACCGCAGCGGCACGAATCTCGTAACCATCGCTACGAGCAGCACCACCGGCAGGGGTGTTCAGAATCAGATCAATGTCACCGTTGCGGACCATGTCCACAATCGAGTGGTCGCCATTCGCCTCAGCGAACTTCGAAGCCACGATCACCGAGTTCAGGCCGTTACGGCGCAGAATCTCAGCGGTACCACCGGTCGAAACAATCTCAAAGCCCAGCGACTCCAGCATCTTCGCGTAAATAATGACGTTACGCTTATCGTGGTTAGCCACCGAAATGAACACCTTACCGGAGGTCGGCAGCGGCGAACCAGCACCAGCCTGAGCCTTCGCGAACGCGGTGTCATAGTGCTTATCCAGACCCATGACTTCACCGGTCGAACGCATCTCCGGGCTCAGCAGCGAATCCACCACAACACCCTCGGGGGTGCGGAAACGGGCGAACGGCAGAACCGCAGCCTTCACAGCAATCGCGGTCTCCTCAGGCAGGGACGCGCCATCCATGTTCGACGGCAGGTAACCCTCAGCCTTCAGCTCAGCAATGCTCTTACCCAGACCAATCAGCACAGCAGCCTTAGCCATCTGCACGCCGGTAGCCTTCGACACGAACGGAACAGTACGGGATGCACGCGGGTTTGCCTCAATCACGTACAGGTTCTCAGACACGTACGCGAACTGAATGTTAATCAGGCCGCGCACACCGGTGCCGCGAGCAATCTTCTCGGTAGCGTCCTTCACCTTCGCGATGATGTCCGGGCCGAGAGTAATCGGAGGCAGAGTACAGGAAGAGTCACCCGAGTGAATACCGGCTTCCTCAATGTGCTCCATGACGCCGCCCAAGTACAGCTCCTCGCCGTCAAACAGGGCGTCAACGTCAATCTCGATAGCGTCCTCAAGGAACTTATCAATCAGAGCAGGCTGCGAGGGCGAAACCTCGGTAGCGTTCTCCAGGTAGCGTGCCAGGTTCGCCTCATCGTAGACGATCTCCATGCCACGGCCGCCCAGCACGTACGAAGGACGAACCAGAACCGGGTAACCAATCTCGTCAGCGATGCGCTTAGCACCCTCGAAAGTGAACGCGGTACCGTTCTTGGGCGAAATCAGGCCGCCCTCCTCCAGCACGCGGGAGAACTCGCCGCGGTCCTCAGCCAGGTCAATAGCCTCGGGGGTGGTGCCCAGAATCGGCACGCCAGCATCCTTCAGGGCACGAGCCAGCTTCAGCGGAGTCTGACCGCCCAGCTGCACGAACACGCCCATCAGGCCGCCGGTACGACGCTCCGACTCAACAATCTCAAGCACATCCTCAAGGGTGAGCGGCTCAAAGTACAGGCGAGTCGAAATATCGTAGTCAGTCGAAACAGTCTCAGGGTTGCAGTTGACCATAACAGTCTCGTAACCGAGCGAACGCAGCACCAGCGAAGCGTGCACACAGGAGTAGTCGAACTCGATACCCTGACCGATACGGTTCGGGCCCGAACCCAGAATCATAATCGAGGGCTTCTCGTGGTGCGCAACCTCATCCTCCAGGTCGTAGGAGGAGTAGTGGTACGGAGTGAACGCCTCAAACTCGGCAGCACAGGTGTCAACAGTCTTGAAGACCGGGCGGATACCCAGAGCGTGGCGAACACCGCGTACAACATCCTCAGAAGAGCCGATAATCTCAGCAATCTGAGCGTCCGAGAAACCGTGACGCTTAGCCAGCTTCAAGGTCTCCGGGTCAAGGTTGTCACGCTTAGCGTGAACCACGCCAGCAACCTCATTCAGCAGCACCAGCTGATCCAGGAACCACGGGTCAATCTTGGTCGCCTCGTGTAGCTGCTCCACGGTAGCGCCAGCCAGCAGAGCCTGCTGAACCTGGTAAATACGCTGAGTGGTCGCAACCTTAGTCTTCTCAACCAGCTCAGCCAGCTCACCCTCAGACAGGGACAGCGGCTTGAACGAGAAGGACGCACCCTTCTGCTCCAGCGAACGCATCGCCTTCTGCAGAGCCTCAGTGAAGTTACGGCCCAGAGCCATAGCCTCGCCAACACTCTTCATAGTGGTGGTCAGGGTCGGGTCAGCAGCCGGGAACTTCTCAAACGCAAAGCGCGGAACCTTCACAACCACGTAGTCGAGGGTCGGCTCGAAGGATGCCGGGGTCTTCTGGGTGATATCGTTCGGAATCTCATCCAGGGTGTAACCCAGGGACAGCTTGGTTGCAATCTTCGCAATCGGGAAGCCGGTAGCCTTCGACGCGAGCGCCGAAGAACGAGACACACGCGGGTTCATCTCAATGACGATGATACGGCCAGTCTTCGGGTCAATCGCGAACTGGATGTTACAACCACCGGTGTCCACGCCAACCTCACGAATCACGTTGATTGCGATGTCGCGCAGCTTCTGGAACTCACGGTCGGTCAGGGTCAGTGCGGGTGCCACGGTGATGGAGTCACCGGTGTGCACGCCCACGGGGTCGAAGTTTTCGATGGAGCAGACGACCACGACGTTGTCGTTGGTGTCACGCATCATCTCCAGCTCGTATTCCTTCCAGCCGAGGATGGACTCCTCCAGCAGGACCTCGCTGGTCGGCGAGTACTGAATACCCGCACCGGCAATACGGTAGAGGTCTTCCTCGTTGTACGCCATACCCGAGCCGAGACCACCCATGGTGAAGGAGGGGCGGACCACCATCGGGTAGCCCAGCTCCTTAGCTGCTTCCAGCGCCTCCGGCATGGAGTGAACAATCACCGAGCGTGCAGACTCGCCGCCGGCGCGCTCCACCACGCCCTTGAATGCTTCACGGTCCTCACCGAGGTTAATCGCCTCAATGTTCGCGCCGATCAGCTCAACATTGTACTTGGCGAGCACACCGCGCTCATCCAGGGAGATAGCCGCGTTCAGTGCGGTCTGACCACCCAGGGTCGGCAGGATTGCGTCCGGCTTTTCCTTCTCGATGATCTTCTCAATCACCTCGGGGGTGATGGGTTCAATGTAGGTGGCGTCTGCGAACTCGGGGTCGGTCATGATGGTTGCCGGGTTCGAGTTCACGAGGATGACGCGCACGCCCTCCTCCTTCAGCACGCGCAGCGCCTGAGTGCCGGAGTAGTCGAATTCCGCTGCCTGACCGATGACGATGGGGCCGGAACCGATGACGAGGACGCTATTAAGGTCAGTACGACGAGGCATTTATGCTTCCTTTGCAGTCTTGGTTGCGACCATCAGGTCGATGAAACGGTCAAAGAGGTAGGCGGAATCGTGCGGGCCCGCAGCAGCCTCGGGGTGGTACTGCACGGAGAACGCGGGGATGTCCTTACAGGTCAGGCCCTCAACCACGTTGTCGTTCAGACCCACGTGGGAGACCATGACCTGACCGAACTCAGCGTTCGGTGCGGTCACGTAGTCGCCAATCGGCGCGTCCACAGCGAAGCCGTGGTTCTGCGCGGTGATTTCAACCTTGCCGGTGGTCTTATCCATGACCGGCTGGTTGATGCCGCGGTGGCCGAAAGGCAGCTTGTAGGTACCGAAGCCCAGGGCACGGCCAAGCAGCTGGTTACCGAAGCAGATACCGAAGAACGGGGTGCCCTTACGCAGCACGCCCTGCAGCAGCTCAACCTGCTCGTCAGCGGTTGCCGGGTCACCGGGGCCGTTGGAGAAGAACACACCGTCGGGGTTGTGGGAGTAGATGTCCTCGAGGGTTGCGCTTGCGGGCAGCACGTGCACGCGCACGCCACGCTCAGCGAAACGCTGCGGGGTCATCGCCTTGATGCCCAGGTCCAGGGCGACGATGGTTGCGACCGGGGGTACGAACCAGTTGAACTGGTGCGGCTCAACGGTGTAGGCGGTGTCAACCGAAACGGAGTCAGCGAGCTTACGGCCTGCCATCGGTTCGGAGGCGCGCACCTCCTCCAGCAGTTCAGCTTCGGGGCGTTCTGCGTGCTCACCGGAGAACACGCCCGCACGCATCGAACCGCTCGAACGCAGGCGGCGGGTCAGGGCGCGAGTGTCAATACCCTGAATACCGACGATGCCCTGCTCGATGAGCTCTTCGTCGAGGGTGCGCTCAGAACGCCAGTTGGATGCCACGCGTGCTGCGTCGCGAACCACGTAGCCGGCAACCCAAATCTTGCGGGACTCAGCGTCGGTGGTGTTCACGCCGGTGTTGCCGATATGGGGAGCGGTCTGAACCACAATCTGACCCGCGTAGGAGGGGTCGGTCAGGGTTTCCTGGTAGCCGGTCATGCCGGTCGAGAAAACCGCCTCGCCCAGGGACGCGCCGGTTGCGCCGTAGCCGTAGCCGCGGTAGACGGTGCCGTCCTCCAGGACGAGCAGCGCGCGGTCCGTACGCAGGGCGCCGGATCGTGTCATGTCAGTCATGCTCTTCTTCCTTTTCTCTGGTGTTCTCCCCCGCTTCCTGTACGGCCTCTACCGTGCAGGTTCCGGGGTAGTCTATGGTGCCTTCGGCGGGTGTTCGCCTGACCTCAGGCAAAATCTATGGGTGTGGGTGCGCAGGGATATTACACCGCGATATTGCGCCGGGATTTAGGCTTCCGGTTCTGCCGCCCACTTCTCGGGCGCATCCACAGCGTTCGGGGCGATGCGGTGCAGCTCCTGCAGTACCGCCTGCTTGTCCTCGGCATAGCGAGTGCGGAAGCCGGTCTGCACACGGTGACCGTCCAGGGTCCAACCAATCACGACCAGGCCGTTCTTCTCCACAACCTTACCCGCCATACCGCGGTCGGTGGTGATGACTGCGAGCTTCTTCGCCGGAACCCACAGGTCCTTCGCTCCGTTACGGGTGAAGATGATGCTGTCCGGGTAAATCAGCAGGGTGGACTTGCTCTTGAAACCGAGCGAATCGAAGCCCACGCGGTCCAGCCAGTTACCGAAGATCGTGGTGCTGACGTACTCGCCCTCGAAAGCGGCCTCAGCGGTCATGCCCTCGTAGCGTTCGGGAACTTCCTTGAGGGAGCCGAACATGTTCGCCTGGTGTGCCAGGCGCGAGCGCCATCCGTGCCACATGCCGTAGATGCACAGGGCGACCAGGGCGATGCAGATGACGGCGGTCAGGAACTTTCCCACGAAGGTTCTCTCTTTCGGTTGGGGTCTCGGTCGATAATCTCGACTTGGGTTGGTGAGGTTCGGGCGGTGCTCCCGGCGAGGCGGTGGCAGGCGTGAAACCTACCACCGCCAGGCACGGTCACTACGCGGTTCGCTTCGCAGGTCAGTTGTGCAAACTCAGCGGCGCGAACTTACGTGTGCAGGTTACTTGCGCGGGGTGGCCAGCTCGCCGTTCAGCACGGTCGGGTGGCCAGCGTAGAAGGTTGCACGAATCGAGCCGGGCACCTCCATGTCGCGGTAGGGGTTGTTCTTACCCTTGGTTGCCTGCTCCTCCGGCTTGATGACGCGGGTTGCCTTCGGGTCGACCAGCACAATGTTTGCCGGTTCGCCTTCGGCAAGCGGGCGGCCCTGCTCGTGGTCCAGGCGACCAATCTTCGCGGGCTCCTCAGAGAGGATGCGTGCCACATCGCGCCAGGTAATCATGCCGGTGTCAACCAAGGTCATCTGGATGATGGACAGTGCCTGCTCCAGGCCGGTCATACCGTTCGCGGCGCACGCCCACTCGCATTCCTTGGTCTCTGCCGGGTGCGGTGCGTGGTCGGTACCGATCACGTCGATGATGCCGTCAGCAACAGCCTGACGCAGCGCCATGACGTCCTCTTCGGTACGCAGCGGCGGGTTCACCTTGAAAATCGGGTCGTAGGTGCGTGCGGTCTCGTCGGTAAGCAGCAGGTGGTGCGGGGTCGCCTCCGCGGTTACCTTCACGCCGCGGGACTTAGCCCAGCGCACAACCTCAATGGAGCCCTTGGTGGACAGGTGGCAGATGTGCAGCTTGGAGTCCAGGTGCTCAGCCAGAAGCACATCGCGGGCAATGATTGCCTCTTCAGCGACAGCGGGCCAGCCGGTCAGGCCCAGGTCAGCGGATACCTTACCTTCGTTCATCTGGGCACCTTCGGTCAGGCGCGGCTCCTGCGCGTGCTGCGCAATAACGCCGTCGAAGGTCTTGACGTATTCGAGGGCGCGGCGCATCACTGCGGGGTCGTACACGCACATGCCGTCGTCAGAGAACACGCGCACGTTCGCGGTGGAGTTCGCCATGCCGCCGATGTCGGAGAGGCGTTCGCCCTTCAGGCCCACGGTTACTGCGCCGATGGGCTGCACGCGGCACCATGCGGATTCCTTGCCGAGGCGGTCAACCTGCTCAACGACTGCGGCGGTGTCTGCCATGGGCATGGAGTTTGCCATGGCGAACACTGCGGTGTAGCCGCCCAGGGCTGCTGCGCGGGTGCCGGTTTCGACGGTTTCGGATGCCTCGTAGCCGGGCTGACGCAGGTGGGTGTGGATGTCGACCAGGCCGGGCAGCGCCACCTGGCCTGCCGCCTCGACGACCTGCGCGTCTGCGGCGTCAATGTTCTCTGCGATGAGGCTAATCACGCCGTCCTCGATGAGGATGTCGGCGACCTTTTCGCCATAGAGGCTTGCGCCCTTGATCAGGTACTTGCTCATGGTGTTGGTTCCTCTCGTTAGGAAGGTCGTTTAGGATTCGTCGCCGGCGTAGAGCTTGGCGCTGGAGCCGTCGGTCAGAAGCAGGTAGAGCACCGCCATGCGCAGCGCCACGCCGTTGCTGACCTGGCGCAGGACCCATGAGTTGGTGGCGTCGGCGGCTTCGGTGCAGATTTCCAGGCCGCGGTTCATGGGGCCCGGGTGCAGGATTGCGACCGGCTGCGGCTGCGCCTGCAGGGTTGCGAAGCGTTCGGCGGTCAGGCCCCACAGGTCGGTGTACTCCTCTGCGGAGGGGAAGTACGCGGCGTTCATGCGTTCCTTCTGGATGCGCAGCAGCATGACGGCATCGGGGTTGGTGGCGATGGCTTCATCGAAATCGTGGAAAATTTCCAGGCCGGCTTCTTCAACCCAGGAGGCGGTGTTCAGCGGCAGCAGGGTTGGCGGTGCGACGAAGACGACCTGCGCGCCGAGGGTGGTCAGCAGCCAGAGGTTGGAGCGTGCCACGCGCGAGTGCAGGATGTCGCCGACGATCAGCACGCGCATGCCGGACAGGTCGGTGCCGCGGGGGCTGTCGAGGCCGTCGCGTTCTGCCTTGTACTGGCGCAGGGAGACGGCGTCGAGCAGTGCCTGGGTGGGGTGTGCGTGGGTGCCGTCGCCCGCGTTGAGTACCGGGATGTCGGTCCAGCCTGCCTCGGCGAGACGCTGCGGTGCGCCGGATGCCGAATGGCGGATCACGAACGCATCCGCGGCAATCGCCTTGAGGGTCTGCGCGGTGTCCTTGAGCGACTCGCCCTTAGACAGGGAGGAACCAGATGCGGAGAAGTTGGTGACGGCTGCACCCAGGCGCTTCTCCGCGGCTTCGAAGGAGAGGCGGGTTCGGGTGGAGTCCTCGAAGAAGAGGTTGACGACGGTCTTGCCGTTGAGCACGTTGAGGGTGCGGTTTTCGGCTTTGACCTGCGCCATGTAGTCGGCGACGTCAAGGATTTCGATGGCTTCTTCGCGGGTTAGTTCGCGGGTGTCGAGCAGATGCTTCATGAGAGCCCTCCCAGCTGGATAATGTCAACTCGGTCTGTTGCGTTGTCGGTTTCAGTCAGTACGACGCGCACGGTTTCGCTGGCGCTGGTGGGCAGGTTTTTGCCCACGTGGTCGGCGCGGATGGGTAGTTGCCGGTGTCCGCGGTCTACGAGGACTGCCAGGCGTACGAGGGCGGGTCGTCCGTGGGCGTTGAGTGCGTCGAGGGCGGCGCGCACAGTGCGGCCGGAGTAGAGGACGTCGTCAACGAGGACTACGGTTTTGCCTTCAATGCCGATGGTGGGCATGATGCTTTCCCCTGCGGTATCTGGGGAGGTGGTGCCGCCGGTTCGCTGGTCGTCGCGGTAGGCGGTGATGTCCAGGGCGCCGATTCGTGTTTCTGCGTTGAAGTTCGGCTCGATGGCTTGGATGCGGGCTGCGAGTCGTACGGCGAGGGGCACGCCGCGGGAGCGGATGCCGATGAGTACGAGGTTTTCTACGCCTTTATTGGTTTCAATAATTTCGTAGGCGATGCGGGTGAGGGCGCGGCGGATTTCGTCCTCGCTGAGGATGGTGCGGCCGACGGTGGTCGCGTCCTCCAAGGTGCTTTGAGGGGTTGCCGAATAGGGGGCTGCGGTTAGATTTCGCCCCTGATTCGCGCCGGATGTGGGTACAGTTGACCCAGGCATAGCCGTCTCCTTCCCCGCCTCACGGGACGGATTTAAAGGTTTTGTGCTTCTAGTAGGGTACCACAGTTCACAGGCTACGTTCAGGTTCGGCGAGAGACCGCTCACGGTGAGGGGGAGACAGCGGTGATGCACATACCGCATCCCTTATCTGCGCTGCAACAAGCAGGATCTCGACAACATGGACAAATAGTGAGCCGGGGTTTGTGCTCTGTGGATATATGTTAGGGTAATGGCATCAACCGATAACATTCCACTGAATTCCACACGTTGTTGCGTGGATAATTCTGCGGTTTACACAACCACACACCAGAAAAGAACCAACAATGATGTTCAACCGTACTTCTATTGCCGCGCTCTCTGCGGCAATGATGCTGATCCTGTCGCATGTTCCGGCGGCGTGCAGGTCAGCGCAGAATCTAGTGCTTCCACTTCCGCGAGCGCTGAATCGGCAAGCGCGGAAGCTTCTGCAACTCCCACTCCTTCACCCACTCCGACGGGTTATGAGCCCGTGCTGATTCGTGCGAACGTTGATTTGGATAACCCGTCGAAGGAAGCAGCAGATGCGACCCTCAAGGCTGCATACGATGCGTTGGAACAGTACCGACGTATTTGGAATGCATGGTTGCATGGGAGCATGGAGCACACGAGCGATGAAGAGCTGCTCCGATACGTGCATAAAAACTTCCTGGAAGACACAAAGGAAGATGTGGAGAATATTCAAAAGTTCACAGAAGAGAACCAAGGTCCTATCAAGGGCGAAATTGCCTTCAATAACATCGATCCAGTCACCTATGGAACCATGAACGACGATGGTTCTGTCTCATACAACACCGGCGCAACCATCACGTTCTGTGAAGACTGGAGCAACGTTCGCTCTGCTGAGGGTAAGAAATTTAAGGACCCGCAGCTAACGCGAAGGGTCTTTGTTGTTCGCCGTTCTGAAGATAATGCGTTTGTTGTTATCAAGTCTGAGACCCTTCATAACGGTTGCGGAGACGAAGCAGACGCTACGAGCGAGGCGACCGCATCCGCTCAAAGCGAGTAGCTGATACTGCACGAGGCGCATACCGGGCACGCGGGGCGGGGGCTCCGTCCTCAAGGCGCTCAGCGCC